>NZ_DATCSY010000179.1:0-3018 GCF_036568245.1 Rheinheimera sp. | reverse complement strand
TGGAGTCTGACAGCGATGCAGAAAAACAGCTGTTTGCGCTGCTGAAACTGGCCGAGCATTTCAGCGGCGAAAGCCGTCAGCTGTTTGAGCTGAGCCTGGATCCGGAATGGGAGCAACATAAAAGCGCTATTCTGGAAGTACTGGACATTGAGCCTTTGCAGCTGCCAGAGCTGGCCGAGCTGTTACACCGCCAACAAATCAGTACCATATACTCTGTCTGAGCATGGCACACCAAAAGCTACATTTGCCGGAAAAACGCTGTCCGGTATGTGGTCTGATGTTTAGCTGGCGTAAAAAATGGCAACGCAACTGGCACAGCGTGCTGTACTGCTCTGAGCGCTGCCGCCGCAATAAAAACGCTGAGTAACTCCCGGATGAAAATTATTCTGGCACCGATGGAAGGTGTGGTCGATCACCTGATGCGCGATATGTTAACCCGGATCGGCGGTTACGATTTATGTATTACCGAATTTGTCCGGGTGGTGGACCAAAAGCTGCCGACGCGGGTGTTTACCCGCATTTGCCCCGAGCTGTTAAACGCCGGAAAAACACCGGCAGGCACGCCGGTACGGGTACAGCTCCTTGGGCAGGAACCACACTGGCTGGCTGAAAATGCCGTGCGCGCCGTTGAGCTTGGCTCGCCGGGGGTCGACTTAAACTTTGGCTGTCCGGCTAAAGCGGTCAATAAAAGCCGCGGCGGCGCCGTATTACTAAAAGAAACCGAGCAGCTGTACCGTATTGTTAAAGCGGTGCGTGATGCTGTGCCTGACGAAGTAGCAGTAAGTGCTAAAATCCGTCTAGGTTACGATGATACCAGCCTGACACTCGACAACGCAGCGGCCATTGCCGCCGCCGGTGCCAGCATGCTGACCGTGCATGCCAGAACCAAGAGTGATGGTTACCGACCACCGGCATACTGGCCGTGGATCGCTAAAATTAAGCAACAGGTCAATATTCCACTTATTGCCAATGGTGAAATCTGGACTGCCGCTGACGCCGAGCTGTGCCAGCAGCAGTCAGATTGCACTGACATTATGCTCGGCCGCGGCGCGCTGGCGATGCCCAACCTGGCACAAACGATACGATCAGCTAGCGCGGTAATGCCGTGGTCACAGGTGCTTGAGCTGCTGATGCAGTATTCGGAGTTTGAGATAAGTGGCGACAAAGGCCAGTACTACGCTAACCGTATCAAACAATGGTTCAGTTACCTGAAGCTGCAGTACCCACAAGCGGCAGAGCTATTTCAGCAACTGCGTATACTGCGGAAAAGCCCGGACATACTGCAGACATTGCAGCTGGCGCTGGATGACAGCCAACCGCACGCTTAGTTAACAGCGTGAGCAAACTTCGTCAGGCTTCACATCACGTTTGAAAATCTAAAACAATTTATGCCAGCTATGGAAATAACCGGCAAAAATGCCAGACATCACCGGCACTAATCCAATAAGTTGAAAAATAAAGACTATACTCCTCAAACAGTTATAAAAAGGAGTAAAGGATATGCCGGTAAAGGTTGCTGTGCTGATGGAGCGCAGACCAAACGAAAAACGTGTCGCCATGGTGCCTGCCGTGGCCGATAAACTGGCAAAGCTTGGCTGCACGATCAGCATGCTAAGCGGCGCCGGCCTTGGCAGCAAACTACCTGATGATGCATACAAAGGCGTTGAGATTGCCGGCACGGAGCAACATTTACTGGCCGATGCAGACATCGTATTGTCGGTACAACCGCCCACTGCAGATGACATCCGCCTGATGCGTAAAGGCAGCATACTGCTGAGTTTTATTTATCCGCATAAAGAGCCTGAGCTTACCCGGCTATTGCGCGAGCAGCAGATCACCTGCTTTGCGATGGAGCAGGTACCACGCATCAGCCGGGCGCAGGCGATGGATGCTTTATCGTCCCAGGCTGCACTGGCCGGTTATTACGCCGCGCTGTTGGGCGCGACTAAGCTATCGCGTATTCTGCCGATGATGACCACCGCCGTTGGTTCCATCCGGCCGGCGCGTTGCCTGGTGATGGGCCTGGGCGTTGCCGGCTTGCAGGCGCTGGCTACTGCTCGGCGGCTGGGGGCCATCACCGAAGGCTATGATGTGCGGCCGGAAACCAAAGAACAGGCAGAATCTTTAGGCGCCAAGTTTGTCGATACCGGCGTGGATGCCCGGGGCGAAGGCGGCTATGCCCGCGAACTGACGCAGGAGGAGAAAGACAAAATTGCCGCTGTGGTGACCAAACATATTCAGCAAGCCGATATTGTTATTACCACTGCAGCCATTCCGGGTCGGCCATCGCCAAAACTGATCAGCAAACAACAGGTCGATGGCATGAAACTCGGTGCCGTTATCATCGACCTGGCTGCAGAAGGCGGTGGCAACTGCGAATACAGTGTACCGGGCGAAACCGTCAGCCAGGGGCAGGTCACTATTGCTGCACCATTAAATGTGCCATCTATGCTGGCGGAGCATGCCTCTGAGTTGTATGCGAAAAACCTGCTGAATTTACTGCAGCTGTTTGTCAGCGACGGCGAAATCAAGCCGGACTGGAACGATGAAGTGCTGGCAAAAACGCTGCTGACACATAATGGCGAAATTAAACCCGCAGCAGTGAAAACTGCGCTGGAACAACAATAATATTGCTACCGATTTGGGGGATAGTCATGGATTACACCACTACTGTACTGACCGGCTTTGTCGCGCTGTATATCTTTATGCTGGCCGCCTTTACCGGCTTTGAAATCATCGGCCGGGTACCGGCCATTCTGCACACACCGCTGATGTCCGGCTCCAACTTTATTCACGGTATTGTCGTCGTCGGCGCACTGTGGGCATTGCTCAACGCCACCTCAGTGCCGGAGCAAATTATCGGCTTTGTTGGCGTATTGCTGGGCGCAGGCAACGCTGCCGGCGGCTATGTGGTGACCGAGCGTATGCTACAGATGTTTAAACCTTCAAACAAAAGCAATAAGGAGTAATAAATGAATGCTGCTCTGCTGATAGACGCCAGCTACTTTATTGCTGCCT
>NZ_DATCSY010000178.1:0-10274 GCF_036568245.1 Rheinheimera sp. | reverse complement strand
CGCGGTTCCAACCCTCCAGCGGGTCGTTGTATTGCTGCTCGGTGCTGTCGCCGGTAACCTGGCTGCGATCGGCCATATCGACTACGGTGGGCTCAATTTCGATACGGCCCTGCGAGGTTTCAATAGTGGCGGTTTTGCCGCTGCTAAGCTGTTCGGCAGCTGAAAGCCCAGCGTTGGTGCTATTGTCAGCGTTCTGGCTACTGGTTGCCGGGGCTGGGGTATCAGCAGGCGGTGTCTGGGGCTGGCTGGCGCAGCCGCTTAACAGCAATAGTAACAGCAGGCTAAGCGTGGTATTAGATGTCATAGATTACTCCAACGCAGCTGGTTAGCCGCATCTAGTGTTTATTCTGTTTATCTGCATCAGCTTCTTTATCGCTGTTATCAGCTCTGGCGTTGTCTTTCTCGTCAGCTGTCACTGACGTGAAATCAATAATATCTTCCACCCGCATCTGGTAAGCCTTTATAAAAGCGTTGTAGAACAACCCGCCTATGGCTTTTAGCACTGAGCTATCCGGGGAGCTGATATCGCCCTGTACCGGTATCCGTGTGGCTATCAGTTTCTCATCACGATTTTCAAACAACTCGGCCAGCGCCGCCGAAAGTGCTTCAATAAACAGCTGCAACGGGTTGTCGTCACCTTTTATCACATCGTTAACAACGTCTTCTTTCCAGGAGAACACTTCAAGCTGATAAATACCAGCCTTAACATAACCGTTCACCTGGCCGTTATCGCTGGCCAGTTCGGCTGCCAGTTCAAACTCACCGGCTTCAACATCAAAAGGGGCATAAATTTTTACAATGCTATCAGTTACTTTGGTGGGTAGCTTTTCCATTTGCATATTGATGTCAAAACTGGGCTTGGGCACATTAGGGTTAAACTTGCCGCGGATAAAAAACGGCGCGCTGCCACCTACGGTACCTTCCAGATTTATATCCGTCAGCAGCTCAGACTCGGCATCATTATGTAAATTACGCACCTCGCCCTGTACCTCGCTTAAAATCAGCTCACCCAGTACATCTTTGGCAATGGCGTTAAACTCAATACGGCCATCGTACAGTGACAGTTTATCAATCGAAAACAACGTTAAATCATTTGCCAGGCCAATCCAGGTGCGCTCATCCAGTACGGCATCTTCGGTAATATCGGTTTGATCAGTGCGGTCCAGCGCCATGATCACCGGTTTATAAAATGCCATAGTGGTAACAATTTCACCCTTTAACAGCTTGGCCCACGACAGCTGTAAACTCAGGCGCTCGGCAGAAAACAGTGGCAGCTTACCTTTGTCATTGTGCTGAAAAATTTCAACTTGCTTAATATCGTAACCGCCACGCCACAGTGCTAAATCGATATCCTGCACATGGCCGCTAATGCCCTGCTGGCGCTGCAGCAGTGAATTGACGTACCACACCATGGCTTCAGGCGCAGCAATGCGCGCTACCAGTAAAAGCAGTAAAATGGCGATGGTTATTTTGACCGGTTTGGTTAATGTCATGCTGTTGTTATGCCCTGACTAATGCGCCGCTATTGGCTTGCAGCTTATTCAGACTACGCAGCAAAGATCGTTCCAGTTGTATTATTAACGTAAGTTTTTGAAATTTAGGGGTTTTGTTTAAGGTTGGGCTGGGGCGAGCGCCAAAGCATTGTGGCAGTAGGCTATTCTTACTCACCGGCTATGTAAAACTGACATAGTGCCAGCCAGGCAGAAAAACAAAAGGCCAGCATTGCTGCTGGCCTTTGCTAGGTGGTGGAGCTGGCGGGAGTTGAACCCGCGTCCGAAAAACCTACATCGTCGGTACTACATGCTTAGCACATTCATTTAGTTAACCCTATGAGCGCCGAATGGCAGGCTATCGTCGGGCGAGCCTGATTGGTTTTAACGTTTTGTCTCCAGGCGAAGACGCGACGCGATCCTGTTAGGGGTGATCTTCCAGAGTCTCAGCTTACAGGCATGCGTGAGGGGAAGAGCTATCTACTGCTTATTAGGCAGCGATTGCGTAAGTTTCGTCGTTTGCGACTATTTAATTGAGGCTTTTTTACGAGGCCTACCTCACCTCGGCATGCACCTAAGAGTTCGTGAATCCCGTCGAATCCAGAATCAGCCCCGAATTCTGTGGTGTTACACTTACACTTCAGTGTTTGGCTATTGTACGCAGCTCACTGTGGTTACACAAGCTAGCATTGTCTGATAGCACATTTTAACGACATAACCTTAGATGGGGTTACGCCGTTAAAGTTTCAAGGGCACTCAGCGTTTAGAGTGCTTCATCATCCGTTCTTTTTCGCGTGACCAGTCTCTGTCTTTAATATCGTCACGCTTATCAAAGCTTTTCTTACCCTTGGCCAAATGGAATTCCAGTTTTACCCAGCAGGCTTTCCAGTACATAGCGGTGGCAACCAGCGTATAGCCTTCGCGTTCTTTTAAGCCAATCAGCTTATTAAGCTCGCGTTTGTGCAGCAGTAATTTACGGCTGCGCTCTGGGTCACATACCACGTGGGTTGAGGCGCTGTTTAATGGCTGAATTTGTGCACCGAGCAAAAAGGCTTCGCCGTGGTGCAAAATAACGTAAGAGTCAGACAAGTTGACCTTGCCCTCGCGAATACTCTTCAGCTCCCAGCCCTGCAGGGCTACACCGGCTTCGTAGCGGTCTTCCAGAAAGTACTCATGCCGCGCTTTACGGTTTTGCGCTATGGTACCGTTCTTATTTTTGTTTGCTTGTTTTTTACTCATAATCTGTTATTTATCGCAGCTCTGTTTTGGGTGTCGGCAGTGGCTCAAGCCTTGTTGCAGCGCATTAATCTGTTACAATCGGCGGCGAGTTTAAAGGGGAGAGAGTATGCCACAAATTGAGCGCAGTGCGCTGGTTTTTTATAGTGCACAGCAGATGTTTGACTTAGTCAACGCTATACCTGACTACCCTCAGTTTTTGCCCGGTTGTACCTCTGCCCGTATTATCAGTCAGTCTGATACTGAGATGGTGGCATCATTGACCGTTTCCAAGGCCGGCATTGGCCATAGTTTTACCACCCGCAATACATTACTGCCGTACCAACGCATTGGTATGCAACTGGTGGATGGGCCATTTAAACGCTTAAGCGGTGGCTGGGAGTTTCAGCCATTAAGTGAGACTGCCTGTAAGGTAATCTTAAAGCTGGAGTTTGAGTTTTCCAGCAAACTGGTACAGTTTGCCTTTGGTAAAATTTTTTCTGAGCTTACTGCCTCCATGGTTAATGCCTTTACCCAGCGGGCAAAGCAGGTATACGGAGACCAGCATGGCTGATTTTATTACTGTAGAAGTGGCATACGCCCTGCCGGAACGGCAGAGTTTGCTAACCGTTAATGTGTCACCTGATAGCAGTGTGCAGCAAATCATCGAGCTAAGCGGTATTTTGCAGCAGTTCAGCGAAATAGACCTTAACAGCCAGAAAGTAGGTATCTGGAGCCGGCCGGTTAAACTGGATGACAGGGTAAAAGCAGGCGACAGGATAGAAATTTACCGGCCACTGATTGCTGACCCGAAAGATTTACGCCGGCGCCGGGCTGAAAAGGCAAAAGAAGAAGGCCGGGCAGACAAAGTAACCGGTGGCCGGCCGCATGATGTTAAAGCCAGCAGCGAATAAAAAAGCCAGCTTCCGCTGGCTTCATTGTCATGTTTGATGAGATATCAGGCTGTGCTGTATTAAATATCCAGCGGTGTATTAAAATCGGCTGACTTATCAAAATCGCCTTTAATATCCTGCAGCTTGTTGTCTTTAAACTCGACAATCAGCTGTTTCTCAAAATGGTTACCGTTACCGCTTTTCAGGGCATAAAAGTAATGCCAGGTGTCGTTATCAAAGGCATTGCTGGCAACAGGTGTGCCCAGTACAAACTTCACCTGCTCTTTGGTCATCGCAACGCGCAGTTTGTCGATATCTTTCTGCTCTAAAAAGTTGCCCTGTGGAATATCAATCCGATACACCCAACTGCTACAGGCACTTAAACCAACTAAACCTGCTACCAGTACTAAAGTCTGAATTACTGCTTTCATCTGTCACTTCTGCTTAAACATAATGGCCTCATCATACCCTATGATTGGCGCGGTGAAAAACCTTCTTTCAGACTGCCGGTGCGCACAAAAGTTCGCGTGCGTTAGCCAGTGCACTGGCACTGATGTTTTCACCGGCCAGTAAGCGGGCGATTTCGCTTATTCTGTCATCGTCACTCAGCTGGCGCATCCGCGTTTCTGTCGCCTGGCCATCGGTGTATTTTTCAACAAACAATTGCTGATGGCCCTGACTGGCAACCTGCGGTAAGTGCGTAACGCAAATAATCTGCGTAGACTCCCCGAGCTGGCGCAATAAACGCCCAACACCGGCCGCGACCGGGCCGCTGATACCCACATCCACTTCGTCGAAAATCAGCGTAGGCGTGGTAATTTTATCCGCCAGGATCACCTGTATTGCCAGGCTGATACGGGATAATTCACCGCCCGATGCCACTTTATGCAGCGCCTGCAACGGCTGGCCCGGGTTGGTTGATACCTGAAATTCCACGCTATCAATACCGTTAGCGCTGGCCTGTTCGGCCCCCAGTTGTTGCAGCACTATGGCAAAGCGGGCATTGGCCATGCTCAGTTCGTGCATGCTGGCGCTGATCTTATTGCTCAGCACCTCTGCCGCCTGCTGGCGCTGCTGGCTTAATTGCTGGGCTTGTGCCATATAATGCTGCTCGGCCTGCTGAATATCTGCTGACAGCTGTTGCAGGCGTTTGTCATTACCGGTCAGCGCGGCCAATTGCTCCGCCAGTTGCTGATGCAATGCCGGTAGCTCTTCGTTAGTTACCTGATGTTTACGCGCCAGGTTTAGCCATTGGCTTAACCGTTCGTCCACCTGCGCCAGGCGCTCCGGGTCCAGCTCGACCTTATCGGCGTAGCGGCGCAGTTCCCGGCTGGCTTCTTCGGTTTGTACCAGCGCATCGTTGACCATCTGGGTAATATTGCCAAGTGCCGGGTCCAGCGCGGTCAGCTGATCCAGCTGGGCGCTGACCACAGACAATGCCTGATAAATGTTTTGTTGCTCATCGTCATACATCAGCTGCAGGCACTGCTGGCTTTGACTCAGCAGGGTATTGCCATGGCTTAAGCGGCTATGCTCGGCTTCCAGTTGCGGGTATTCGTTATCCAGCGGGGCAAAGTTGTCCAGTTCTGCCACCTGATATTCCAGCAGTTGGCGCTGGGCATCGCGTTGCTGCTGTGATTGCTGTAAGTCACTGTACTCGCGCTGCAGTTGCTGCCAACCCCGCCAGGCACTGCGCGTTGCTTCACGGGTGGTGCTATTGGCGGCAAAAGCATCCAGCAGCTGGCGCTGGTAATCCTGCTTTAATAATTGCTGATGCGCGTGCTGGCCATGAATGCTGAGTAAGTGCTGGCCTAAAGCTTTCAGCTGCTGGGCTGGTACCTGCACCCCGTTAATATAGCCGCGCGAACGGCCCTCGTTGCTGACTACCCGGCGTACGATACATTCGTGGCCCATGGCTAAATCCTGCTCGGCCAGCCACTGCTGCGCACCGGTTAACTTACTGATATCAAAACTGGCGACAATATCAGCTTTATCTGCGCCCGGGCGCACCACACCGGCATCTGCCCGTTCTCCCAGACACAACGACAGGGCATCAATGGCAATAGATTTACCGGCACCGGTTTCGCCGGTAATTGTAGACATGCCGCTGGCCCAGTCGATTTCCAGCGCGCGAACAATAGCAAAATTACTGATATGCAGATGACACAGCATGCGTTGCTCCGGTGTAATAAAGTTACTGATATAAAAAACAGTGGTTATTTATACAGTAACTTTATACAGTAAAACCGGTGCTGGCAAGGGGGGCGTTAATAAAGTTTGCTGCCCCAGCCCAGCTTGTTGCGCAGTACGTGAAAATAGCTATAACCCGGCGGGTGCACCAGGCGCAGTGGTGTCGGATGTTTACGGATATAAATATCATCACCCGGCATCACCGCCAGTATCACGTGGCTGTCGCAGCTGATCTGTAAGTGTGCATCGTTAGTGCTTGCTACTTTGAGGCGAATTTCACTGTTGCCTGAGACAACCAGCGGCCGGCTGCTTAGCGTGTGTGGAAACATCGGCACCAGTGTAACGGCGTCGAGATCGGGGGTTAAGATAGGGCCGCCACCGGATAGCGAGTAGGCAGTGGACCCCGTCGGCGTACTGACGATAAGGCCATCAGAGCGCTGGCTGTAAACAAACTCATTATTGATATAGGCTTCAAATTCAATCATATGCGCGACTTTGTCGGCATGCAGTACGGCTTCGTTTACTGCGCTGTTGCTGCTTTTGATAGCACCGTGACGGTGCACAGAGATTTCCAGCAGGTTGCGCTTTTCGGTGACAAAGTTGCCGGCCAGTACTTCAGATAGCGGCTGCTGAAAGCTCTCTGGTGCCAGGTCGGTTAAAAAGCCGAGGTTACCGCGGTTTACACCAAGCACTGCCACATCGAAGCGTGCCAGCACCCGTGCTGCGCCCAGCATATTACCATCGCCGCCTACTACTATTGCCAGGTCACATTTTTTGCCCAGTTCGACCAGATCCAGCACTTCTACACCGGCGATATTCAGTGATTCTGCTACCCGCTCTTCAACGTAGATTTTCAGCCCCTGTTGCTGTAAAAAAGCATACAGTGCCATCAGAGTGTTGTTTGCACCCTGATGGTGGGGTTTGCCAATCAGGCCAACAGTAGTAAAGGCGTGTTGCATAGCGGTTTCCTTTCAAAGCGTTACTGCAGTATAACGACAGCTGCCAGCAGACACTAGCGCCGTTTTCAGCTTGAATTGCCAGCTTAAGCCCCCATATCCGAGTACAGTATTGAAGTGAGCATGGCGCATGACCCTAACCCTGAGCAGACCTGAGCTGATTTTAAAGCTAATCGTAGAGCAGTATTTGCTGGATGGTCAGCCGGTGTCGTCGAAGGCGCTGGCCGATAACGCCCAGTTAGCTGTCAGTTCTGCAACGGTGCGAAATACCATGATGCTGCTGGAACAGCAGGGCTTTATCCGCTCGCCACATACATCTGCCGGCAGAATACCGACAACAGCGGGTATCAGGCTATTCATTGATAAAATGCTGCAGCTGCAGCCGTTGTCAGGTTTCTGGAATAATGAGCTGCAGCGCAAGCTGGTGCCGCAGCTACCGGTGTCATTGTTGTGCCAGCAGGTCGGTCAGTTGCTGACGAACCTGACAGGCTTTGTTGCTATTGTCAGTGCGCCCAAAGCCGATGGCCGTATTGTGCGGCAAATTGACCTGGTGCGTCTTGCCAGCGACCGTTTACTACTGGTGGTAATAGATGAAGATGGCGATATTCTGCACCGGGTACTGCACTGCGAGTCAGCTATTGATAACAGCACTTTGAGCCGGGTGTTGTGTTTACTGAATGCCGCGCTTGGCGGTGGCGGCCAGTGGCAGGATGGTATTGAGCGGCTCGGGGTCATAGTGCGCGGTGAAACCGCATTGTGTCAGCAGCTGCTGCAAAAAGTGTTAGGGCAGCTCAGTTTAGATGAACTGCAGCAACATCAGCCATTAATTTATGGTCAGCACCAGTTGCTGTTAACGCCGGAATATCAGCAAAACCCGGCATTGCAGCAGGTGATGCAGATGCTGGAGCGGCCCGACGGGCTCGTGCAGTTATTACAATCGGTGACGCAGGACGATCAGCCTAAGTTGTTGCTGGGCAAAGAGTCGGGCTTTGTTGAGTTGGCCAATGTCAGTGTCATTGCCCAGCGTTATCAGATCCAACCAAAACGTTTTATCGCCTTACTCGGCCCCCGGCGCATGAACTACGCCAGATTAATTCCACTGGTGGACGCTTGCGCCCGTCAGTTAAATTTAAACTTGAATCGGCGCCAAGCATCCCCATAATACACCTACTTAATTTGGGAGTAGTAACGCATGACTGAGCAACAACAGCCTAACGACAATACCACTGAACAAACCGCTCAAACCAACGAGCACGCTGATACCGTTGAGTTATCCGGTGAGCAGGCCATTATCGCAAAATTAGAAGCTGAACTGGCTGAAGCCAAAGCACAGGTTGCAGAGCAACAGGATGTGATGCTGCGCATTAAGGCTGAATCTGAAAATATCCGCCGCCGCGCCAGCCTGGATGTTGAAAAAGCACACAAGTTTGCGCTGGAAAAGTTTGCCGGTGACTTGCTGCCGGTCGTCGATAACTTAGAGCGCGCGCTGGGCTTTATTAACCGCGAAGATGAAGCGTTAAAAGGCGTGATTGAAGGCGTAGAATTGACGCTGAAAAGCTTCCTGGATACCGTCGCCAAATTCGGCGTAAACCAGATTGATCCGCAAGGCCAGCCGTTTAACCCTGAATTGCATGAGGCAATGAGCATTCAGCCGTCTGCCGATGTGGCGCCAAATACCGTAACTTTCGTGATGCAAAAAGGCTATGAGTTAAATGGCCGCCTGCTGCGCCCGGCGATGGTCGGTGTATCAAAAGCGCCAGAGTAATCCGGCATAATCTGACTGGGCAAACCTGTCGTATAGGCAGGTTTGCATGCAGTCCCGCTACAATCGGTTTATCCACGCTAACACGCCGTGAACCCATCCCTGGGGGCTCGTTTATAAACTTCATCCATGAAGTTTCCCCTATTGGGCAGCGAAGCTGTTCAAATTCGTTCCTGACGAATTTGTCCGCCCGTCCGGGGCTCCAACGGTTAGCTTAGGACAAACCGGTATCGCTGGTTCATCAGGTAAATTCGACGGCTATAACAGCTCGCGGTAAACATAGTTTGCCAGCGGATGCTGCTGACGTTTTAACTCCTGCACAAAAAACTGCGCTATCCGGCTTGCGCCCTGTAAGGTCAGGTGGGTATTGTCGGTTTTACCATCCGGAAACTTCTGATACAAACCGGCAGGTACCTGAATAAAATATGGCTGGCTGTCTGCTAGGCCCATCTGTTGCCAGAAATCGCAGCTTAACCGCTGCAAATCAAAAAAGCTTACCTGTGTTTCTGTAGCAACTTTGGCTGCCGCGTTCGCGTAGTCGGCCAAATCGTGCTTAAGGGTGCCGTCTGCGGCAAAATTACGCCGACAAATAGAGCTGGCCAGTATAGGCGTAGCGCCTTTTGCCTGCACCTCGGTAATAAACTGCTTCAGAAAACGCTGATAGTCGGTATCAGCGTCGGCAAAGCGCTCGGGATCAGACTGTTTCGAGTCGTTGTGACCAAATTGGATCAAGACATAATCACCTTTAGCCAGTTCACTTAGCAGCAGCTGCCAGCGGCCTTCTTTTAAAAAACGGCGTGTGCTACGGCCATTGGCGGCATGGTTTACTACCTTAAGCTGCGGTAATAAAAACTCTGGCAGCAATTGGCCCCAACCGCGCTCTGGGTAAGCCAGGTTAGGTTTATCCGACATAGTCGAGTCGCCGACCAGATGTAGTGTAACGGTTGAAGGCTGTTGCGCCTGAGCTGGCAATATCAGGCTCAGGCCGGTTAGAAACAAAGAAAGTAGTAAGCGCATGCTGTTCCTTTAAAAAAATGGCCGGCAAATGCCGGCCGAATACACCGGAAGAAATCAGTTAGCAGAGAGTAAGCGCGCAACTTGTACGCCGGCCATAATAAATGGGCCGTTGGCTTTGGCATCGTTACGGATCACCGGTTCGCTCATGTAATAGCGGTAGCTGCCATCGCGGCCAAAGCCCAGGCCGGCGACCTGGCAGGTATTGGTCAGGCTGACACTGTTATCCGTATGCACCAGAACAAATTCGTTTACCAGGCCCTGATAGGCTTTAATCGCTGTATCTTTATAGCGTGTGTCCAGGTAACCGTTATTCACGCCTTTGGCAAAGAAGTAGGCAAACATGCTGCTGCCGGAAGATTCCAGATAATTGCCGGTCGCGCTAGGCTTATCCAGGATCTGATACCAGACGCCGGTTTCGGCATCCTGCACTTTTACCAGCGCTTCAGCCAGTTCTGCAGTCATATCGAGCAGCGGCTGACGCAGCGCAGTCTGATCTGCGGGTAAGGTGTCGAGCACATCAACCAATGCCATCGCCAGCCAGCCTAAGCCGCGGCCCCAGAACTGGCTGGCCAAACCGGTGTCTTTATCCGCCCAGTTTTGTGCTTTAGCTTCGTCCCAGCCGTGGTAGTAAAGCCCGGTTGCCGGGTCACGCAGTTTGGCCCGGCTGATGGTAAATTCTTTTACCACTTCATCCAGCGCGTGGCCTTGTTCAAACGCTGTGGTGTAATTAGCCAGAAACGGCATACCCATA
>NZ_DATCSY010000177.1:0-5045 GCF_036568245.1 Rheinheimera sp. | reverse complement strand
GGCAAGGAAGACGCATAATGTTTCGTAAAATACTTATCGCCAACCGCGGTGAAATTGCCTGCCGCGTTATCGACACCGCTCATAAACTGGGCATTCGCTGCGTAGCGGTTTACTCAGAAGCCGATGCCAATGCCCGCCATGTGCGCATGGCTGATGAAGCCTATTTGTTAGGCCCGGCACCAAGCAAAGATTCATACCTGCGTAGCGACAAAATCATTGCTATCGCTAAACAAAGCGGCGCAGAAGCCATCCACCCCGGCTATGGCTTTTTATCTGAAAACGAAGACTTCGCCAAAGCTTGTGAAGCAGCCGGCGTGGTATTTATTGGCCCGCCAGTTGGTGCTATTACCGCTATGGGCTCAAAAAGTGCCGCCAAAGAGATTATGGCCAAGGCCGGCGTACCACTGGTACCGGGCTATCACGGCGATGATCAGGCCGATGAGCTGCTCAAAACAGAATCGGCGCGTATTGGCTACCCGCAGCTGTTAAAAGCCGCCTACGGTGGTGGTGGTAAAGGTATGCGCGTGGTATGGAAAGCCGAAGAGTTTGCCGATGCGCTGGCCAGTGCCCGCCGCGAAGCCAAAGCCGGTTTTGGTAACGACAAGATGCTGATTGAGCGTTACCTGACCAAGCCACGCCACGTTGAAATTCAGGTGTTTGCCGATAATCACGGCAATGCCGTGTATCTGGCCGAGCGCGACTGCTCGATACAGCGCCGCCACCAGAAAGTGATTGAAGAAGCGCCAGCACCAAACTTTAGCAGCGAACAGCGTAAAGCCATGGGTGAAGCTGCAGTAAAAGCGGCCAAAGCCATTGATTACCGTGGTGCGGGTACGGTGGAGTTTTTATTCGACGAAGACGGCTCCTTCTACTTTATGGAGATGAACACCCGTCTGCAGGTAGAGCACCCGGTTACCGAGATGATCACCGGTCAGGACTTAGTCAAGTGGCAGCTGTTAGTTGCTGCCGGTGAAAAGCTGCCGCTGGCGCAGGACGATATTCAGCTGGATGGCCACGCTATTGAAGTGCGGGTGTATGCTGAAGATCCCGACAACGACTTCTTACCTGCCACCGGCAAACTAACCTATTTACGCCAGCCGGAAGCCAACCGCCATGTACGCGTTGATACCGGCGTGGCAGAAAACGATGAAGTATCGCCGTTCTACGATCCGATGATCGCCAAGCTGATTGTCTGGGATGAAAGCCGCGATCGCGCTATCGCCCGTATGCTGCGTGCACTGGATGATTACCGTATTGCCGGCGTTACTACTAACTTGGGCTTTTTAACCAGCTTAACTGAGCACCCTGCATTTAAAGCGGCTGAGCTTGATACCAACTTTATTAATAAGCATCAGCAAAGCTTATTTGCCCCGGCCAATAAAGAAAACAATCAGGCGCTGGTATTAGCTGCGCTGTTTATTTTGCAGCAGCAAAAAGCGCCACAAGGCTCGTGCAACAGCTTTTGCCCCTGGCAGTTTAGCCATGGCTGGCGCATAAACGAGATGCCAACGGTTGAGATCAGCCTGCAACATGGCGAGCAAAACTCGGTATTAAAAGTACAGCAGCTGCAGCAGCATTATGTGATTGACGTGGCAGGCCAGCAGCTTTGCTGCACGGCCGAGCTTAACGGCGACGAGCTAAGCGCAGTGCTGGGTGAGCATCGCACCAAGGTGCGCGTGAGCCAGTATCAGGACACCATCAGTGTGTTTATCAAGCACCAGCGTTACGACTTTATCTACCAGACCGAAGTGGCCGCTGAGGTTGAAGGTGCCGAACATGCCGGCAGTTTAACCGCACCAATGAACGGCACTATCGTCGCCGTAATGGCCAACGCCGGCAAAACGGTAAAAGCTGGTGATACGCTGGTGATCATGGAAGCCATGAAAATGGAATACAGCATCAAAGCGCCAAAAGATGGCGTGGTGAATGAAGTGTTCTATAGCGCCGGCGATCTGGTTAAAGATGGCGCCGAGCTGGTTGATTTCTCGCCGGAGGAAGCATGAGTTTCCCTAAAAGCGTTCGCATCGTAGAAGTCGGCCCGCGTGATGGCCTGCAAAATGAAGCCGCCGTGGCTACCGCCGATAAAATCGCGCTGATTGATATGCTAAGCGCGGCCGGCCACAGCTACATTGAAAGCGGCGCCTTTGTTTCCCCCAAATGGGTGCCACAAATGGCCGACTCTGCCGATGTTTTCAGCGGCATTACACGCCAAGCCGGTGTTACTTACGCCGCACTGACACCTAACCTGAAAGGCTATGAGGCAGCAAAAGCCGTTGCAGCGACAGAAGTCGCTATTTTCGGCGCCGCATCCGAAGCGTTCAGCCAGAAAAACATCAACTGCTCAATCAGTGAAAGCTTAGAGCGTTTCGCACCGGTCATGGACGCAGCCAAAGCTGATGGCAATAAAGTGCGCGGCTATGTCTCCTGTGTGGTCGGTTGCCCCTATCAGGGCGATGTTGCGCCATCAGACGTCGCGCGCGTAGCCAAAGCCCTATTAGATATGGGCTGCTACGAAATATCGCTTGGCGATACCATTGGTGTTGGTACGCCGGAAAAAGTCAATGCCATGCTTGATGCCGTACTCGCGGTAGTGCCCGCCGACAAGCTAGCAGTGCATTTTCACGATACTTACGGTCAGGCGTTAACCAATATTTACGTGGCGCTAAACCGCGGTATTGCAGTTATCGACAGCGCTGTAGCCGGTTTGGGCGGTTGCCCTTATGCAGCAGGCGCGTCAGGCAATGTTGCCAGCGAAGATGTGGTGTATTTACTGAACGGCCTTGGCATTTCGCACGGTATCGATTTAACTGCGCTGGCCCAGGCCGGCTGGTTTATTACCGATAAGCTCGGCAAGCAGCCTAGTTCTAAAGTAGGATTGGCGCTAAAGGCCAAGTGCACGCAAACTAACAGTTAAAAAAGCGCGTAGAGGATTTAAAATGGCAGGGTTTAATAAAGTCGTACATTCGTACGAAGACGCCATGGCAGGCCTGCAAGACGGTATGACCGTTATCGCCGGTGGCTTTGGCTTATGCGGCATCCCAGAGGGCTTAATTGCTCAGATCAAAAAAATGAAAACCAAGGATCTTACCGTAGTGTCAAATAACTGCGGCGTAGATGGTTTTGGCCTGGGTATCTTGCTCGAAGATAAGCAAATAAAAAAAATGATTGCCTCTTACGTGGGTGAAAACGCCCTGTTTGAAAAGCAGTTATTAAATGGTGAGCTGGAAGTAGAACTGACACCACAAGGCACGCTGGCAGAAAAAATGCGCGCTGGCGGTGCCGGCATACCAGCGTTTTTCACTGCCACCGGCTACGGTACGCCCGTGGCTGAAGGTAAAGAGACCCGTGAAATTAAAGGCCGTAACTACGTGCTGGAAGAGTCGATCACCGGTGATTTTGCCATAGTACGTGCCTGGAAAGCTGACCGCTACGGTAACCTGATGTTCCGTCACACCTCAATGAACTTCAACCCAATGGCGGCAACCGCAGGTAAAATTACCGTAGCAGAAGTAGAAGAAATTGTTGAACCGGGCGAGCTGGAACCATCACAAATTCATACACCGGGTATTTATGTGCAGCGCGTGATCAAAGGTAGCTTTGAAAAACGCATTGAACGTCGTATGGTCCGTCAAGGTTAAGGAGGCAACAATGGCTTTATCTCGTGAACAGGTTGCCATGCGCGTGGCGCAGGAACTGCAAGACGGTTACTACGTTAACTTAGGTATCGGTATTCCTACTCTGGTGGCCAACTATGTGCCGGCCGGCATTGAAGTAATGCTGCAATCAGAAAACGGCTTGCTCGGCATGGGCCCCTACCCGACGGAAGATGAAATCGATGCCGACATGATTAACGCCGGCAAAGAAACCGTTACCGCCATTAAAGGCGCAGCCATTTTCAGCTCAGCTGAAAGCTTTGCCATGATCCGCGGCGGCCACGTCGATTTAACCGTGCTGGGCGCCTTTGAAGTGGACCAAAACGGTAATATCGCCAGCTGGATGATCCCAGGTAAACTGGTAAAAGGCATGGGCGGCGCGATGGACTTAGTCGCCGGTGCGCAAAACATTGTTGTGACCATGACCCACGCCGACAAATACGGCAACAGCAAGCTGTTAACCGACTGCACCCTGCCACTAACTGGCGTCGGCTGTGTGAAGAAAATCGTTACCGATTTAGCCGTGCTGGAAGTACGTAACGGCGCCTTCCACTTACTGGAGCGAGCTCCGGGTATTTCAGTTGAAGAAATTCAGCAAAAAACTGCCGGCAAGCTGGTTGTCGAAGGCGATATACCGGAGATGGTGTTTAACTAAGTTGCCGCTTTAATCTCTTAAGGGCGCTAAGATTGTGATGGTCTTAGCGCTCTTTTTTTGACCAGAAAGCAATCACATGATAACCTCTAAAAGCATCAACTGATATTGGATACATCATGACAGCCTTAGTACGTGAGTTTACCCCCACACTTTATGCCGCACCAAATTTGTGGCAGCAGTTGGGTATTGCTGAGCGTGGACCTAAATTATATCAGGCGCTACATGAAGGGTTTAGCTACAGCGTATTTGATAAGCTGTCTTTAGTCTCAATGCTTGATAAAAAGCAGTTAGCGCAAGTATGCCAGTTAGCACCAGCTACCCTGGCAAGGCGAGCAAAGCTGGGTAAATTTACGCAGGAAGAAAGTGACCGGCTGCATCGTTTTGCTACCGTGCTGGTAGCAGCCAATGCCCTGTTCGATAAAGATATGGTGGCAACCAAACGCTGGCTTACTGAGCCGGTATACGGCCTTGGCGATAAAGCACCTCTGGATATGCTGGCAACCTCGGCTGAAACCCAGGCAGTGCTGGATTTAATTGGTCGATTAGAACACGGTGTTTTTGCCTGATGCAGCTGTATCGCTTAGTGCATCACAAATGGGCTACACAAGCATTTGACGGAGAAGGCGCGCGCCTATATGGCGGGCGCTGGAACAGTAAAGGCCTGTTATGTGTGTATACCGCAGGCTCTGAAGCCTTAGCTATTTTGGAAATACTGGTACATTTAAATAACCGTCAGG
>NZ_DATCSY010000176.1:0-9254 GCF_036568245.1 Rheinheimera sp. | reverse complement strand
CCCGACTTTATTGGTGTTCAGCTTGGCGGAGCGGTCAAGAACGTGATTGCCATAGGTGCTGGTATGGCCGATGGTATTGGCTTCGGTGCGAATGCGCGTACGGCTTTGATCACGCGGGGGCTGACAGAGATGTGCCGTCTTGGCTGCGCAATGGGCGCCAAAAAAGACACTTTCATGGGCATGGCCGGGCTTGGTGATCTTGTGCTGACGTGTACCGACAACCAGTCACGCAACCGGCGCTTTGGTCTGTTGTTGGGGCAGGGTAAGGCAGTCGACGAAGCAATGAGCAGTATTGGCCAGGTCGTAGAGGGGTATCGTAACGCCAAAGAAGTGTACAACCTGGCGCAACGTGTCGGCGTAGAGATGCCCATAACTGAGCAGATTTACCAGGTTCTGTATCAGGGGAAAGACGTTAAACTGGCCGCATTAGATCTGCTTGGCCGCGAAAAACGTGATGAGGTAAGCTGATTTAGCTTACCTCTTTTCGTAACAGTTTGTTTTCTCTGGCAAGAAGTGCTGGAATTTCTGCTGCTGGTAGCGCTTTGCTGAACAAATGCCCCTGCAGAATGTCACACCCCATCACATGAAGTAAGTACGCCTGCATTTCGTTTTCAATACCTGATGCAATGACATCCAGCTGTAAATAGGATGCCAGCCTGATAAGGCTGGCGGTAATGTTACGCTGTTGCTCGTTGTGTTCCATGTCTTTGACAAAGGCTGGCGCTATTTTCAGACCATGTAACGGAAAGTTCTGCAGTGCCGACAACGATGATACACCTGTGCCAAAATTATCCAGGGTCAGATGAAAGCCCAAAGCAGTAAGTTGCAGCAGTTTTTTCTCGGCAGAAGAGTCCGGCTGCAGCAGGATATCTTCATGTAACTCCAGTTCGAACTGATCTGCGTTGATGCCTGATTCAGTCAACTGTGCAGCTAACTGTTCGACAAAGTCATTTTGTTTAAAACTCTCTATGGCGACATTCAACGATATGCGGCCCCGATTCATTCCTGTTTGCTGCCAGTACTGTAACTGGTCACAACACTTTTTAAATACCAGTTTGTCCAGCTGGACACTAAGCCCGGTGTCATCTGCAATGCTGATAAAATGCTGTGGCATCAAGGTACCCCGCTTAGGACTATGCCACCGCAGCAGCGCTTCATAGCCGATGACACGGTTACTCGCGATGCTTATTCTTGGCTGATAATAAACATCAAATTCGCCTTGCAACAGGGCTTTTTGTAACTCCGTTTCAAGGGCCAGATATTCGGGGGCTCTTTGCTGAATACTGACATTAGCAAATTGTAAGCCGTTGTGGCCCATGCGGGCGGCATATTGCAGAGCGGTTTGCGCAGCCAGCAGCAGTTCCGCAGGGTTTTTGCCGTCGGCGGGATAAATACTAATACCAACGATAGTCTGAAAAGCCTTTTTGTTGCCGGTGGGGGTTATTCTGTCGGTCAGCGACAACAACTTATAACCAAGCCGGTTAAGGTTAATCTCTGGCTGGCGCAGGTTACACAAATGCGGCGGCACTATTACGGCGAAAGTATCAATGCCATAGCGCCCCAGAATATAGCTATTGTTGGTCATCAGTTTTAGCTGTTCGCTCAGCGGCTGGAGCAGGTTTTGCAGCGACTCTGCCGGTTTATCACTTTGTGCAGTTAGTAACTTACTAAACTTTAACAGTAATAAAGCAAAGCGGGGTTGATGTTCATTGCTGAAGTCTATGCAAGTTTGCAGGTGTTCAGTTAACAAAGCCTGGCTTTGTAATCCAGTTTGCTGATCACGCATATGGCCATGTTCGGCTTGCTGTTGCAGTAACTGCCACTGGCTTACATCCCGGCCTATAAGCAAATAGCTTTGCTCATTTTGTTGCTGTGGGGTGATAGCCAGTGACAGTGCTATACTGCTACCGCTGGCCACTTTCAGCCAGGCTTCGCCCTGCCAGTTCTGAGCCAAGTCCAGCTTTGGCAGCAATAACTGGGTACATTGTCTGTCGAGATAAAGAGGGAGCTGTTTTACATCTGTCAGTTTATCGGACAACTGTGGATTCAGATAAACAGCCTGGCGTTCACAGTTGAGAATTGCAATCACATCGTCAGACTGCTGTAAGAAGCGTTGCAGAGTCTGCTGCTCGCTTAATAGCAAAGCGTTGCTGCGCTGCAGTTTCCGGCTATATATTGTCAGGGCAACCACTAGCAGCAGCAAACAAACTAATGGGATCCCAGAAGTCCATAACAGGTCCGCAGTACTGGCATAAACAGGCACAGCACAAATCAACCCAGCCATCAGCAACCAGCTTAACGGGCGCATAATTATCAACATCCTTGTGATCAAGCTCGACGCTGTTAAATATAGTTGTATTTAGCAGCTTTATGCAACCGGAGTAAGTTTTTTAACTCCTGGCTCCGCTGTAATCCAGTTGACGCCATGACTCATAAACGAAAACAGCAACGGCATTAGATAGGTTCATTGAACGGCTGTTAGCAGTCATCGGAATTCTCAGCCAATGCTCTACTGGCAGTTGCTGCAGGACATCGCCCGGTAAACCGCGACTTTCCGGCCCAAATATCAGGGCATCACCAGTTTGGTAATGTACATCACTATGTCGTGTTTTACCTTTAGTCGTGCAGGCAAACATCCTGGCTGGTTTAACAGTCGAGATAAAATCAGCGAAACCGGCATGACGCTGTACCTGAGCGAACTCATGATAATCAAGCCCTGCACGCTTTATCCGCTTATCGTCCCAGGCAAACCCCAACGGTTCGATAAGATGCAACATATAACCTGTGTTTGCACACAGGCGAATAATATTACCGGTATTGGGTGGAATTTCAGGTTCAAATAGCACGATATGCAGCATAGTTTACTCCGTTCAGACAGCCGTCAAGTGTACCAAATCATTGCGCGGGCGGCAGCTGAGCGAGGAAATTATTCATTGCGCTGATAGCTTGTTGTCTGATGCTGTCTTGTTCCATGAAAATTTCATGTCTGGCACCTTGCAGCACAAGCTGTTGGTGCGGCACCGTAGCAGGAAGGTGCTGGAACCAGTTATTTTGCGCGTGGTTACTGACCACTTTATCGCTTGCTGCCTGCAGCAGCAAAACCGGCGTGTGCCATTTGACAGCGTTTTGCTGCACTCTGCGCATTGCATAAATGGCCGCTTTGACCCAGTGCGCAGTCACACCACCCAGTTGAGCGTCCGGGTAGTCGCGGTAGAGCTGATTCAGCCATTGATAGCGCTGTAAGCAGGTGGTCAGAGGATTGTTGGCGAAGTCTTTTTCACGATAGTTACCCTGGCCGGGGAAATACCAGGGGGTTTTGCTGAACCTTTGATTCAGTGCGCCAAATGCCAGCGCTATTGCTTCTGCAACACTGGCTGGTACCAGTCCTGTATAGATGCCAAACATAGGTGACGCCAGAATGGCTGCCTTAAAAGGGTGAGGATGTTGCAGATACCCGGCCAGAATAGCGCATCCCATAGAATGCCCCAGCGCGACATGGCTCTGGTGCCCGGTTGGTAGCACTATTTGCTGCACAAACTGCGTAAGGTCCTGTTCATATAAACTGAAGTCACGGATATACCCCTTATGCGGGTTGGTAAGCTCGCGTTGTGACAACCCCTGGCCGCGGTGATCCAGCAAAAATACACTATAACCGGCCTGCACCAGATCAAAGCACAGCTCTGCATACTTAGCTGCCATTTCCATTCTGCCACTACTAATTACAACAGCGTGCGAGGCACCTTCAACCCTATGATATACATAGTGCAGTGCAATACTATCACTGCTGGTCAGTGTGCCTGAGTGCATGTTCTGCCAAAATGGCTTTAACTGACTTAACCAATGATCAGCTAAGCCATCAGCGTTGTTAAGCGGTTTGATTATCGGGAAATCGGCAGTTATCGCGGCCAAAATATACTCTGCAATATTGTATAAAGCAGTTAGTTTACCGGTAAGCGCAAAGTGATACAAAGCCCGCCATCAGGGTTATTGTCCGCCCGCACCTGACCACCGTGTTGGCGTACTATCTGTGCTACGATTGCAAGCCCGAGCCCTGTACCGCCGGTATTGCTGTTGCGGCTGTTTGATACCCGGTAAAAAGGTTCGAATACCGCCTCCAGTTGCTCTGGCGCAATACCCGGGCCCTGATCACAGATAGTGAGCTCCAGCTCGTCTGAGCGTTGCAGCAAATGAATATCAATCCGGCTCGCGGGCGGGCTGTATTTTATTGCATTGCGTAAAACATTCTCGACAGCTCTTGCCAGCAGGCGGCTGTCTGCGTATATCTGGATGCCTGATGTGGCATGAAGGCTGATTGTTTGCTGCCTGGCGTCCGCCTCAACCTGATTTACCTCAATGATGTCTGTTAACAGCTCTGGCAGGTCAAATGGTTGTTTAAGTAGCTGATACTGTCCCGCATCCAGTTTACTGAATGTTAAAAGTTCATCAAGCATTGCATCCAGCCTGTCCAGCTCTTGCTTCAACCGGGGCACTTGCTCCAGATTTTGCTGCCGTTCGGCCAAGCCAAGTGCCAGCTGCGCTCTGGCGAGTGGCGAGCGCAATTCGTGCGATATATCGCGCAGCAGGCGTTGCTGGTTGGTCAGTAATGCACCGATCCGCTCAGCCATAGTATTGAAACTGCGCCCCAGTTGGCCGAGTTCATCCTGACGTTTGCTAAGATTTGTGACCCGGCTCTGTAATTGTCCGTCAGCAAACTGCAGGTTACGTTGCAACAGTTCACGCAACGGGCGCGAAATAGACACCGCCAGGATAAAACTGGCAACGGCAGAAACTAGTAAAGTCAGGCCCAGTAAGACATGCTGTGGCATCTCGCTTAGTCGCCACCAGGGCTGGGGTGGTCGCGCTCTTTTCTGATATAACGCCAGGGTTTCACTGCCCAGCTGCAACACAAAAGGGCCAGCCAGTGACATGTTGTGATGTTTTAACCAGCGCGGCCGTGACAGTTGCGACAGCTCGGTTAACCAGTGCTGGTCAAAATCCCGCGGTAGCAGCTCAGGTGTCATTACTGTATTGGTGTCGGCATTAACCAACAGCCAGCGGCCGGGTCTGTCTTGCTCCAGTCTGGCCAGTAATTGTTGGCTGTCGGTGCTGTTGGCAAATTGCAGCACTTGCTGTTGCAACTGTTGGATAACGCTATGAGGTAGCCGGCGGATCTCAGTCTGCTCAACCAGTGCGCGCGACAACGCCAGCGTGCCGAACACTGCAATCAGTAATACCAGCCAGAACCAGAGAAAGATGCGGCCTGCCAGATAATGAAACGGGTTTAATCTGCTCAGCCAGCTCATACATCTCCCGTCAGAAACAAGTAGCCACTGCCACGCAGTGTCTGAATTTTTTCATCGGCACAATAAGCGGCTACTTTCTTGCGGATATTGCTGACATGCATATCCAGACTGCGGTCATACATTTGTAGCCGCTTCCCCAGCACTTCACGGCTGAGTTCATCTTTAGTCACCACTTCGCCGGCGCGGCGCATTAATAGCTCAAGCAATTGAAATTCGGTAGCCGTAAGGCTTACCTGCTGACCGTTGCATTGCAGCTGCCGGTTATGCGGATTAAGCTCAAGGCCATTTACTGAAAGCACAGTATTTTGCCCTGATTGTGGTGTTCTGGTTAGCTCAACGCGGCGTAGTATGGCTTTAATTCTGGCTACCAGCTCACGTGGATTAAAAGGTTTGGCCAGATAATCATCGGCACCCAGCTCTAAACCTACTATGCGATCTACATCGTCACCGCGCGCCGTTAGCATTAAGACCGGACAATACCGGCCACTGCGCAGCTCTTTAAGTACTGACAAACCATCCATTCCCGGCAACATAATATCCAGCAGGATAAGCTCAAAGTCCCCTGCCTGCGCCAGTGCCAATCCCTGTTTGCCATCATGAGCTGCTGTAAACTCATAACCATCCAGCGCCAGATACTCGGCGACAAGCTCAGTCAGGCCGGTATCATCATCTATCATCAGAATTGCAGGCATAAACACTCCTTCTTTGCGCTGAGTTTACCTAATGTCAGCATTATGCAGTACACCTTTACGGAATCTTTACCCGGGCTTTGCGCTGCTTTGCATATGGTGTTTTAAGCTTAAGCTGTCTCAACACAGGAGAGTATCCGATGAAACTAGCTAAACTGATTTTCGCACTGAGTATCATTACTGCAAGCAGCCTTTCAGGCAGCGTTATGGCACATGAACATAAAGCCGCCAGACATGATGGTGCTCATCATGAACGACATTTGCCAATGAAGCGCATGCTGGCAGGGCTGGATTTGACGGACAGCCAGCGTGAGCAAATCAAACAGTTAACGCAACAGCAGCGTGAGGCGTTTAAACGCGAAGGGCGTGACAATGCTGCCCATCTGCAGCTGCAGGCGTTATTAATGGCTGAGCAGTTTGATGAAAGCGGCGCCAGACAATTACTGGAGCAGCAACAGCAGCAAGCCGTAGAAAAAAGGCTGACGATGCTAAAGCTGCAGCACCAGGTATTGCAGGTGCTGACGGAAGAACAGCGCCAGCAACTGACTGAAAAACAGCAGAAGTGGCAACAGAAGAAGTTGCAGCGGCAGTCTTCTTAAATCGTGTTAATACACTACGGGTAGCGGCAATGCCGCTACTCTATATTCAACTCTTTGAGCTTACGTGTCAGTGTATTACGCCCCCAACCAAGCCGCTTTGCGGCTTCCTGCTTATGGCCATGGGTAAAATGCAGCGCCTGTTGTAACACTGTGCGTTCAAATTCAGGCCCGGCCTCTGCCAATATGTTTTCTTCGCCGGCGTTAAGTTTATGGCTGATCCAGCCCGCCAGCATATCCTGCCAGCTGCCGTCTTTCTGACTGACAGACGAAGAGCTGCTTTTCGGGGGAGTGGTCAGCTCGGGTGGTAAGTCTGTTACCACTATATGTTTACCACTGGCCATTACAGTCAGCCAGCGGCAAGTGTTCTCCAGCTGACGCACGTTGCCTGGCCACTCAAGCTGGGTCAGGAACTGTTCAGCTTCTTTCGTAAGTATTTTTGCTTCAACATTCAGCTCTTTCGCTGCCAGCTGCAAAAAATGCTGTGCCAGTTTGGGTATATCCTGTTTACGCTCTTTCAGCTGCGGCAAATGTACTCTGATAACATTCAGACGGTGGAATAAATCCTCACGGAATTTACCCTCGCTGACCAGTTGCTCCAGGTTCTGATGTGTCGCTGCAATGATTCGCACATCTACGCCAATAGCCTGATGGCCGCCTACGCGGTAAAACTGGCCATCGGCCAATACGCGCAATAAGCGCGTCTGCACATCAAGCGGCATATCGCCTATTTCATCAAGAAACAGGGTACCGCCATCGGCTTGCTCAAACCGGCCTTTACGCAGGTTGTTGGCACCGGTAAAAGCACCTTTTTCATGGCCGAATAACTCTGACTCAATCAGATCTTTAGGAATAGCAGCCATGTTTAAGGCAATAAACGGGTGCTCCGCACGCGGGCTGTGTTTATGCAGTGCGCCGGCAACCAACTCTTTACCTGTACCGGATTGCCCATTTATCAGTACACTGATACTGGAACGGGCCAGACGGCCAATGGCCCGAAATACTTCCTGCATCGCAGGCGCCTCGCCAATGATCTCCGGCGACAGCGTCGGTGCAGCGGATTTATGTTTAGGTTGCCTTGCCATCGCATGTTCAAGGGCCCGGCTAATCAAGGCCACTGCATCATTGACATCAAAGGGTTTGGGCAAATACTCAAAGGCGCCCCGTTTAAACGCATTGACGGCACTGTCCAGATCGGAATGGGCAGTCATGATGATAACCGGTAGTTCAGGCGCC
This sequence comes from Rheinheimera sp., assembly GCF_036568245.1. Taxonomy (GTDB): domain Bacteria; phylum Pseudomonadota; class Gammaproteobacteria; order Enterobacterales; family Alteromonadaceae; genus Alishewanella. The sequence goes on along the minus strand of NZ_DATCSY010000176.1, from coordinate 1,430 downwards.
AGTTCCTGCAGTTTGCTCAACAGTGCCATACCGTCGGTGCCCGGCATCCGGATATCTGACACCACCACGGCAGGTTGATCGTATTCCAGCCGTTGCAGCATCAAATCTGCAGAAGCATAGCTCTCGCATAAAATATCCGCCCGGGCCAGGGCTTTTTCCAGAACCCAACGGATGGAATTGTCGTCATCAATAATCCAGACAGTATGACTCATCAGTTCAATCCTCAGTGTCTGCAATAGGCAGGTATAAAGTAAATTCGGTGTGGCCTGGCCAGCTGTCACAGTCTATCCAGCCACCATGTTGATGGATAAGGGTTTGCGCAATCGAAAGCCCCAGACCGGTGCCGCCGGCTTTGCCACTGACCATAGGGTAAAACAGAGTATCTTTTATCTCTGCCGGTATGCCTGGGCCATTGTCGATAACCCTGATCAGTGCAACCAGTTTATAGCGTTTGCCATGCAGGGTATGCTGATGCAGTACTCGGCTTTGCAGGCTGATAACCGGGTTGTCGGTTTGGTCAAGCGCTTGCTGGGCATTACGTACTATGTTTAGCAGTGCTTGCTCTAAAAGCTCCGGGTCGAATGCAAAATCCGGTATGCTCGGATCGTAGTCCCGGTTAAATTGTACTTGTCCCGGATTATCCATAATAGCCAACTGACGCACCTGTTCTATCATCTGGTGCAGGTTGCTACGGGTTCTCTGGGCCGGTCGATAGGGGCCGAGCAGACGATCAACCAGGTTCCTTAACCGATCCGCCTGAGCGATAATCAGTTGGGTATACTCGGTCAGCTCTTCAGGTAAAGACTCTTCCAGCAGTTGCGCGGCACCACGCAAACCACCCAGCGGGTTTTTTATTTCGTGAGCCAGACCTCTTATCAGCTCGCGCGCGGCCAGGTGCTGATGCTGTTGCAGGCTTTCAAGACTGATCTTACGCTGCTGGTCTACCTGCCGCAGCTCCAGCAACAAGTGTTCTGCCGGTGTTTCACAAAGCGTTACTGAAATATCCAGCAACAGATGACGACCGTCAGCCAATACTGCCTGTACATCACTGACACCAAAACCCTGTTTACTGCTTAATGCGCCGATAAAGTGTTGCGCTGTAATATCGCAGTGCAAAAACAAATCCGGAAAGTACTGCTCGCTGAGGCGTTTCTCGCCCAGCCCCAGCACAGCACAGCAGGCAGTATTGAAATAGCGTATGTTCAGCTGCGCATCGAGCAGCATGATGGCAGTCGTTAAGTGTTCGCTGACATGGGTGTGCAATTGTTCTGTGCTTATCACTGTATTGGCCACTGTTTTATCCTTTGCACCAAACTGGTGCGTAGCTAAAACAGTGTAATTCAGCTCAGACTGAATTGCATAGCGTATGCACTAATTTGGTGAAATTACCGAAGCTCTATGTAAATAGAAGGTCGTTACAGGACTCGTTG
>NZ_DATCSY010000175.1:0-9970 GCF_036568245.1 Rheinheimera sp. | reverse complement strand
CCCGGCACTTACCGGACCGGCATTGGCGGCATTATTTGCAATGATAACGAACACCGCACCTTTTGCCTGAGCATTGAGGACTTTCTGCGTAAAGTTACAAGCACCGCGGTCAACCAGAACGGTTTTACCGGTCAGATCAATATCATCCGCGAAAGCATCACATGCCAGACCATTATCTGCAATGTATACCAGCTCGTGCTCTGTGCTGGCAAAGCTGAATACTGTTACCGGGTTAAAACCGGCGGCGATCATTTCTACCGCCTCTCCCGCCAGTGTATTGTCAGTAATATGGGCAGTTTCTGCAGTCGGGTGAGTCATGGCGCCTACCGACAGGGCATTTGGCGTCGTACTTGGGCCACCGACAATAAACGGATTCGGCCCATCATTACCGGCAGAAATCACCATATTAACGCCCAGCTCTACCGCGCGCTGGATCAGCAGCTGAGTGCCGCCACTGGTATCAGTTGAGCCGAAATCACCGCCCAGAGACATGTTAATGACATCAACGCGGTCAGACAGGTCACCGTCACCGTTTGGATCCATCGCGGCTTCCAGTGCATTAATTTGCGCCACACCAGTACAGTTTACCGGCGCAGGTGCACATACCCGGTAACCATAAAATGATACATCCGGTGCAATACCATTAACCGAGTTAGCTACTGAAGTACCGTGCCCCTGTGCCACATCATCTATTGGGTTTGGGTCGTCAGCAACAAAATCATAGCCACCAACCACGCTGCCCTGCGGCCAACTGACTGCGCCAGATTGGTTAGCAAAAGCTTCTGCATAAGCCTCTTCTGTACCAGCTCCGCCCAGTGCGGCATGGGTATAATCGATACCGGTATCCAGAATCGCGACTTTAATGCCGGCTCCCGTCGCGACACCTGACTGCACAACCGGGGTCGCTTTTATATATTCCTGACTGGCAGCAACTAAAGGCTTGCTGTCATACACCGGTAAAATCTGTTTTACCGCCGGGTTCTTTCTCAGGCTCGCCAGTGCTTCGTCACTGGCTTTAACTACAATAGATGCGGCCAGATATTTGGTTGTAGTCAGTACCTCAGCGTCTTTATCCAGTTGCTGTAACTGCGATGCCACCTGCTGTTGCACCGCAGCGACATTCTGCGACAGCTGCTGTGCGCGCTGCCTGTCATATTGAGTGCCGGATAATGCAAAACTGGTTGGCTGCGCATTCAGCTGAACCAGATAGGCTGAAGGTTGTTTTAACTCTTTATCAGCCTGTTGTAACGTAGCCTTACGCTCACCACCATATACGGTAGTTTTTGCACCCATACGGAACTGATCTATAGTTGCCGCCGATGCAGTACCGGCAACAGCCATAGTAACCGCCATAGCGACCAGTGATTTTTTAATCTGTTTCAAAACGTTCTACTCCATACTTCAACTTAAGAGCGTTTTACTCTCTTTATTATTTTTGCTAGCGCAATTACTGTATTATCACACCTGTAAATAAATGTAACGCCCTAACGTAAAGTTTTTATATGGATCAGCAATAAAAATGTAAAGTTACATCACCGAGGTATTTAAGAGGTGTAATAGAAAGCGCAGATCAAATAAAATGCTTTTGCTTCAACGTTAACGCAGAGGCATATATACCGTGACAACCAACCCGCCATAGGCATGGTTATGCAACGTGATATCACCATGATGCATATCGACTATTTTCTTAATGATCGCAAGGCCCAGACCTGAACCACCACTACCACGGGCAATATCGCCCTGCGTAAAGGGTTCAAACATGGCTTTCATCTGATCTTCAGGAATACCCGGACCATGGTCGCGGATTTGCAGATAAACCCGCTTGCGGTTACGCTCAAAACCGGTCGATATTTCAATGTCGCCGTCACTGTAACGCAGTGCATTTTCCAGCAGATTATTCAGTAAGCGCTTAATGGCAATACGCCTTAACATGACATCTGGCAAATCGTCTGCCAGCTCGGTAATAATGCGCCGCTGTTGCAGATGTTCTGCCTGAACCAACTCACGCACCAACGTATTGAGATTTTCTTTCTGGCCCGGCTCTTCTTTATGATGGCGCAGATAATCAATAAACTGGTCGATGATGGCATTCATATCATCAATATCATTAATAATGCCTTCACGGATCCAGTTGTCCGGTTCCTGCATCATCTCTGATGCCAGACGGATCCGTGTCAGCGGTGTACGCAGGTCATGGGACACACCAGCCATCAGCAATGCCCTATCCTGCTCCAGCTGCCGGATCCCCCGGGCCATGTAGTTAAATGCTTTGGTCACGGCAATAACTTCAGTGGAGCCTTTATGCTCGGCCAATGGCGGCGGGAACTCGCCCCTGCCAACCTGCAGTGCTGCTTGCTGTAAGCTTTTCAGTGGCCGGTTAAGCTGCCGGGCAAACAGCCAGCCACCACCAACACTAAGCACCCCTATCATCAACAGATAAAACGTCAATGGCGAGAAGTCGGTTTCATCCAGACCGGTAAGCGGTACTTTTACCCAGTAATGCGGCGCTTGTGGTGGCCGGACCCAAAATGCATAAGTATCGCCCTGCGCCACCCTGACTTCAGCCGGCCCGCCAAGCTCGCGTGACATCAAATCAGAAAAGTAACCGTAGTAAATGGCCTGTTCAAGGCCCTGATGCAATGCTTGTTGTTCGGTATACACTTCGATGCCAGTTGCCTGCTGAAACCGGCTTGTCAGCTCAGTCGACAACACAGACTGAGTGTGACCAACATCAATGAACACCACTTTAATCTGTTTTGCGATCAGGTGGTTTATCTGCTGGGTTGTCGGTTTAATCACATAAAATGCGACCGACAAATAGGATACTAACTGATTTATCAGCAATAGTAAGCCAATCAGAAAAACCGTCTGACCAAAAGCACTGCGCGGAAGTAAACGCATTTAATTCACGCTGCCATCCGGTACAAACACATACCCCAATCCCCAAACTGTCTGGATATAACGTGGGTTGGCAGCATCATCCTCCAGCATACGACGCAAACGCGACACCTGCACATCTATGCTGCGCTCCATCGCAGAATAATCCCTGCCGCGCGCCTGATTCATCAGTTTATCGCGCGATAATGGCTCCCTCGGGTGGCTAACCAGCACTTTTAGCACTGCATATTCCCCACTGGTTAAAGGCAACAGCTCATCGCCTTTGCGCATCTCGCGGGTAGCCAGATTGAATTTAAAAGGGCCAAACTCAACCACACCTTCGGCCTGGCTCGGTGCACCGGGCAGCTCTTTACTCTTGCGACGCATCACCGCGCGAATTCGCGCCAGCAGCTCTCGCGGATTAAAAGGCTTGGGCAGATAATCATCAGCGCCCATTTCCAGGCCGATAATACGATCCACCTCATCACCTTTGGCGGTCAGCATAATAATAGGAATTTCGTTTTCCTGCTGACGCAGGCGACGGCAAATAGACAAGCCATCCTCACCCGGCAGCATCAAGTCCAGCACTACGAGATGGAAGTTTTCCCGTTCCATCAGACGTTGCATCTGCTCATAATTTGCCACGCTGCGTACTATATAGCCCTGCTCAACCAGATAGCGCTCCAGCAAGGCACGCAGACGCATATCATCGTCAACAACCAGAATTTTTGGGGTTTCAGAACTGGCCATAGTGAAGTCTCCACAATATTTGCTTCACTATAAACGAAAAAACTGCCAGGGCGAAAAACCTTGGCAGTTCTTTATGTTACAAAGTTTGTCCGGCTATTTTTGCTCGTCTTTAGCAATACGTTTCATTGGCGGGTTAACCCAGACCACATGGCCGGTGTGGGCGCTGGTACGGGTCAGGTTGTCAGCTTGCTCTGACAGATCCGGGTCCACTACATAAGTATATTTCGAAGGTGCCACTGAACAACCGGCTAACGCCATCACTGTTACCGTTAGAACGCTTAATAATATTGTTTTCATGCGCTGTTACCTCTTGCTACGTCGTGAATCAACTATAGCCAAGCGAGTTTTCTCTGGCTAGCATATTTTTGTGACATCTAAATGACAGTGATGAAATATTTCCAAAATAATTCCATCCAATTGTTTTTTAATAATATTATTAGTTTTCTTCACAGCAATATTTTTAGTTGCGTCAAATTTATGGCAGCCTGATAGTCAGTATCTGCTAAAAACTGCTACTATTTGCCGCTATTTCCAACCGAAAATTGCTAGTGAGTATGCGCACAGATCTGATTACCCGCGAAGGTTTTGAAGCCCTGCAGCAGGAGCTTAATTACCTGTGGCGGGAAAAACGCCCTGATGTAACAGCTAAAGTGGCTTGGGCTGCCAGTTTGGGTGACCGCAGCGAGAATGCGGATTATCAGTACAACAAAAAGCTATTACGGGAGACAGACCGCAGGATCCGCTTTTTACGTAAAAGATTGGAAGTACTGAAAATCGTTGATTACTCCCCCCAGCAAGACGGCAGGGTATTCTTTGGCGCCTGGGTTGAAATTGAAAATGACGACGGCGACGTGCTGAGCTTCAGAATTGTCGGCCCGGATGAAATATATAGCCGTAAAGATTACATCTCCATCGACTCACCTATGGCACGGGCGCTGTTGAAAAAAGCGGTGGATGGCGATGCCTTAGTGAGCACCCCGACAGGCGACAAGCTGTGGTTTATTAATGCCATCCGCTACACCTGAACACTATCGTACCGCAGGTAAGATTGGATTTTTTGCCTGACAAAGGGGACAATCGTCACATCTTGTGGTCTTTCATCTGACGTCTTTCACCCCTCAGGGTGCGTAAAATCAGGAATGTTTTGTTTATGTCTATTATTGTTAAGCAGATCGCGGCAGAAATTGCCGCCCGTCCCGAGCAGGTTGCTGCCACTATAACCCTGCTGGAAGAAGGCGCAACGGTGCCTTTTATTGCCCGTTACCGTAAAGAAGTGACCGGTGGCCTGGACGACACCCAGCTGCGTCACCTGGAGCAGCGTTTAACCTATCTGCGCGAGCTGGAAGAACGTCGTCAGGTGATTTTAAAAACCATCGACGAGCAAGGTAAGTTAACCCCTGAGCTGCACCAGGACATACTGGCGGCCGACAACAAAACCCGTTTAGAAGATTTATACCTGCCGTATAAAGCCAAACGTCGCACCAAAGGGCAAATTGCGATTGAAGCCGGTATTGAGCCGCTGGCCAATGCGCTGCTGCAAAACCCAACTCTGAACCCGCAAACTGAGGCAGTTGCCTACCTTAACGCCGACGCCGGCTTTGCCGATGAAAAAGCGGTGCTCGATGGCGCCAAGTACATATTAATGGAGCGCTTCGCTGAAGATGCTAACCTGCTGGCACGGTTGCGTCAGCATCTGGCGCAACATGCGGTCGTAAAAAGTAGCGTTGTTGCAGGCAAAGAGCAGGAAGGCGCCAAATTCCGCGATTATTTCAGCCATACCGAAAGCTGGAAATCAACGCCGTCACACCGTGCACTGGCAATGTTGCGTGGGCGCAACGAAGGTGTACTGCAATTGCAACTGGTGCCGGACGCAAACGAAGAAACCGCACACAGCCTGTGTGAGCAAATGGTCGCACAGCATTTTAATATCAAAGATGAAGGCCGTGCCGCCGACGCCTTTTTACGTGCCGCGGTGCAATGGACCTGGAAAGTAAAGCTGCACCTGAGTCTGGAAAACGATTTACTTGGCGAGCTGCGCGAAAAAGCCGAAGAAGAAGCCATTAAAGTGTTCGCCCGTAATTTAAAAGACTTACTGATGGCCGCCCCTGCCGGCATGCGCACCACGCTGGCGCTCGACCCGGGCCTGCGCACCGGTGTGAAAGTAACTGCCATCGACGAAACCGGTAAGTTACTGGCACAAACCACGATATTTCCACATGCGCCGCAAAATATGTGGGATAAGTCAGTGCGCACGCTGGCCGCGTTGTGTCAGCAACATAAAGTTGAATTAATTGCTATCGGCAATGGCACAGCCTCTCGCGAAACCGACAAGCTGGCTGGCGATGTCATCAAAGCATTACCCGAGCAAGCCATTCAGAAAATTATGGTGTCTGAAGCCGGAGCTTCAGTTTACTCAGCGTCTGAACTCGCCGCTCAGGAGTTCCCTGATCTGGATGTGTCACTGCGCGGTGCAGTATCGATTGGCCGTCGTCTGCAGGACCCGCTGGCAGAGTTGGTGAAAATTGAGCCCAAAGCCATAGGCGTTGGCCAGTACCAACACGACGTAAACCAAAGCCTGCTGACCAAATCACTCGATGGCGTAGTCGAAGACTGCGTGAATGCGGTTGGTGTAGACTTAAACACTGCTTCGGTGCCTCTGCTGGCTCGGGTTGCCGGGCTTAATAAAACACTGGCGCAGAATATTGTGTTTTACCGTGACTCTAACGGCCGCTTTAACGAGCGCAAAGAGCTGTTAAAAGTGCCACGGCTTGGCCCGAAAGCCTTTGAACAAGCAGCCGGTTTCCTGCGGATTAGTAACGGTAACAACCCGTTGGATGCGTCAGCCGTGCACCCGGAAGCCTATCCTTTAGTAGAAAAAATTCTGGCGGCGCATCAGAAATCGGTTGATCAGATCATCGGTAACAGCAGCTTTTTAAAAAGCGTCGATGCCAAAACATTTGCCGACGAGCACTTTGGTATACCCACCATCAGCGATATTTTAAAAGAACTGGATAAACCCGGCCGCGACCCGCGCCCAGAGTTTAAAACAGCCAGTTTTAAAGATGGTGTAGAAACGATGCAGGATCTAAAGCCTGGTATGCTGCTTGAAGGCGTGGTAACCAATGTAACCAATTTTGGTGCTTTCGTTGATATCGGTGTGCATCAGGATGGTTTGGTACATATCTCTTCGCTGACCGACAAGTTTGTCAGTGACCCGCATCAGGTAGTTAAGGCCGGTGATGTCGTGAAGGTGAAAGTACTAGATGTGGAGGTAGCGCGCAAACGTATTGCATTGACAATGCGAATGGATGAGCAACCACAGCCGAAATCGGCAGAGAAAGCAGCACCGCGGCCACAAAACAACCGCGGCTCTGCACCGCCACGCCAGGCAAAGCCTGCTGACAGCAACGCGGCTATGGGGAATGCGTTCGCCGAAGCGTTCGCCAAACTGAAAAAGTAGTGCAATTGGCATAACGCCTGTGTTCGCGGTGTTATGCCTGCTGTATTGACTGACGTTGCAAAGGTTCTGTCGAACGTTGATAAAACCCGGCGATTACGTTACGCCGCAGTTGCATCTGCGCGGAGCTGGCAAGTGTATCTCGTTGTGGGTATACGGTAGCACTACTGCCCTCATTATCTGACACACTGTAGCTGATTTCTGTTTGTGTCACTTGCTCTGCAAAACTACCGGCTTGCTCTGCCGGTTCAGTATTTTTATTTTGCGAAACAGCAGAGTTTTGCTGAACCAGCTCGGCTTGCGCCTGTATTTGTGTCTGAGCGGCTTCGGCCGCTATACGACGATCAGCTGCTGAAGGTTCTGCCGGTGCCAGCGCGGCGGCCCTCACTTGCTGCATCTTTTGCACTGTTGCCTGCGGATCACCCGCCACCGGCGAAACATCTATCGGCACTTCACCGCCAACAGCATATTGCTTACCATCGGGGCCCTGCTCATAGGAGTAACTTGGCGAGCCGGCATACCTGCCACCTGCTGCTGCATGTGCTTGTTCGTGTTGCCTTACTTCCTGATCCCGGCTTTTCAATTCCTGGATCTGTTTTTGTTCCTGTTGTTCTGCCTGTTTTTGCTGCGCCGTAGTCTGCTGCTCGGCATTCTGCTGCGAAGGTTGTTCGCCGTTACCCGCTTCACCTTCCTGCCCCGACTCGCGCTCACCCTGTCCTTCAATCGCTTGCTGGGTTTCGGTTTCCTTGCCCCGGGCATCATACAGGTTTACCGTTGATGAACTGCCCGCTGTACGTGCTTTCTCATCAGAAACAAGCGGTTTTTCTGCGCCTGATTTTTCCGTTTCTTTTACCGGCTCAAATAAATCCCGACGCACAGCATCACGCCGCGCCATCTCGGTTGGCGGATTGGCGGTGTTAATGCTGACATTGGGGTAATTTGAAACCAACATGATTTCAGACTCTGATATCGATCACAGTACCCAGTACTTCATCGGCAGTTTGGATACTTTTTACATTTGCCTGCGCCAACCGCTCTTCCTGCCCAAGCTGTACCAGGCTGTCTGTCAGTGATACCGGTGGTTCCGGCGCCTGCAGACGCTGGGAGGAGCCAGCTGTTTCAGTCTGAGCCTCTGCCTGCTCTGTCTCGTTCTGGCGATTAAGTTGTGTCTGGCGGTTAATATTCACCGTCGCTTCTGTGACGCCGGCACTGGCGCGCGAGTAGCCCTGTAACCCAGAATAAAATGCTGATTGAATGTCCATGATACAACTCCGGTGACATTAGCAAATACTGGCTAATTATTAACCAAAACACCGAAAAAAGAAAGCGCCGCTACGTGCTGTCTGCTGCGCTGGTTACAATTTGACGCCCACCCAATCACTTAGCCAGAGGTTAAACGCACCAGGGTGGGAGATAAAAGGTGCGTGAGACGCATGTTCAACCACGGTGAGCTGCGCATTGCGGTTAAGTAGCTGCAACGGCTTAACAACATCAGCCGGCACCAATGCATCCAGCCGGCCGAAAATACCAGATACCGGCTGTGTCAACGCAGAGAACTCGGCCCGCAGATCCAGCTTCAATAACTGCAAAGCTCCCACGACCGCTTCAGGCTGCGCGGCAGGATAAGCCATGATTGCCTGCCTGAGCATTTTAATATCTTCACGGGCACTGCTGCTGCCCATGGCCTGAATGGCCAGAAAACGTTCAATTGTTTGAGTCAGGTTGTTACTTAGTGCCTGCGCAAACTGCTGCAGTACTTGCTCCGCCATACCCGGCCACTGTGCACAGGCAACAAAGCAAGGCGAGGCAGCAACCAGCCCAAGCTGCCGCACTTTGTGTGGAAAGCGCTTTGCGATAGCCGTAGCCAGTAAACCACCTAGTGACCAGCCACACAGATAGCTGTTGTCGGGTATCTGTACTGCCAGCAATTCAACAATAGCATCCAGCTGATAAGGCGCGGGGTACTGCTGATGCAAACCAAAACCCGGTAAATCCGGCGTCAGCAACTGCACTTTATGCTCGAACTGGCTGACAACAGAGCGCCAAACGCCCTGATTCATGCCCCAGCCATGCAATAAAACCAGCGTCGGTTTGTCAGACATCATATCAGCTGCCATAGTTATAAAATTGTAAACAAAAAGGAGGCAAGATGCTGCGGAAAATCGTCTACCAGTTCGCGAAACTCTGGCACTTGCTACTGCCTACGCCTTGTCAGTGGTGCAGTTTACCGGTACAGCATTTTCAACGCCAGCTTTGCCAAAGTTGTCAGCAAGCTTTGCCGCTCTTGCCTTATCAGGCATGCCATTACAATTTGCTTTGGTTGCCTCAGGTTGCCCGCGGCCTGGCAAGCACCAGATTTGATGCTTTACTCAGCGTCAGTTATTACCAGCAACCTTACCGACACTGGTTACAGCGCTGGAAATTTGCCCAGGATTATGCCGCTGGCGATCTGCTGCTGCAGCAGTTTTCGGCACTGCTGCAGCAATATCGATTGCAACATGCAAAACTGCCCGATGCGATTACATTTGTGCCAATGCACCCGGCCAAACAACGCAAGCGTGGCTTTAATCCGGCGCAGCTATTAGCCGAACACGCTGCGCAGTTGCTGCAAATTCCGCTGCTGCCGCTGTTACAGCGACAGCAACCAAATAAAGCTCAGGTTGGCTTAAACCGCAAACAACGGCTGAAGAATCTGCACTCGGCTTTTACACTGGCGGACACTGCTACAGTACCCGCCAGTATTGCGCTGGTTGATGATGTTATCACCACAGGTGCCACCGCAGATGCCCTTTGCCAGCTATTGCGCCGCGCCGGCGCACGGCATATCAGCTTGTGGACGATAGCCGTCACTCTGGCTGATTAATCAGCCGCACTGCAAAATGCGGT
>NZ_DATCSY010000174.1:0-29776 GCF_036568245.1 Rheinheimera sp. | reverse complement strand
CTGTGGCGATAGCATTACCGGCGTAGATTGGCCGAACAAAGGTGTCTGCACTTTCGATAGCGATAACATCAGAAATCTGTGCCACATCTAATAATGCTGCCACGCGTGGTAAGAAGTTCTTACCCGTCGTGGTAGCTGCCGTCAGAATATGGCTGAAATCTTTACCCAGCTCTGCCACAAGCGCAGCGATATTTTCTGCTAATTGATACCCGTACACTGCATTGTCTGCAACAAGTACTTTGCTTACCCCGTTAATAGCAGCCGCTTCCGTTGCCGCTGCCGCACAGTTGGCACCGGCAACCAGTATAGTGATGTCACCACCAATAGCAGTTGCTGCCTGCACTACCTTATACGTTTCGGTTTTCAGGCTTTGGTTGTTATGTTCTGCAATAAGTAAAATAGCCATTAGATCACCTTCGCTTCATGCTTTAATTTATCAACCAGCTCTGCCACTGATTCTACTTTGACGCCGCCCTGACGCACGGCTGGCGCTGTAACTTTAAGCAAAGTAACTTTCGATTCCAGACTCACGCCGAAGCTGTCTGCAGCTTTGACATCCAGCGGCTTTTTCTTCGCTTTCATGATGTTTGGCAGTGACGCGTAACGCGGTTCATTCAGCCGCAGGTCGGTGGATACTACCGCGGGCAATGTCAGTTCAACGGTCTGTAAACCGCCATCAACTTCACGGGTAACCTGTACTTTTCCATCGTTTACAACCACTTTAGAGGCAAAAGTACCCTGGCCCATACCTGTCAGCGCAGCCAGCATTTGGCCTGTTTGATTGTTGTCCGAGTCTATCGCCTGTTTACCGAGAATAACCATGCCGGGCTGTTCTTCGGCCACCACTTTCGCCAGCAGTTTAGCGACCTGCAATGAATCAAGCGTTAAATCTGTTTCAATATGCAGTGCCCGGTCAGCGCCTAGTGCCAGCGCAGTGCGTAATTGCTCCTGTACCGCAGTCGTACCAATAGAAACCACTACCACTTCAGACGCAGTACCCGCTTCTTTTAACCGTACAGCTTCTTCTACCGCGATTTCACAAAACGGGTTCAATGCCATTTTTACGTTAGCCAGATCGACACCTGTTTGATCAGCCTTAACCCGAACTTTAACGTTGTAATCAATTACCCGTTTTACCGGCACCAGTATTTTCATAATTTCCTCGTTCTCTGCCCTGCTTTAACTGCATTATACGCCGCAGGTTTACGTGAAGGTAAAGCTAAGATGGACTTGTTGCGACAATCTACTTACTGTTGACGTTAACGTCAACCTGCAATACCCTAATCAACATGATAAAAACGGCGTAAGCTGTAAATAATAAACTCCAAGGAGTTCGTGCAATGGAAAGAGAATCAATGGAATTTGATGTGGTGATTGTCGGCGCAGGTCCTGCCGGCTTATCAACTGCAATCAGATTGATGCAACAGGCTAAAGCAGCTGCCCGGGAGCTAAGCGTTTGTGTTGTGGAAAAAGGCTCCGAAGTTGGCGCCCATATCCTGTCTGGGGCAGTGTTTGAAACTCGCGCTCTGGATGAATTACTACCTGACTGGAAGCAGCTTGGTGCCCCTGTTACTGCAGCAGTGAGTCACGATGATATCTACCTGTTTAACGATGATAAGAATGCGCGTAAGTTGCCAGGCTTCGCAGTACCCAAGACCATGCATAATGCGGGCAATTATATTGTTTCTATTGCCAATTTGTGTCGCTGGCTAGCCCAGCAAGCGGAGCAATTAGGTGTGGAGATTTTCCCGGGCTTTGCCGCCGGTGACGTACTGCTTGAAGAAAATGTCGTCAAAGGTATTCTGATTGGTGACATGGGGCTGGACAGAGCCGGTCAGCCTAAAGACAGTTTTACACCGGGCATGGAGCTGCGGGCCAAGTATACGGTTTTTGCCGAAGGTTGCCGCGGTCATCTGGGTAAACAGTTAATTAAGCAGTTCAACCTCGATGCCGGCAAGTCACCACAGCATTATGCATTGGGTTTTAAAGAAATCTGGGATGTACCAGCACAGCAGCATAAAGCCGGACTAGTGGTGCACTCCGCCGGTTGGCCTTTGACTGGCGATACCTCTGGTGGTGGTTACCTGTACCATGCTGAAAATAACCAGATAGTAGTTGGGCTGATTGTCGACCTGAATTACAGCAACCCGCACCTGAACCCTTTTGCCGAATTTCAGCGCTACAAACATCATCCGGTAATCAGCCAGTACCTTAGCGGCGGAAAACGCGTCAGCTACGGTGCCCGGGCCATTGCAAAAGGTGGTTTAAACAGCCTGCCAAAAATGAGCTTCAACGGTGGCCTATTGGTAGGGTGCGATGCCGGAACATTGAATTTCGCTAAAATTAAAGGCAACCATACAGCAATGAAATCTGGCATGCTGGCGGCAGAAGTGCTGTTTAACGTCTTGCAGCAGGATGATGCCGGCGGCCAGGATCTTATCCAGTTTGCCGACGCGCTCGCCAATAGCTGGTTATATAACGAATTATACCGTTCGCGAAATTTCGGCCCGGCGATGCATAAATTTGGCACTTTCTGGGGCGGCGCCTTTAATACCCTGGAGCAGAACTGGTTTGGTGGTAAATTACCTTTTACTTTAAAAGACGATACATATGACTATGCTCAGCTGAAGCCAGCCAGTGAATCGGGAGTGATTCAGTATCCAAAACCAGACAATGTCATAAGCTTCGATCGCTTATCATCGGTGTATTTATCTAATACCAACCATGAGGAAGAGCAACCATGTCATTTGAAGTTAAAAGACAGCAGCATACCGATAACGGTGAATTTACCTGTATACGATGAACCGGCACAGCGCTACTGCCCGGCTGGCGTGTATGAAATTGTTGAAGATGAAAATAATCAACCTAAGTTTCAAATCAATGCTCAGAACTGTATCCATTGTAAAACCTGTGACATTAAAGACCCGGCACAAAATATCACCTGGGTAACACCTGAAGGTGCTGGTGGGCCGAACTATCCCAATATGTAATCTCATTTACCCATTTCCCGGCATATCAACCTGGTTAATATGCCGGCATTAAAAACCAACCCTTTGTTTTTTATCACTATCACATCTTAATATCTTTAAAACAGCGCATTTTATATTTAGTTATTTCATTGGCTTAATTTTAATCTGCTACTACCTTTAATATTGTCCTTAGTATTAATTTACTCAGTTGTGTTAGCTCGCCTGAGACTGGAAGTAGTGATATGAACAATAAAATAAAATCAGAAACCTCTGCGCAAGATGATATGGTGACCGTGAAGCCGGTGTTGAAAAAGCCCACCGCGCCGCTTCCTTCCCCCTCTTTTGCCAGCGATCGCTATATGTATTTTACTGAGCGCGATCTGAATAAGATCCTGACCAATCTCGATGCACTGCGAGCTAATGTATTTCCGGTATCAAACCCGGATAATGAGATCCAAAGCCGTAAACAACAGCACTTCCCCTCGGTTTGTCTGATAGGGCTTGGTCGCTGCGGCTCAAATATCGCGCTGGATGTTGCCTCTCTGGTTTACAACGCCCGTAATTTTTATCTGAGTGAGTTTAATAACGAAGAGAAACAAACCCGGGAGCAGGAATACCGGCCGATGCGCTGGATAAAACGGAGCCTGCACCTGGAAAATTCTCAGGCCATAAAACCCGTTTTTTTAATTGAACCTCTGGTCATGTTGGGCGATTTAGACAAAGACATCGAAGGTCGGATCCGTTTTTCTCACAAAGGTGAAAAAAGCGGTTTCTTACATGATTACACCAAGATGAAAATCATGGATCTGTCTGAAGTGCATGCCGGCGGCGCCGGTAATGCGCCTATTTTAGGCCAGTACCTGGCTAAAATTATTCTTAACAAAGATACCCAACGTTTTGCCAATACAGACTGGAAGTTCATTCACTCCTACCTGATTGACTCCTGTGGCATCAAAGCGAATCAGTCCAGACTGTACTTTTATATCTTCAGTGCCGGTGGAGGTACCGGCTCTGGTATGGCCTCTGAATTCGGCCTGGCCCAGCAGTATGCCTATATGAGTAAAACGTTCGACACCCGTATGCTGGCTGAAGACGAAGAAAATCGTGGCCATTCATTTGTGTTTGAACCGATCTTCACCAGCGGGATCTGTATTCTGCCTAATATTTCTGACCATGGCGTAGAGATGTCGGAAGCGCTGCATATTAATGCCGGCCGTTTATTATGTAAGTACCTGGCAGAAGAGTGGGATTTCTCATACAACTTTGACAACGAAGACAGCAGCGAATCCAGTGTGATGCACCGCATTAGGCCTTGGAATGCTATGATGCTGATTTCTAATGACATTATGCGTTATGCTGAGGAAACCGATGATGGTGGTATTCAGCATATCGACGTCAATGCGATGGAAAAATACGCCAATCAGTATATCTCGCAGCAAATCTTTAATATTCTGACCGCACAAGCGGTAACCACCGATTACGATGAAAACTACTTCCGTCGCGCCGGCATCGATATTGGAGAGACGATACGACTGGATGCCAACGATTTGTTTATGAGTCTGGCCGGGCCGGTTGCTGTGGCTTATGCTGAATCGGTGATCCCGGCTGACAATGGTATTACTGATAAAAAAGCCAGCAGCGGTCTAAACATAGACGACTTGTTTTTCCGCTCCATCGATTTGCCTCACTTTAATAAAGTAACGCAAGCTATCGAGGGTATTAGTTTGTTACCGATTGAATCTGGCCGCTATAGGGAGACACTGGCAAGTTATGTTAAGAATGGTTACAACGCGGCAGAGCTGAAAGATTTGCACTTCTTTAAAAACTGCTCGTCAGTAGTGTCTATCGTGTCCTTACCAAAAGACTACAAATTATCCTACATGGATTTGAACCGGTTAAAATCGCATTTGAATTCGCTGTTCCCCAATACCACGTTAAAACGCTATGCATTAGTCATTGGTGCTTCAGCGAATATTTCACTAACGACACTTATTGTTAAGAGCCCGTGTTTGAGTGATGATTTCCTCACGCTTATTGTAGCTTTTATTAAACGTTGCTTCGCCAAAGACAACTATCGTTTTGACGATCAGCTGGATCAGGCCATGCTGTCTTTTATCCGTTCGGACGAATTTGACGAAGCAGCTTTGGATACTATGCTGCATGAATATGAAAATCCGGCCAAAATCCTTGATACCAACTGGTATGCGATCAAACCTATGTACGAGAAAAAGTATCGCGAACTTATTCATAATAAAGATAAGTTCGTTTCAATTAATGATATCCGTTTAAGCCGTGACAGCGTGAAAAAGGCCATCAAATACTTACGCGAAATTTACCGGCACAAAATCAGCAAAACCAAGGTTATTTCGCTTAACAGTTACAACAACACAAAACCAGACCGCAACGATTGAGGCTTTATTCTGCACATCAAAGGCTTAGCTATGCTAAGCCTTTTTCCATAGCGGTATAGCGAAAACCCGCGTAACGCCCTACACTATCGGCATTTATGATTTACCACTGGAATCCTTCCTGCTATGCCTGATGTTACCCTGTACCGGCTCAACAAATTTATCAGTGATACCGGTGTCTGCTCACGCCGCGAAGCCGACCGGCTAATTGAAAACGGATCGGTAACGATTAATGGAGAAATCGCGACAGTTGGCAGCAAAGTATCTGAGCAAGATCACGTGCTTATCGATGGAAAACCCCTTAAAGCTAAACCGAAACGGGTCTACCTTGCATACCATAAACCTGTCGGCATTACCTGCACCACCGAGCGCCATATTCAGGGTAATATTGTTGATGCAGTGCGCTATCCGGAACGTATTTTTCCGATTGGCAGGTTGGATAAACCCTCTGAAGGACTGATATTTCTGACAAACGACGGAGATATCGTCAATAAAATTCTGCGCGCTGGTAACGCACATGAGAAAGAGTATGTGGTAACCGTAAATAAGCCTATTACCGAGCGATTTATCCAGCAAATGAGCCGGGGTGTGCCGATCCTGGACACGGTGACACTGCCCTGTACTGTTCAGCAACGTTCAAAACAAAGTTTTTCTATTATCCTCACCCAGGGTCTTAACCGTCAAATCCGCCGTATGTGTGAGCACCTGGGTTATGATGTCGTGACACTTAAACGCAACCGGATCATGCATATCCGCTTAGCAGGCTTAAAACCCGGCCAATGGCGCTTACTGGAAGATATCGAAATCAGAATGCTGGAACAGCAATTACTTAACTCCAGCAAGACCGCTGACTCGGGCGCTGAAGTCAACAGCTTCGAAGACTAGAGCCACGTTGTCGTGAGGCCGTAGGACGATATATGCAGAATAATTTCAAAATACCTTTTTATGTCAATTTGCTTGCAGGCCCAGCGCTGTTTCTCATTACTCTGGCTTTTGAACCATTTTTTGCTGGCATGAGCCACAACGCCTGGCTGATTAGCGGATTAACGGCCTGGATGGCCTGGTGGTGGATAACCGAACCCGTGCCGATACCTGTTACCGCACTACTGCCTATCGTCGTGGTGCCATTGTCAGCATTAGATAACATAGCGAACGTTACTGCGCCTTACGCCCATCCGCTAATTTTCTTATTCCTTGGTGGCTTCATGTTATCTATTGCAATGGAGCGCTGGAACTTGCATAAACGTATCGCCCTACTGACGATGTTGCTGGTCGGTACCAAACCAAGCCAGCAAATTGCGGGCTTGATGCTGGTAACGGCATTCTTATCAATGTGGATGTCCAATACCGCTACTGCGGTGATGATGCTGCCTATCGGGCTGTCGGTAATTGCCATGCAGCAAGAGCGTCAATCCGATAATGATAACTTCGCCAAAGCGGTGCTATTATCTATCGCTTATGCTGCCAGTATAGGCGGCGTAGCGACATTAATTGGCACACCGCCGAATGCACTGCTGGCGGCCTATCTCGAACGAAGTTACCAGTTGCAACTAAGCTTCAGTGACTGGATGCTATTTGGTCTGCCGTTATCTGTTAGCATGCTAATCGTCTGTTGGGTCTGGCTGACTCAAATACATTTCAAATTACCAGCCAGTGCTACTGTTGACAGCAGAGAGCTGTATCGCCAGCGTCTGCAGGAGCTCGGCAGTATGCATCGTGCCGAAAAGCTGGTGCTACTGATCTTTTCACTGGCAGCCTTCTGCTGGATATTTCGCGGTGCGTTAAGTGACATAACTGGCTTTAAGCTTGACGATACCTTAATTGCCATAGCCGCAGCTTGCCTGTTGTTTATCACCCCAGTGTCTTTTCGTAACGGAACGCGCATTCTGCAATGGCAGGATTGCCAGAACCTGCCATGGGGCGTATTGATATTATTTGGTGGTGGTCTGACATTGGCAGCCCAGATTGATAACTCCGGCTTGTCTGCTTATATTGCCAGCCAGATTGGCTCGCTGGGCAATGTAAACCTGTTAATGTTAATCGTGCTGGTAACGTCAGTTATTATTTTTCTGACGGAAGTTACCAGTAATACGGCCACTGCTGCGGCGTTCCTGCCTTTGCTGGGGCCTGTAGCCGTATCACTTAATACTTCAGCAGCGATGTTAGTGATACCCGCTGCTGTTGCGGCAAGTTTCGCCTTTATGATGCCGGTGGCGACGCCACCAAATGCGATCATATTTGCGTCGGGTAAACTTAAAATAAGCGATATGGTAAAGGCAGGCTTAGCACTGAACATCGCTGGCGTAGTGCTGATAAGTGCTTTTGTTATTATACTGGCACGTGCCATTTTCAGTTTCTGATATTGTCGTTCTGCAAAAACAAAAAACGCAGCTTTAAGCTGCGTTTTTTGTTTAATTGGAGCGAGTAACGAGGTTCGAACTCGTGACCTCGACCTTGGCAAGGTCGCGCTCTACCAGCTGAGCTATACTCGCGAAATTCTGGTACTAAATGGTGCCCGGGGCCGGACTTGAACCGGCACGGGGTTTCCCCCGAGGGATTTTAAATCCCTTGTGTCTACCGATTTCACCACCCGGGCAGACAACTTTAGTTTGTAACATTGCGTGATGGAGGCGGGTCCCGGAGTCGAACCGAGGTGGACGGATTTGCAATCCGCTGCATGGCCACTCTGCCAACCCGCCAATCAAACAATTTTCACTCTTTGAAAGAGTTGGAGCGAGTAACGAGGTTCGAACTCGTGACCTCGACCTTGGCAAGGTCGCGCTCTACCAGCTGAGCTATACTCGCGTGCTTGTGGCCATGTGCCTTAACACGAGACGCATTCTACTGTTTTAATCCGGCCAGTCAATAATAAATTTTGCTTTTATGACTGACTGATTAAATTTTGACTGAGTTGCGCTAATAATCAGCAAAAACAGTGATTAATACACCAGATCGCGCCAGGCCGCCCGTAAATAATCGTACATAGACCATATAGTTAGCACCGTAGCAACGTACAACAACAGCATACCTACCGGGCTAAACCAGCTAACCAGCCAATGCTCCGGCCGCCAGATTAATCCGATCAGCGCCAGCATCTGCGCAATCGTTTTATACTTGCCCAGATTAGACACTGCGACATTTGCTCTTTTGCCAAGCTCCGCCATCCATTCCCGCAGCGCAGAAATCACTATTTCCCGGCTGATCATAATGATGGCTGGAATCGTGACCCACATAGACAGGCTATCTACAGCAATCAGCACAAGGGCGACAGCCACCATCACTTTATCGGCAACCGGATCTAGAAAAGCGCCAAACGGAGTAGATTGCTGCAGTTTTCTCGCCAGATAGCCATCTAAAGCATCGGTAATGGCCGCAAGCCAAAACACAAATGCTGCCCAAAAGCGCGCATTTTCAATGCCGGAATAAAAACACAGTATAAAGACTGGGATTAGAAACAGGCGAAACAGCGTTAACAGATTAGGAATATTCCACATCGGCGAATTCTCTACAGCATCTATAGCACTATGCTACTTGTTATGGCAGGCGTGGTAAATCTTTTCCGCTTGCGCCTTCGATATTCCGGGTACAGAGGCTAACTCTGTAACAGAGGCTCGCATCACTCCCTGTAGTCCCCCCAGGTATTGCAATAAAGCTTGCCGGCGTTTTTCGCCAATCCCTTTTACCCGCTCCAGCGGGCTTTTTATCAGTGCCTTACCACGCTTATTACGGTGTCCGGTTATCGCAAAGCGGTGAGCTTCGTCGCGGATCTGCTGGATCAGATGCAGAGCAGGTGCGTCTTCGGGCAGGTTAATGCTACGTCCATTATGGGCGAGTATCAGTGTTTCTAATCCCGGTTTTCGGCTCACACCTTTCGCCACCCCAACTAACAGAGGCTTTTTGCTATGTGGCCAGTCATGGAATTGCTCTATCGCGATATTAAGCTGCCCTTGCCCGCCGTCGATAAAAACGATATCAGGTATTTTGCTTTCGTCCTGTAGCTTGCTGTAGCGCTTGTTTAACGCAAACTGCATAGCAGCGTAGTCATCACCTGCTGTGATCCCAGTAACATTGTAGCGCCGGTACTCGGCTTTATGTGGTCCATGCCCGTCAAACACCACACAAGACGCAATCGTTGCCTGTCCCATGGTATGGCTAATATCAAAACATTCCATTCTGTTAATTGCGTCAGGCAACTGCAGCACTTGTTGTAACTGCTCATAACGGATAGTCATTTTCTGAGCGAGCGATTGTTTGTTCTCACATGCCAGACGGGCATTTTTCTCTGCCAGACTCAGATATTGTGCTTTTTCCCCCCGCTGCGCATGAGTGATCCGTACCTTACGCCCGGCAATTTCGCTTATTGCCGCAGCCACAGCCTCTGTCTCAGCAATTGACTGCGCCAACACTATTTCTCTGGGCATTTGCTGAGTACCATAGCCATCAAGATAAAACTGCAGCAGAAATGCACTTAAGATCTCATTCTCATCAGTATCAGCCGGTACTTTCGGGAAATAAGCCTTGCTGCCAAGCACTTTCTGTTCGCGGATAAACAACACATGGACAGCCGCAATACCATGTGAGTAAACAAAGCCAATTACATCCATTTCATCATGCGAACCGCTGACACTTTGCTGTTCCTGCACTTTTCTCAGGGCAATAATTTTATCGCGTAGCACCGCAGCCTGTTCAAACTGCATTTGCTCACTGGCAGCATTCATACTCTGCACCAGGTCCTCAATCACTTGCTGGTCTTTGCCGTGTAAAAACAAGCTGGCCAGTTTGACGTGATGCATATATTCATCGTCTGAAATTTTCCCAACACAAGGTGCTGAGCAAAGCTTGAGCTGATACTGTAAGCAAGGCCGGGTTCTGGACCTATAAAAGCCATCTTCACACTGCCGGATAGGAAAGATTTTTTGCAATGTTTTCAAACTCTGCCAGACAGCTCCGGCATTCGGATAAGGCCCGAAATACTGACCGGGCGCTTTACGCGGACCGCGGTGCGAACTGATACGCGGGTGTTTATGCGCGCTGATAAAAATATACGGGTACGACTTATCGTCTCGTAGCAATCCGTTATAGCGCGGTAAAAACTGCTTTATCAGGTTATTTTCAAGGATCAACGCTTCGGTTTCGCTGTGTGTCAGCGTAAATTCAACCTGTGCTATCTGACTGACCAGCGATCGCGTTTTAGCACTATCAACTTTACTGCGAAAATAACTGCTTAAACGCGCCTTGAGATCTTTAGCTTTGCCAACGTAAATGACCTGTTGTCCGGCGTTTAGCATACGATAAACGCCGGGCTGCTGCGGCACCGTTTTCAGAAAACTTTTAGCATCAAACATCAGGCTTTAGCGATATCTATCATGCCATGGCGCAGTGCAAGGTGCGTAAGCTCAACATCGCCACTGATTGCCAATTTCTCGAACATACGATAACGATAAGAGTTAACTGTTTTAGCACTTACATTCAGCTGCTCTGCAATATCATTTACCTTCTGCCCTTGCGTAATCATCATCATGATTTGCAATTCACGATCAGATAAATCGTCAAACGGGTTCTGGCTATGGTTATTCACTTTACTCAATGCCATTTTCTGCGCAACTTCATCGGAAATATGCCTGACACCGCTGTAAACTTTGCGAATAGCGGATACCATTTCCCGTGGCGGAGAGTTTTTGGAAATAAAACCGGCAGCACCAAGTTGCATCACTTTAGTGGGAACCGGCTCTTCGCACGAAACAGACAAAGCGAGTATTTTAATATCTGGGCAATAATGCAGAATACGTTTGGTTGCGGTCATACCGCCCATACCAGGCATATTCATGTCCATCAACACCACATCAGGTTCATGCTGACGGCAAAATTGTAAAGCTTCTTCGCCCGAGCCAGCTTCGCCTATCACCTTGATGCCGCGCTCATCCATTAGTATGCGACTGATCCCAGTACGTACAAGCTCGTGATCATCAACTAACAAGACGTTAATCAATTTGCCTCTCCGTTTCACTGGATATTAGAATTATTATTGTCGTTTAGCTTAGCCGAGCACAGCCCTATTTGCTAAACAAATTGTGCCGATACTGTTAGTTTTGACCGGTTGACGTTAAGTGTGCCAGAAAGGTTAAAAATTTAAAACTATTGAATTAAAGAAAGGCGTTAAATGTAACAGTTTGATATTAAATGTGGGAAAGCGTAAGTGGCGGAGGGAGAGAGATTCGAACTCTCGGTGGGCTATTAACCCACGCCGGTTTTCAAGACCGGTGCATTAAACCGCTCTGCCATCCCTCCGCGTTACAGGGCGAATATTAAAAACTGTGCCGGGCTTTGTAAAGGGCTTTTTTGTACTTTTCAACCGTTTGCCTAGTAAATCAACAATAAAGCTGTTATTCGTACAATTTACCGGCTGTTTCCTATACGCCACACGGCGCTTTGTTTTATTAGGATACAAAAAAACCACCTTGGAGGTGGTTTTAGTGGCGGAGGGAGAGAGATTCGAACTCTCGGTGGGCTATTAACCCACGCCGGTTTTCAAGACCGGTGCATTAAACCGCTCTGCCATCCCTCCGGCGACGCGTATATTAATCAGATCGCCAGACAAAAGAAAGCATTAAATCGAAAAAAATCTCGCTGTCGCTAAATTGTTAGTACGGACACTGGTCTGAACGGAACTTACTGCGTATGATACCGTCAAATGCGTTAATAAACCTTTGTATCAGGAGAGTAATTTATGTCATACAGAGATACTTCTGTTCTAAGCACTGCCGGACGCAGTGTCGAGATCAATAAAGTTCTGCGAAATACCTACTTTTTACTGGCGATGACTCTTGCGTTCAGCGCCGTGACTGCGGGTGTTGCGATGGCACTCAATATGTCACCGATGATGTCACTGGTGTGTTTTGTTGCCGGTTTCATTATGTTGTTCGTCGTCAATAAGAAGGCAGATTCTGCCAGCGGCATTTTTTGGGTATTTGCCTTCACCGGCGCTATGGGTGCATCACTTGGCCCAATGCTGAACTACTACGCTGGTTTAGCTAATGGCCCTGCCCTGATTATGCAGGCGCTTGGTGGTACTGCGCTGATATTCTTCAGTTTGTCAGCCTATGCATTAACATCCCGTAAAGACTTCTCTTTCATGGGTGGTTTTTTAATGGTCGGTTTGATTGTGGTGCTGGTCGCTGCGCTGGCAAACATCTTCCTGGCTATTCCGGCGTTAAGCTTAGCTATCAGTGCTGCAATTATTTCGATCATGTCGGCACTTATCCTGTTCGATACCAGCCGTATCATTCACGGTGGTGAAACAAACTATATTCGCGCAACTGTCGGTCTGTACCTGAATGTTTTCAACATTTTCGTAAACCTGCTGCAATTGCTGGGCGTATTTGGTGGCGATGATTAAACATCGGCGCTATGCCTCTTTGCGCTAATTCGTTAAAATGCCCCGCTAGTCGGGGCATTTTTCATTCAGGCATCATATTTATGACACGCTTTGGTTTACTGCTTACATCAGATGGCTTTGCCAGTCAGAGCCTGGCAAGTGTGCTGCAATTTGCCAGAACGGCTGTACAGCAGGGCTATACCATCGAACACATTTTTCTGTATCAGGATGCCGTATACTGTGTATCTGCCGACAACGACTTGCCAGCAGATGAACCGGACTTAAGCACTGAACTCGCGGTGTTCTGCCAGCAGCACGGTATACCGCTGCTGTTTTGTATTACAGCGGCGGAAAAGCGCGGCGTTGTAAACTCGCTGAAACAACCTAAGCAAGGCTACATTGCTGCAGGGCTGGCAGAGTTCGCGATGCGTCAAACCAATATAGACAAGTTGATCCAATTCTGATGCGTAACATATTGCTTCTCCAACGGCTTAGTCCGTTTAACCACGCCAACGGGCGTGAAGCTCTGGACATGTCGCTAGCACTTGCTGCGGTAGAACATAACGTCAGCATTTTGTTTTGTGATGATGCCGTGTATCAACTGCTGCCAACCGCTGATCATATTGATTTTGGCCTCAAGCCCTACCCGCGCAGTTTTAAGTTATTTTCACTGTACGATATAGAGCAGGTTTATGTTTGCCATGAGTCAGTGACTGCCCGGGGGTTAAAACCTGAACAGTTTAGTATTAACGTAACATTGCTAACCAGAGCAGATATTGCAGCGTTGCTATCTGCTCAGCATCAGGTGATTACAATCTAATGAAATTAATCAGCTTAATAACACCCGACGTTAATCTGGACGCACTGTCGCGTATCTGTCAGCCTGAGGATGCTATTTTGCTGCGTCAGGACGCGGTTTATCTATGCCTGTCTCCTCAGCGTAGCTGGCCGGTAAAACAGTTGTATGCACTGCAGACTGATGTGGCGATACGGCAACTTCAGCTGCCTGATAGCATACATGCCGTTAGTGCAACACAGTGGATAGATCTTTGCAGCAAGGCAACACAGAATATCTTATGGCAGAAATAATAATAGACGGAAAAGCAGTAGCGCTGGATAAACATGGCTATCTGGCTAACATGCAGGATTGGGATAAAGCCGTTGCGCAGGCCTTCGCGCAGGCAGAGCAAATAGCAATGACTGATGCACACTGGGAAGTTGTGCATTTCGTACGGCAGTTTTATGTCGAGTTTCAGACGTCACCGGCGATACGCATTTTAGTCAAAGCGATGGCGCAGCAACTAGGTGCCGAAAAAGGTAATAGCAAGTATCTGTTTATGTTATTCCCGCAAGGGCCGGCCAAGCAGGCAACGCGGATTGCGGGACTACCTAAACCGGCCAAGTGCTTATGAATCAGCGAAGGCGTCTTTCAGAATAGTGATTATCGACTCCAGTGTCACTATCGCAAAAATGGCCACTATACCGATAATTATTGCCAGATAAATACCCCGCATTAAAGCGGGGTTAGTTTGTTTAAAACTTTTACGGGGTTTTGGCATCATTTTGCTCCTGCTAAAGCCGGCTACCGCTTCGCTGTAGGCTACTGCCTGCGCCGGCGTCCATCAAGGTTTACCCCAGCTTCGCTATTCCACCCATATAGGCACGTAATACCTCAGGCACTTCGATGCTACCATCAGCTTGCTGATAGTTTTCCAGAATGGCCACCAGCGTACGACCTACAGCCAACGCCGAGCCATTCAGGGTATGGATAAGCTCAGGTTTTTTCATATCAGCCGCACGGTAACGGGCCTGCATACGCCGTGCCTGGAAGTCGCCCATGTTACTGCAGGACGAAATCTCCCGATAAGTGTTTTGCGCAGGCAGCCACACTTCCAGATCATAGGTTTTGCTTGAGCCAAAGCCCATATCGCCGGTGCATAATAGCATCACGCGGTAAGGTAAACCCAACAGCTGCAGCACTTTCTCTGCATGATTGGTCAGCTCTTCCAGAGCTTGCATAGACTGTTCTGGCTGCACCAGTTGCACCAGCTCAACTTTGTCGAACTGATGCTGACGGATTAGTCCCCGGGTATCACGCCCGTACGAACCCGCCTCACTGCGAAAACAAGGTGTATGGGCGGTGTACTTCACCGGTAACTCAGTTGCATCGAAAATGGTGTCGCGCGCCAGATTTGTCACCGGCACTTCTGCCGTAGGAATAAGTGCCATACCCTGGCCTTCTTCAGTTGCCGGTTGGGTATGAAACAAATCAGCTCCGAATTTAGGTAATTGCCCTGTACCCAGCAAGCTGGCGTGGTTCACCAGGTAAGGTACATATAATTCGGTATAGCCGTGCTCGCTGGTGTGTAAATCCAGCATAAATTGTGTCAACGCCCGGTGCAGTCTTGCAATCTGGCCACGCATTACAACGAAACGAGACCCTGCAACTTTTACTGCGCTTTCAAAATCCAGCCCTTTATCCAAAGCCTCGCCCAGTGCTACATGGTCTTTCACTTCAAACGCAAACTGGCGAGGTTCTCCAAAGCGGCGAACTTCGACATTGTCTGTCTCATCTTTGCCGGCAGGTACCGACGCATCAGGCAAATTTGGCACCGTCAGAGCAATTTGTTCAACCTCATGCAGCACTTTGTCTAACTGCTGTTTTGCTGTATCAAGCTGAGCACCTAAACCATCAACCTCTGCCAACAGTGGGGTAATATCTTCACCCCGGCCTTTTGCCTGACCAATGGCTTTAGATTTGGTATTACGCAGGTTCTGTAAATCTTGTGTCTCAACCTGCAACGACCGGCGCTGCTCTTCCAATGCGGTCAGCCGTGTAACATCCAGCACATAGCCACGCTGCGCCAGACGGCTGGCGGTTTCTTCTAATTCTGTACGTAAAAATTTCGCATCTAGCATAGTAATTACTTCATTGAACCCAGTTTAAGCCCTAACCAGGCAAGCGTTAAACATAACAACACATTTAATAATACGTTGGTGATAGCCTTCAGCCAGTCGCCTTGCTGTAACAACAACACTGTATCCAGCGAAAAGGTAGAAAACGTGGTAAAAGCGCCGATAAGACCGATAGCGATCAGCGCACGCCAGGGCGACACTGCCAGCATACCACTGCTAAACAATGCATATACCCACCCCAGCACAAAAGAGCCGAGAATATTAACCAGCAAAGTGCCAAAAGGGAATGATTTCCCTAAAACATTCAGCGCCAACTCGTTCAAACCATAGCGCAAACTGGCGCCTACTGCGCCACCAATTGCAACAGCAAGATAAGATAGCACTAGTTTCGCCTCTTGTTCGGACTTTGCTCATCGAGTTGCTTCAGATAACGCAGCTTCTCCGATAGCTGTTTCTCCATACCGCGATCCGACGGCTGATAAAACGATTGTCCGGCCAGCCCATCAGGCAGATACTGTTCTCCAGCCGCATAAGCACCTGGCTCATCATGTGCGTAGCGATAGCCTTCACCAAACCCCAACTGCTTCATTAGACGGGTCGGCGCATTGCGTAAGTGCAATGGCACATCGTAGGCCGGTTGCTCTGCGACTAACTGCTTTAACTGATTAAAAGCACTATAAACCGCATTACTTTTTGGTGCTAAAGCCAGATAAACCGCAGCCTGTGCAATGGCACGCTCACCCTCCGCCGGCCCTACCCGTTCAAAGGTATCCCAGGCATTCAGTGCCAGTGTCAGCGCACGGGGATCTGCATTGCCTATGTCTTCACTGGCAATTGCAAGCAAACGTCTTGCAACATACAAGGGATCGCCACCGCCCGCCAGTATCCGGCAGTACCAGTACAGTGCGGCATCCGGGTCTGAGCCGCGTACAGATTTATGAAAGGCTGAAATCAGGTCGTAAAATAAGTCGCCCTGATTATCAAAACCCGGCAACTGTTTCGGTACCAGATGCTTCAGGGTGTCAAACTCAATGACTTTGCCCTCGCCGGCGCTTTCTGTCAGCTCCGCGGCTTGCTCCAACAGATTAAGTAGTTTACGGGCATCTCCGGCTGAAAGCTGTAACAACAGTTGTTCAGCATCAGCCGTCAGTGTAATGCCTTCGCGTCCAAGGCCGCGTTCAGTATCCGTGAGGGCCTGAGTTAAGACCTTGTGTAAATCGGTTTCATTAAGCGCTTTGAGTACACATACCCTGGCACGGGATAAAATAGCGTTGTTCAGCGCAAAAGACGGGTTTTCGGTGGTTGCACCGATGAAAATGATGGTGCCATCTTCAATAAAGGGTAAAAAAGCATCCTGCTGACTTTTATTAAAGCGGTGTACTTCATCGACAAACAATAAGGTGCGCTGTTGATACTGCTGCTGGCGCTGTTGGGCCTGAGCAATGGCGTCACGTATATCTTTAATACCACAGGTAACGGCCGACAGTTTGCTGATAGCCGCATTTGCATGGCTGGCAATGACTTCTGCCAGCGTGGTTTTACCTGTGCCAGGTGGTCCCCACAGGATCAACGAAAACACCCGGCCAGCTGTGATTGCTTTACGCAGTGCCGTGCCTTCGCCAATCAAATGCTGCTGCCCCGCATATTCATCCAGATTACGCGGTCGCATTCTTGCTGCGAGAGGGCGAAAATCCTCACCAAAATCGAGGGGTATAGAATTCACAGTTGTTATCGCTGACGCTGGTCATCAATGTCGGTATGTTCCGGCGGTTCAAACCGGAACAGGCTGTCATCTAACGTAATATTTAGCTGCACCAGCGTAAAATTAAATTCGCTCAGTTGCTGGTTCATATCCAGTACCTGCATCTTTGATAAGGCTGAACCGGAAAAACTCAGTGTTAACTGCTTAACCGGGCTGTCTGCGGCTTTCGAGCGAATAACAAACTTCTCACCCTGCAACGTAACATCGTATTGTTGCCACAGTTCTGCTTTAGTTGATGTCAGTAACACAAAAGGTGTGCGGTTAACTTCATTTTGCGCATCATAAATCGTTAGCTGTTCCAGTGGCTCGTTGTAGAACCACAACGTAGCACCATCACCAATAAACAGATTGGGCTCAGGCTCGGTTGTTTCAAAACGAAATCTGGCTGGCTGCTTTATCATCAGCTCGCCTTTACCTTGTTGCAAAAGCTTGTTTTGAGCATCTGTTACCTGCTGCTCAAAGCTGGCAGAGAAGGTTTTTATCATTGCCAATTTACGTTGCAACTGCTCCTCTGCACTTTGTGCAAGTGCCGGGGCGGAAACAGACATCAGAACAACAGCAAACACTTTACGTAGCATTTAATATCCTTTTGGCGGCGCTGGCGCCATGACTTCCCGGTTACCGTTATGGCCCGGGCCGGTAACAATACCACTGTGCTCCATTTGCTCTACCAGACGCGCGGCCCGGTTGTAACCAATACGGAATTTACGTTGCACGCCGGATACCGAGGCCCGGCGTGTTTCCGTAACAAACGCAACCGCTTGATCGTACAGCGGATCGGCCTCGCCATCTTCGCCTTCCATGGTTTCACCCGGCAGCAGATTTTCTTCGGTGGTTTCACCGCTTAAAATATCCGGAATATAATTTGGTTTGCCGCGTTTTTTCCAATCCGCGACCACAGCATGCACCTCATGATCATCAACAAAGGCTCCATGCACCCGCGTCGGCACACCCGAGCCCGGTGGCAAATACAACATATCGCCCTGACCAAGCAAACTCTCTGCGCCCTGCTGGTCTAAAATAGTGCGAGAGTCAATTTTCGACGACACCTGAAAGGCGATACGAGTTGGGATGTTCGCTTTAATCAAGCCGGTAATAACATCAACAGAGGGACGCTGTGTCGCCAATATAAGGTGGATACCGGCTGCCCGGGCTTTTTGCGCAATACGGGCAATCAGCTCTTCTACCTTCTTACCCACAATCATCATCATGTCGGCAAATTCGTCTATTACCACAACGATAGAGGGCAGCTTTTCCAGCAATGGTGCGTCAGTGCGCATATCATCTGATGGCCGCCACAGCGGATCTTTTATTGGTGTACCATCAGCAATGGCTTCTTTGATTTTTGCGTTATAACCCTTCAGGTTACGTACGCCTAGCGCTGACATCAGCTTATACCGCCGCTCCATTTCACCCACACACCAACGCAAGCCATTGGCCGCATCTTTCATGTCAGTAACAACTTCTGTCAGCAAATGTGGAATGCCTTCATAAATCGACAGCTCCAGCATCTTCGGGTCTATCATTAAAAAGCGCACATCGTCAGGCGTTGATTTATACAACAAACTACAAATCATCACGTTAACGCCAACCGATTTACCTGAACCCGTGGTACCGGCAACCAGTAAGTGGGGCATTTTTGCCAGGTCAGCCACAACCGATTTACCGGCAATATCCTTACCTAATACCATTGTCAGCGGTGACTTAGAATTATCGAAGATTTCATCGCCGATAACTTCTGACAACCTTACAATTTCGCGGTGCTGATTCGGTAGTTCAAGGCCGATATAAGACTTACCGGGTATAACCTCTACCACCCGTACACTGATAGCCGATAATGACCGGGCTAAATCTTTTGACAAGCCGGTAATCTTACTGACCTTAACGCCAGGTGCCAAATCCAGTTCAAACCGGGTTACCACCGGGCCCGGATGCACGCCAACAACCTTGGCTTCAACGTTAAAATCCAGCAACTTTGCTTCAACCAGGCGGGACACCCGCTCCAAATCCGCCGGATCTATTGGATTCACCGCTTTATCAGGCCTGTCCAGCAATGCAAGAGACGGCAGTTCTTCCATCTGATGCGATACTTCTTCGCTATCGTCCTCGTCGTCTGTCATTGCGGACAGCATAGTTTCGACTTCTGGCTCTGACGGCAAATCAAGCTGTTGTAATGTTTCTTGCCAATGACCATTATCCGGTTCATCAATTGCACTGAATGAAAGATTCTCATCGGCCAGTGTATCCACACTGTAATACGCCTTAGCCTGTGTTTTTTCATCCAACGGCGAGATCGGTAAGCTGTCAGTAACAGGTTTACCAAGCTTAGGAGTCTGTCGTGACTTAGGTGCAGCCAGCACCGGCTCCTCTGCAGCGTAAGTTGTAGCGACCAGCGGTTCTTCATCCGGGTTCTGGGCAAAGGGGTCGTAGTCATCTTTACTGCGCTCTTTTAAACGCTGAGGCACTGACATTAAAAACTGTGCAGCGTTATAACACGCCGCGCCTAATGCATCTGCCACTGTTAACCAGGAAATACCGGTCATCAGCGTAAGCCCGGTCGCGAAGCCGCACAGCAGCAACAAAATGGTGCCGATAAAATTAAAGTAGGGTAATAATGCGCCGCTGACGACATCTCCTATTACCCCGCCTGAAGAAAAATAAAAAATATCGTTAAAATTCATACTACTGATAGCTGTTGCCGTCAGCAGAGTAAGCACCAGACCAATGATCCTTAGCCCCAGAATAAGATAATCGAGACTCATCAGGTCATGAAAGCGTTTAAACAGCAGGTAGCCACTTAACGCCACGAGAAAAGGTATCAAATAAGCTATCCAACCGAAGCTGAAAAGCAACAGATCAGCCAACCAGGCACCTATCGGGCCAGCGTAATTATGGACACTGGTTTGATAACCGGTTTGCGACCAGCTGGGATCCGCCGGATCAAAAGACAACAGTGCCAGCAACAGAAACAAGCCAAAGCCGGAAAATACGATTAATCCAACTTCGAGCAAGCGCTGCACACCGTTTAGCGGAAAATAAACTCTGTTCTGCAAATGAAGGACCCTACCTTTTTTCATCTTTTTTATCTTTGTGCGCACCAACAGACAGTACTGCAGGCTAAGATACCAGAGACACTGTAAAAGTGCATCTGTGAAGGTCGGCTGAACCGACAATTAGCTGCTGATTGCGACAAAGGTAGTTTGTTTTACTTCTTCCATAACGACATAAGTACGGCTTTCGCGCACACTGGGTAATCTGAGCAAGGTTTCGCCGAGCAGTTCACGGTAAGCCGCCATATTCGCCACACGGGTTTTCAGCAAAAAGTCAAAACTGCCGGACACCAGATGGCATTCCTGTATCTCCTGCAGCTTCTGCACTGCCTTACTGAACTCATCAAAATCCTCAGGCGAGGTTTTACTTAACGTAATTTCGACAAAAACCAGTAACGCGGCACCGACTTTATGTGGGTCGACCTGGGCGGTATAACCAAGAATTACACCTTCAGCCTCCAGCTTTCGTACGCGCTCCAGGCAAGGCGTTGGGCTAAGCCCTACCCTACGCGCCAGCTCGACATTTGCCAACCGGCCATCGCACTGTAATTCTGCCAGAATTTTGCGGTCTATCCGATCTAACTTCTTGATACTTTTATTTAAAGAGTACATAGCAGCGAAAAAATTTGCCGTTTTAATTTAAACAGAATTTTGCACTACGCCAGAGCGTAAAAACAAGCATTAATTCTATAAAATAATCAGTATACTGCGCACAAATTTTACCTCAGCCAACATTTACCTCAGTATAGGGCTTAAAATTATGATTATTGGCGTACCAAAAGAGATAAAAAACCACGAGTACCGCGTAGGCATGACTCCAGCCAGCGTACGCGAACTGGTTAACCATAAGCACAGCGTTCTGGTTGAAACCAACGCGGGTATTGGCATCGGTTTCACGGATGAAGACTACACTGCTGCTGGTGCGACTGTACTGGCAACTGCTGCTGAAATCTTTGCTAAAGCTGAGATGATTGTTAAGGTAAAAGAGCCGCAAGCCGTTGAACGCGCTATGCTGCGTGAAGGTCAGATTCTGTTTACTTACCTGCACCTTGCCCCAGACTTACCGCAAACTGAAGATTTAATTAAATCAAAAGCCATTTGTATTGCTTACGAAACCGTTACTGACAATCGTGGTGGTTTACCACTGTTGGCGCCGATGTCAGAAGTTGCAGGCCGTATGTCTATTCAAGCCGGCGCACGTGCACTGGAAAAATCCTGTGCTGGCCGCGGCATGCTGTTAGGTGGTGTACCTGGTGTAGCACCGGCTAAAGTTGTTGTAATCGGCGGCGGTATGGTTGGTACCAACGCAGCTCAGATGGCTGTTGGCCTGGGTGCTGACGTAACAGTACTGGACCGCAGTGTCGATGTACTGCGCCGTATTAACGCTCAGTTTAACGGCGCCGTTAAAGCTATCTACTCCACTGCTGATGCATTAGAACAGGAAGTACTGGCTGCAGATTTAGTTATCGGTGGTGTATTGGTGCCAGGCGCAGCAGCACCAAAACTGGTGACGAAAGAGCATATCAAGCGCATGAAACCCGGCTCAGCTATTGTAGACGTAGCAATTGATCAGGGTGGCTGTGTTGAAACATCTAAGCCAACTACACATGCTGATCCAACCTATATTGTCGACGACGTAGTGCATTACTGTGTTGCAAACATGCCAGGCGCAGTACCGCGTACATCAACTTTCGCGCTGAACAACGCAACCTTACCATTTATTATTCGTCTGGCAAACAAAGGCTACAAACAAGCTTTACTGGACGATCAACACTTAATGAACGGCTTGAACGTCATTAATGGCCAGGTTACTAATCAAAGCGTGGCAGAAGCGTTAGGTTTTACCTTTATTGAGCCAAAAACTGCACTGAACGCCTGATGTTCAATAAATAACCACTCTGATTAAAGGCTGCTCAGGCAGCCTTTATTGTTTTTTACGCTTTTTTATTGCACGACAACGGTTTATTTATGTTTTGCTATATACATTCCGTGCAGACCTGCTATAGTGCTTACCGGCCTGTAAAGCAGACCTATGTAACAAAATGTTTATGAAAACTTCGCTACACAGCTTCATTGTAAGTCATGTCCTGAAGATTCACGCACGTTTGGCCGCATAAGTAAGGTAACAGTCAGGCTAAAAACGCAATTTAGCGTCAATTAGTTTTATTAAATTTTTAGGAGTCATTCATGGCTAAAGTAACTGGTGTAGTTAAGTGGTTCAACGCTGATAAAGGTTTCGGTTTCATTACTCAGGATAACGGCGGCGCTGACGCATTCGTTCACTTCCGTGCTATCCAAACTGAAGGTTACAAAACTCTGAACGAAGGCCAACGCGTATCGTTCGAAATCGAACAAGGCCAAAAAGGCCCACAAGCTGCTAACGTTACAGTTCTGTAATTTAAGCACTTGCTGAAAAAGGACACCGAGGTGTCCTTTTTTATTTGCTGCAAGATTATTTTTCTTCGCGTACAAAAGCAATATCGGCAAAGCCCATCCTGGCAAACTCCTGCTGACGATAATTTTTCACCGCAGCTCCCCGCTTTGCCGTCATAGCCACCTGCTGTTCCATCGCAAGAAACTGCTTTAAATCAATGCCTTCCGCCGCTGCGACGGCTTCATACATATCGTGATATTTATCGTAACTGAAATTGATAATTTTACGTTCTTTTTTATAGGTATAACTAATTTGTCTGGCCATTTGCCGCTCCGGTTATTGTTGCACTGCGAGGCTTACACAGCAAACAAGAAATAATCAGTAGTAGTGAGCCGGCCAGCAGTGTCATAACATTCTCTTCCCGGTTCCAAAGCAGAATATTGACCAGCAAGCCAGCAGGGATCAGCATATTATTCATCACCGCCAAAGTGCCGCTGCTCACCCTGGTTGCCCCTTTGTTCCACCAGAAGTAGCCGCCGCCCGACGCGACCAACCCAAGCCAAAGCAAGACTGCCCAGTGTATGCTGCTATCCGGATATTGACTACCGCCAAGTATCAGCCAGGCTGGCAAAGCGATAACCAAAGCCCCGGTATAAAACCAGCCAAACACCTGATGCTGACTAACGGTTAACGGCTGCTTTTCCAGCAATACCTTATAACCCACCTGCCCCAGCGCAAAGCACAGATTAGCCCCCTGCACTACGATAAAACCTATCCAGTAATCCTGTGTCAGCCCCTGATACCGCATGATAGCTGCGCCAAGCACCGCAACTACAGCTGCCAGTAAAAACCGGTAACGAAAACGCTGTTGCAAGGCATCATACAGTAGTGTGATATAAACCGGCGTAAAGATGGTGAAAATCAGTACCTCAGGCACACTGAGCAACAAAAATGACTGATAATAAAACAGGTACATCAGCCCCAGTTGCACAGCACCTAATACAGATAACTTAGCAGCCAGTTGCCAGTGCAAACGGCGCATAAAGGGCAGAAAAACCAATAGCGCCAGGCTCACGCGTACCAGCACAGCGAAATAAGGGTCAACCTGACCGGCAAGGTATACCCCAATCAGGCTGAATGAGAATGCCCACAGTAGCGTTACGCCGACAAGGTAGCTCAAGGAGTTTCTTCCAGTTGTTGCTGCTTCACCAGCGGCGCAGCATACAGGGCACTTAACATAGGAGCAGCCGCCACAGGCACACCCTGCAGCCTGTTTTGCCACTGCTGGGCTACCTGTTCATTCACTGATGCATGTTCTTGTCCGGCGGCCAGGTAATTGATCGGAAACAGACGGTACTGTTGCCAGATTTGCTGATCGATAAGTGCAGCCAGCTGCTCAGGCTCGGCCGGGATCTCGCTAAGCGGCTGACCGAAACCAACATGAACCCGGCCTTTAATGCCGACGATACCTTTAATAATACTGTCTATGTCTTCAAACTCAGCTTTCTGATACTTGCCCTGGGTTTGCTTATGCCAAAGCTCTTTTATTTTATCAGCATCGCACGGGTCATATTCGTAAGACAAACAGACCGGCACTATATTCAAGCCTGCCATGTAGCTGGCAAACTCTTCTCCGCGTTTTTTTCCTTCCATATAAAACATTTTCAGAATCGCCGGATCTGTTTCATCATTACCGTCTTTGGCACGGCCTTCTTTTTGCGCGATCCAGATTGAATGTTTTTGCTCAAGTGAGTGCTTAATGTAACCCGATAGCTGCGACAGGTTTTTCAGCATCTCGCGTGGGCCTTTAGCCCCCCTTTTTACGATAAAGCTCTTGTTTAACTTCATAAGCTCGGTCGCACAGGCTTTACGTAACAGGTTATCGCCTATCGCAATGCGTACTGTATCAAAGCCATGGTGATGCAGACACCAGTTCACCAACGCCGGGTCCATCGCAATGTCACGATGGTTTGAAATAAACAAATACGCCTGTCCGGGTTTAAGCTGCTCGATACCGGATACAGTTACCTTATCGGTGGTATGATCTATCATCCGGTCCATAAAACCGGCAACCTGTTTTTGCACCGCATGCACGGTATTAAGCTTTGCCCAGCGCCGTTTTAATACAAACTTTACCAGCGGTGACAGCAACCAGCCGAATGGCCCCGACAGGTGTGGAAAACGGTAGTGCAAAATGGCCTGAATAAACTCGTCATCTGCTATTAGCCGTGCTATAGCCGGTGCGACTTCGGCATCGTTATAAGGCCGTATATCGGCGTAAAGATCCTGATCTGACACTTAAATCACTATGTTGGTAGTATAAAAGAGCGTCCATTTTACTGGGTTAGCGAAAATTCACCAGTGCCAAACCCATTTAAGCCCACATTACCGCAATCGCTGCAACAACTATCAGCGCTAAGCCCAGGTGGTCACTTGTTTTGAGTTTCTCTTTAAATACAAAAGCGGAAATAAGCAGCATAAACAGCACTTCAACCTGCCCCAGTGTTTTAACCAAAGCGACAGTTTCGAGGCTCATAGCGGTAAACCAACCGACAGAACCTATACAACTGCATACGCTGACGGCCAACGTTAATTTGCGTCGCTGCCATAATGCGACAAGTACAGCCCTGTCTTTTAGCGCCAGCCATAGTGTCAATAACAGGGTTTGCAGCAGTATCACTAATAACAGCACCCAGGCTGCGCCGTGTGGAAAAGGCAGACCTAACGACAGGCTGGCCTGACGTACCCACAAAGACGTTAGCGCAAATGCCAGGCCACTACCCAGCCCAAGCAGTAACACCCGAAACGACAGCTGCCGCAGGCGCGCACCACTAAGTAAAAAAACGGCACAGCCGCCAAGAAATACGCCAAGCCAGCCCAATAAAGTTAAACTTTCTGTGAAAAATACGACTCCCAATATCGCTGCCAACACTGCTTCACTTTTCGCCAGCCCGGCACCGATAGCATAATTTTTTAACTGGAATAATTTCACCATTAGCGCCGTGGCCAGAATCTGCGCCAGTGATGCAGCAACGATAAAAGCGGCAAAAGTACTGTTGAATTCAGGCATGGCTGCCGGCCGCCAGGCATATAGCACCCAAAGGTAGAGCGCGGCCAGAGGCGACGCCCAGATGAAGCGGGCTAGCGTGACACCAGAGACACTGACATCTTTACTCAGTTGCTTTTGAAACGCATTGCGCCAAGCCTGCATAAAAGCAGCCAGCAAGGTAAAGGGGATCCACAACATTGGCACACACCAGGAAGGACGTAAAGAAGGCTATTTTAACAAGAATGCAAGGGGATAAACAGCAGCAATGGGCTTAACTATCGTGATATCAGCTATCAGGTAAAATGATAAAGGCAGGCAGTTGCACACTGCCTGCCTTTATCAAGCAGATGTTACTCGGTAAAGTCTGCTTCTGCCGGGGTTGTACTTACCGTTATATCAACATTCTGCGCCTGCAGAAATGTCACGGAATCGGCAGCTTCCGGGTCGTCCAGTACATCACAGCTTAATGCTGCGGTATAAACACCGGCATCGATGAAGCCAAGGCTGAAGTTGTATTCGCTGACACCATCGAAGTACACGTTGGTGCTGGCATAGGGCTGATAAGTATTATCACCACCATTGTCAGACAGCTCCGCCAGCGGGCGATCTGCCCCTTCATATAAATACACTGTTGCCACTGGCATCAATGCATCGGCAGGCGCTACGGTACAATTATTATTGATCAGTAAACCTTCAGCTACTGAACCGGTTAAATGGCCTATTTCACTGTTATTGACCAGTCGTAAACCAGTAGGTTTTAACAGATAACCATTCTGACCCGGCGGGTTCACCATCGCTTTTCGCAAGTCAAACTCCAGCGTGTAGTTAAAAGTACCGCCGGCAGATAAGGTAACACCGCCCAGTTTCAGTTCGTTCGACGGAACCCGCAGCGACGCACGTGAACCATCATCCTGTTCAACATAGCTGCCCTCGGCAATCTCCAGCCGCAGCTGGCCGTAATTACCCGCTTCGAACCTCGCTCCGGTTACCAGTGCTTCTGACTTGGCACCATCCAACAGCAGCAGGTCTATACCGCGGGTATTTGGAATAACATTACCCTGGGCATCACGACAACTGTCGTTAGCAGCCACCGCTTCTTCATCGTCACCAATAGTGAAGCTCTGACTACCCAGACCATTGCCGGTAAGTTCTACTTCATTAAAACAAACCATTACGGCTCTGGCACCGTTAACCGGTGCGTCACTCACGCTCAGGTTAAACGTTGCAAACATAGGCTCATTACCACCATCACCACCGCCGCCACAGCCAGCAAGCAAGGAAACAGAAGCCAGCATTGCTGCCGTCATTGTTATAGGTTTCATACGTCGCTCCTTGTTAATAACACGACAGGTATAGCAGTCTCGCCTGAATATCGCCTTAACCAGCATCTAACACCTTGTCTGGTTGGCTAAAATTAGCGCAATCGGCTGGCTGAGCATTGCTTTCTGGCAGGGAATCATTATGATACGCCGTACATCGGTACGTAGCGCAGCTTGGTAGCGCACTGTCATGGGGTGTCAGGGGTCGGAGGTTCAAATCCTCTCGTACCGACCATTATCCCTCAAAACAAAGCCCCGCTTTTGCGGGGCTTTGTTTTTGTCGTTAAATTTTAAAACCGCTAAGCGACTTTTTCATTTCGCTGGCCATTTGCCGCAGTTGCTGGCTGGCAGCAGATAACTCACCGGATTTTGCTGTGGTACTCTCCACAGCATTAGCAATATTTTCCATGTTCTCGTTGATTGTGCCGGAAACCACCGCCAGCTCTTCTGTTGCACTGGCCAGTTGATCATTAACATCAGTAATACTGGATACTGCAGTATTTATGCGGCCAAGCGCCTCATTAGCCTGCTGTGAACAGCTGATCGTCTGTTCGGTTTCCGTTTTACTTTGCGCCATAGACTGCACAGCATTGGTAGAATCCTGTTGAATACCTTGTATGCGCTGATTAATATCCTGTGTAGACGCCTGCGAGCGGCTGGCCAATGTCCGCACTTCGTCGGCAACCACAGCAAAACCGCGGCCCAGCTCGCCTGCCCTTGCCGCTTCAATCGCCGCGTTCAGTGCCAGTAAGTTTGTCTGCTCAGCAATAGCGCCTATTACATCGGTCACCGCACCAACCTCTTCACTACGCTTAGACAGCTGCGCGATAACATCAGATACCTGCTCCAGCTTAACTTTCAGCGCGTCGATTGCGGTAATGGTTTGCTTAACAGCCGTAACGCCATTTTGTGCCTCCTGGTCTGCATCACGGGCCGCTTTGGCTGCCGTTGTTGCACTGCGGGCCATATCTTCGCAGGTCGCTGTCATTTCGTTTACCGCTGTGGCTACCTGTGCGGTCTGATCCATTACACTTTGCAGGATCTGCTGCGTATGCTGACTGGTATCATCCAGCGCTTCTGACTGCCCGGCCAACTGTTCTGCCATCGCCGATTGCTGGCTGATAATACCCCGCAGCTGGGTTACTAAGCTGCTAAGCGCCGCCAGTAAGCTGTCAGTATCACCAGATTTCAGCGCAAAGCGTACAGAGAAGTCGCCTGCCGCTACCTGCTGCACCAGGGCTTTAGTCTCGGCTACTTCCCCACCCAGCGCCTGCAGCAACCAGCGGCGGATATACAGCGATATGCCCACTGTCAGCACAATAATAAGCAGTACCACAGCACCGACCTGGCGGGCCACACTCCAGAAAGCCGCTTTCACATCATCGATATAAATCCCTGAGCCCAGCACCCAGCCCCAGCGTTCATCTTTTGCCACATATGACAGCTTGGTATAGCGCTCATCTGTAACACCACCACCTTTAACCGGCTTAGGCCACTGATATTCCACGAAGCCGCTGCCATAGCGGTTAATCACATCGACAAAGCTAACAAATAAATTCGCGTTATCCAGCGTCTGCTGCTGGCTGCCGTCACGATTACGCATCAAGGTTGCGTAGTTGAAACTGGGTTTATCCAGCACAGTACCTTCCAGCGCAGGTACGGTCGGATGCATGATCATGGTTGGCACCGGCCGGCCGGTATCGTTGATCCAGATATATTCAGTGCCGTCGTATCGGATCACCTTTACCGCCGCCATAGCTTGCTGTTTCGCTTGCTCCTCGGTCAGCGCCCCACTTTGTGCAAGGGACTGATAATGTTTTACCACACTCAATGCGCTGTCGATAACCGCCACAACACGGTTTTGCCTACCTTCTATCAAGCTATGGTTAAAGGCATTTAATGCCACTACAGCCAGTACGACAAATCCCAGTAACGCCAATAAAGGTATACTGAGCAAACGCCCGCCCACTGTCTTCCAAAATCCCATAATCTATCCTTACTGCTGCTGTTTTTATGTCAGTTAAAAACTGAATTTATTGCTTTTGAACAGATACTTATTTAAAGCAGTTTCAGCATAGCTGCTGTTTTTAACATTGTCACTTCTTGTAATTCATTCGCTGTCAGGTTAGAACATAGATTCAGTTAAGTGGAGCCTGTTATGTCTTATGTAAAGTTTGTCACTACACTACTGCTGTTACTTAGCTTAAACTGCCTTGCAGGTACGCCATCATCAGGCGCCGTCGCTTCTCCGGATCAGTATGGAGCTGCTGTGGCAGAAGATATTATGCGCAGTGGTGGCAACGCCGTCGATGCGGCAGTAGCCATTGCCTTCACATTGGCGGTTACCTACCCGGAGGCCGGCAATATTGGTGGCGGTGGTTTTATGACCATCTGGTTTGACGGCAAACCTTACTTTCTGGATTACCGTGAAACGGCCCCCGGCAGCGCGCACAGGGATATGTATCTGGATGAAGATAAACAGGTCATCGGCGAGCTTAGTTTAATTGGCCATAAAGCCAGCGGTGTCCCCGGCACAGTCATGGGGTTATGGCAG
>NZ_DATCSY010000173.1:0-4031 GCF_036568245.1 Rheinheimera sp. | reverse complement strand
ATCGCTACGACTGTGGCGGGTTCGACTGAGACTTCGGGGAATTTCTGTTTAAGGCTATACGGATCAAAATCAACAACCAGGTCTTTACCCAGTAAAATAATCCCAGAAAATTTATGAGGTACTTTTTGGTGTTTAAGCCTCAGATTAATATGGCCGTTTAACCAGGTTTGTCTTAATGCACTGGTCCAATATTCCGGAATCTGAACATCCTGAAACGCAGCATTCATTCCCAGCTCTTTTGCCATGCTATACGCCAGAATAGATAAACTCAGGCAGTTTGCTTTACCTGATGCGATCGTCTCACTGGCTGTTCTGGTTGAGGTATTGTCATACAGCAAACCATCCTGAGCGTAGGAGAAAATCAGCCTCAACGCCGCTTTTGTTCTCTCTTCAATCGATGGTGCATTGGTGATGATGCGGTTGAGATCCCGCTTAGTTTTTTCCGGCAGAGCAAATATTTGCTCGGGCGTTTCGATTTCTACAGTGCTGTTGCCAAAGAGAGGGACACGCATCAGCTCTTCAGGCACAGGCACAGCAGTGCTTTGTATCGACTGACAGGCACTTAATGAGCACAACAGTATAACGACCAGTATCATTAACTTCATAAAGATCCCAGTGTTAGAACTACCTAATAAATATAGTGTAGAACGGTAACTTTGCTAACAGGTTTTAGCCGGTGCTGTGTGAGTAGTGGCAACTGAATGTGACAGCCGGTTGTGATTTTGTGATGGATCAAGTACAAAGAACTGATAAGTACTTCAGGAATTTCAATAATGAAACCGTTATTAGCTACAGTTTTACTTAGTCTGTCAGTTACGGCTGCAGCTGCCGATAAACCAATTGGTATAGTGATACACGGCGGTGCAGGTACCATTAGCCGCACTACTATGACTGAACAGCAAGAGCAGGCATATCACGTGATGTTAAAACATGCTGTTGAGCAAGGTTATGCTGTGTTGGCGCGTGGTGGTTCAAGCGTAGATGCAGTAACTGCCGCAGTTATCGTGCTGGAGGATTCACCTTTGTTCAATGCCGGTAAGGGTGCAGTCTATACCTTTGATGAAACACATGAACTGGACGCGTCTATTATGGATGGCCGCGATCGTAATGCTGGCGCTGTAGCCGGTGTGACGAATGTGAAGAACCCAATATTGCTGGCACGGGCAGTTATGGAGAAGTCTGTCCATGTAATGCTGGCAGGCACGGGAGCTGAGCAATTTGCTAAAGAGCAACAACTTGAATTGGTTGAAAACAGCTACTTTGATACCGAGTTCCGTTATGAAGCCTTAAAGCGTGCGAAGCAGGCAATGGCTCCGCAGCCACATCAGGCGGCCGTGCCTTACGATCCGGCATGGAAAATGGGTACTGTTGGTGCTGTTGCCATTGATCGCAGCGGTAATCTGGCAGCGGCAACGTCAACAGGTGGCATGACGGCAAAACGCTATGGCCGGATCGGGGATGCACCGGTTATCGGTGCCGGCAACTTTGCGGATAATAACAGCTGTGCAGTTTCTGCTACCGGGCATGGCGAATACTTTATCCGATATCAGGTCGCCAGCGAAATCTGTAGCCGGGCAAAATATCAGAAGAAAAGCGCAGAAGCAGCCGCAAAGGAAGTGATTGCAGAGTTAAAACAGGTTGGAGGTGACGGCGGTGTGATTGTTGCGGACAAAAATGGCCGTTTAAGCTGGGTGTTTAACACGGAAGGTATGTACCGGGCGATGAAAACAGAAGGCAAAGATGTTATCAGCGAGATTTTCACCAGCGGGGAATAATTACACCAGAGCAGAAAAACTCGGCTACGCTTAATCAGGGTCTGACGCGAGATATACAGTATAAGGGAGGGCGCATGGACTTATTAAAAGTGGCCGACTATATGAACCGCTATCCGGTAACCTTTACAGCTGATATGCCGGTTGAAATGGCCGTAGACCGGTTAATCAGAGGACGGCAGACCGGTGGGCCGGTAATCGACAAGCATAAAAAAATTGTTGGTTTTGTCTCAGAGCAGGACTGTTTACAAAGGATGCTGACCTCTACCTACCATGATCAGCAAGCTGCCAGGGTTGCTGACGTGATGAACCCGGCTGTATTGACAGTGAAGGAATATGATGGCGTTATCGATCTGGCGCAAATTATGTTGAAAGCCAAACCTAAGTTATACCCTGTGGTGGATGACGATGGCTATTTACTCGGTATTATTACCCGCTCGGACGTATTGGCGGCGATAGATAAAGAACTGCACTCGCATTACGGTAAAGTAGGCTAGTAGCAGACGAGCGTAAACGCTGGATCTTTACCCGTCGCTCTTGGTAGCATTGCGCCCTCTGTTTACGAGGGCGTTGTTTTGTCTGAAGCTGCTATTTCTGTATCTGAATTAATCTCCCGTACCAATAACTGTCTGTTAAAAGATCAGTTTCGCTTACGCAGGCGTCTGCATAACTGTAAATCGCTTGCTGAAGAGGCAAAACTTAATCAGTTGCAGCGTATTGCTGCCGATATTGTTCGCTCTGAGTCGTTGCGCGCTGCGCGCTTGCAGGCTTTGCCTAAAGTTACTTATCCACCGCAGTTGCCGGTGTCTGAGAAAAAAGACGATATAAAAGCCGCTATTGCAGCTCATCAGGTTGTTATCATTGCGGGGGAAACCGGCTCGGGTAAAACCACGCAGATCCCCAAAATATGCCTCGAGCTTGGACGAGGCGTGGCGGGCATGATTGGCCATACCCAGCCCCGGCGTCTGGCTGCGCGCAGTGTTTGTGATCGTATTGCTGAAGAGCTGCAATGTCAGGTCGGTAATCAGGTAGGTTATAAAATCCGTTTTGGCGATCACACTAACGACAACACTTTTGTAAAGCTGATGACAGACGGCATTTTACTGGCTGAAATTCAGCAGGATAGATTTCTAAATCAGTATGACACCTTAATCATTGATGAAGCGCACGAGCGCAGCCTGAATATCGATTTTCTGCTGGGCTACTTAAAACAGCTGCTGCCAAAGCGGCCTGATTTGAAGCTGATTATTACCTCGGCCACTATAGATCCGCAGCGTTTTTCCAAACATTTCTTCAATGCTCCCATTATTGAAGTATCAGGCCGTACTTATCCGGTAGAGACACGCTACCGGCCGGTTAGCGAGCAGGATGACAAAGATGCGGATCAGTTACAGGGCATTTTCGATGCGGTGGAGGAGTTATACCGGGAACCGCCTGGCGATATTCTGATTTTCTTAAACGGTGAGCGTGAAATCAGAGATACTGCAGACGCACTGGAGAAGTTAAAGCTGCCACACACCGAAGTACTGCCGCTGTATGCCAGATTAAGTGCGGCAGAGCAGAACCGTATTTTTCAAAGCCATAGTGGCCGTCGGATTGTACTGGCGACTAACGTCGCTGAAACATCGCTTACTGTGCCGGGTATCCGCTATGTAATTGACCCCGGT
This sequence comes from Rheinheimera sp., assembly GCF_036568245.1. Classification (GTDB taxonomy): domain Bacteria; phylum Pseudomonadota; class Gammaproteobacteria; order Enterobacterales; family Alteromonadaceae; genus Alishewanella. The sequence continues at coordinate 592 of NZ_DATCSY010000173.1, read as the reverse complement.
ACGGCCAGGTTATCGCGTTACAGTTATCGCTCGAAAGTGCAGCAGTTACCGATAGAAGCCATAAGCCAGGCCAGCGCCAATCAGCGTAAAGGCCGCTGTGGCCGGGTGGCGGCAGGTATTTGTATTCGCTTATACAGTGAAGACGATTTTAACAGCCGGCCAGAGTTTACCGATCCTGAAATTCTGCGTACCAACCTGGCCTCTGTCATCATGCAGATGCTGGCGCTTGGTCTTGGCGATATTGCGGCTTTTCCTTTTTTACAACGGCCGGATAGCCGCTTCGTCAATGACGGTGTAAAACTGCTGGAAGAGCTTGGCGCAATACCGCTGCAACGCGGTAGAGATGGGCTGAAGCTGACGGAGCTTGGCCGCAAACTGGCGCGTTTGCCGATAGACCCGCGTTTAGCGCGTATGGTGTTATTTGCCGCAGAAAACGGCGGTTTGAATGAGTTGTTGGTGCTATCTGCCGCCTTATCAATACAGGACCCACGTGAAAGGCCGCTGGATAAGCAGCAGAAGGCAGATCAGTGCCATGCCCGCTTTGCTGATCCTGATTCGGATTTTGCCAGCTGGCTTAAACTGTGGCAGTACC
>NZ_DATCSY010000172.1:0-18886 GCF_036568245.1 Rheinheimera sp. | reverse complement strand
TGACTTGCTGTCCAGGCGATGCCGCTCCCCTGATAACCTGGGGGTTAACAGTCACCCGGGGGCCACATAAAGAACGGCAAAATTTAGGTATTTACCGTCAGCAGTTGTTGGGTAAAAACAAACTGATTATGCGCTGGCTGTCACATCGCGGCGGTGCGCTGGATTTTCTTGAGTTTCAAAAAGCTAATCCCGGCCAAAGTTACCCGGTGTCGGTAGCGCTTGGCGCTGATCCGGCAACCATTTTGGGCGCTGTGACACCGGTGCCGGATACCTTATCTGAGTATGCATTTGCCGGTTTACTACGCGGTGATAATACCGAAGTAGTCAAATGTATCAGTAACGATCTGCAGGTACCGGCAAGTGCCGAAATTGTGCTTGAGGGCTATATAGCACCGGGCGAGATGGCACCCGAAGGCCCCTACGGTGACCATACAGGTTATTACAACGAAGTGGATAACTTTCCGGTCTTTACGGTGACCCATATTACGATGCGCAAAGCCCCCATTTATCACAGTACCTACACCGGCAGGCCGCCAGATGAACCGGCGATTCTAGGCGTAGCACTGAATGAGGTCTTTGTGCCTATCTTACAAAAGCAGTTTCCGGAAATTACCGACTTCTACCTGCCACCCGAAGGCTGCTCGTACCGGCTGGCTGTCGTGACCATGAAAAAGCAGTACCCGGGCCATGCTAAACGGGTAATGATGGGAGTATGGTCGTTTTTGCGCCAGTTTATGTACACCAAGTTCGTGATTGTATGTGATGACGACGTCAATGCCCGTGACTGGAAAGACGTGATCTGGGCAATTACTACCAGGATGGACCCGGCACGTGATACCACACTCATCGAGAACACGCCGATAGATTATCTGGACTTTGCCTCACCGGTGTCCGGCCTTGGCTCGAAAATGGGTATGGACGCAACCAATAAATGGCCGGGTGAAACCAGCCGCGAATGGGGTGAACCGATAGTAATGGAACCCACTGTAAAAGCCCGTGTAGACAGTCTTTGGGACAGCCTTGGTATTACACTGCCAACAAAGGATGAGCAGCTGTGAGCCATGTTGTCACCATAGCGCCAGCGCAGCTCAGTTTTGCAGTACACGAGGGCGAAACTATCCTGCAGGCCGCGCTGCGTTGTGGTATTGACTTCCCCAACCGCTGCCGGCAGGGCGTTTGTACCAGCTGTGTCTGCAAACTGAAAAGTGGTGAAGTTCGTTATGACGAACCACAGCCGTTAACTGAACTGGACAAACAACAGCAGTTTACTTACTGTTGCCTTGCCTATCCCTGTACTGATCTGGTGTTACACCATCCTTTTATCCGTGGCTAAGCCGAAACAGCCATCGCTGAGAGCATTATGACAATAATTTTCTGTACCGTTGATTTAATAGAAGCCCTAACCCCCACCGTAAACCGGATACTACTGACGCCGCAGCAACCGGTTAGCTATGCCAGCGGTCAGTATTTGCAGCTTTGCCTGAGTGACAGCGACAAAAGGCCATTTTCAATAGCCAGTATTCCGGGTAGCAAACAACTCGAGTTGCATATCGGCGGTGCCGTTGCCGATCAATACGCCAGCCAGGCTATCGCACACCTGATGCAACAACATCATTTAAAGCAACCTGTTAAGGCAGAGGTCGGGCTGGGTAACGCCTATTTCAGAGCAGACAGTAGCAGACCCGTGATTCTGCTGGCAGGTGGCACCGGTTTTTCTTACATCTACAGTATTGCGCAAAGCATTGCTGAAGCAGCTCTCGACCGTCCGGTGTTTGTTTACTGGGGTGTCCGTGAGCAAAATGCGCTATATCACGCCAACGTAATGCAGCAATGGGCAGCGCAGAATGCAAAATACCGCTTTATCCCGGTAGTACAGCATCCGGACGATAACTGGCAAGGCCGCAGCGGTATGGTGCATCAGGCAGTACTGGACGATTTTGTTTCGCTCGAGGCTTACGATATTTATGTCGCCGGGCCTTTTGCTATGGCCGGTGTAGTGCGGGATGCGTTTATTGAACAAGGCGCGCACCGCGAACAATTGTTCGGCGATGCGTTTGCTTACATCTGAAAATGACAGCGCCCGTTAAGGGCGCTCGTCTGGTGTCTTACGGGTTTTATGCCAGTTGAATTGCTTTTTCAGCATTTCGGCTGGCTCGTAGTGTTTGGCAATAGCCTGCTCCAAAAACTGCATACCTTGTTCATGCTGCCCTTCAAGCATCAAACGGGTACCCGCCCAGGCCATTACCTCGGCATCTTGCTGACCCAACAGGTAGTTTTCCCATTGCGGGTCATAAGCTGCCATCACACGTTGCGCATCAAGGTTGCCATTTTTTGCCGCTTGCTCCCACCAGAATATGCCCGACATTGAACGCGACGTCCGAATCGAAGGCATAGCAACCACCTTAGACACGCCGTCCACCGAGACGCGTGCTATACGGTAAACTTCTGTTTCAACTTTACCTCTCAACTTGAACCCTGTCAGGTCGGTTATCTCACTCTTTTCTTCAAGTTGGGCGCTAATTTGTTCAGTGATAGTGCCATCCTTAGCGACCCGGACAACAGCGCTGCCCCAAAAGCCGTTAAAATCCACTTTCAAACTGGCCCGGTCTTTATAAATACTAAAATCAGGCTGTGCAGCCAATGGCAGCTCCGGGTCGTACCAAAAGCTGTTAGCGCTTTGCACATCAATCAGAGACAACAAAGTACCTAACGCAAACTGATACTGAGGCGCCCCTGCTACGGCATATTGCCAAAGTTTGTGCTTTTCCATGACTCTCTCAACAGCAGAAACTTGAACACCACCATGCAAGGCATAATCCAAACGCACATGCAGCAGGTGTTTCTTATCGCTGGGTTCATAACGCCAGCGCTTAACTGCACGAACCGTCGCCTGCTCAAAGGTATGCTCAGGGTAAGCATCCAGCGTATCAACAGCCGTCACCTCACCTTGTTCATTTACCAGCAAACGCACTTTGACATAACCGAAAATACCATTAGCTAATGCACCTTTCGGATACTCGGGAGTCACCCGCTTAACCGGTTCTGGCCGCTCAATATCATTATCGGCATTTTCAGATGGCTCTGTTATTACCAGCTTTTGCTTTAAAAGTTCGTACTGTTGTGTGGCGAGCTCCAGTTGCTGTTCAGATGCTGTAGCAACTAGTTTCCTTAATAGCTCTTGTGCTTGAGGATGCTGTAGCTCTACTGCAAGCATAAAATGAGCAATTGCTTTAACCAGATCTTTATCCTGCCCCTCGCCCTGATAAGCCATAGCCCCCAGGTTAAATGCAGCCAGCTCATTGCCAAGCGGCAGTAAAGCTTCAAACTGCTGTCTGGCTTCTGTATAACTTTGCTGGTCATAAGCCCTTAGCGCATCAAGCATATCTGCCCGTACCGTCGCACAGCCAAATAATACTAACCAAATCCACTTCTTCATTAGACTTCCCTTTTAAACAGCATGCCAGCTGGTAAGATTTACCTAATAAAACAAAATTTGCAAAATTTTTGTTGCATTAATGATATTTCTAATATCTCAATCTGGTTTGGCCAGTTGTTATATGCCAGAATTGCCGCACCAGAATAAATACAGAATGATTAACATGACACATAAAACCCTGATTAAGGTACGCGGATACCATTTAGATATTTATCAACACGTTAATAACGCCCGCTATCTGGAGTTTCTGGAAGAGGCGCGCTGGGGGTATCTGGAAGACAGCGGCGATATTGACTGGTTTGCCAGCCATGGCCTCGCTTGGGTGATAGTCAATATCAACATTAACTACCGCGTAGCGGCCACCATGGGCGATATGCTGGAAGTGTATACCCGCTTTAGTAAAGTAGGTGGTAAAAGCGCTGTTGTGCAGCAGGAAGTGCGCATAGCCGGTAAAGATGCATTAGCTGCTGATGCACAAGTGACTTTTGTCTGCCTCGATCAGAAAACCGGTAAGGCAGTATCAATAGAGGGCGAGCTGAAGGCCAGATTAGAGCAACATATTACCGAAGCCTGATCAGCGTTTACTGTGTTTTTCCATAGCCTGTCTTAACAGCTCGGTGCTGCTTGCTTTATCGCCACAAGGTATTGCCCTTGTGGCCATCAAGCCTTCAAAGCCATCTTTCGTCGGGTCTGCTATCCGGCAACCGTCTTTAGTGCGGATAAGCTGCCTGCCATCATCCAGCTGTGCCAACACCTGCCCGGCGGGATCGCTGCTTAACTGCTGATGTCTTTTATCCACTGTTGCTTTGGGTTGTTGTTGGGCCTGCAAAAATTGCTGGTAGCTGGCCAGCGCCGAGCGCTCAACAGCTGACGGGCCTGCTGCGGCTGCCCGGCTGAAAGCGCGTTGTGCTAAGCCTGTCTGCTGTGAGCGTGTGGCCTCTTCCCCGGCAGTATTCTCAACTGGTGTTGCTGCAGCTGTGTTTTGCTGTATTACTGGTTCCTCTACCGCAGCCTGCCCCTGCCTGCTCACCTCTTCGGCAATAACAGAGCTTGCTTTTACTTGCTGCAAGGATTGCTGATTTTGAACTTCAGGTGACGATTCATTCAAGGTCTGAACGGGTGCAGCTGGTACAGGCTGATATAAAAACGAAGTTATTGCTGTTGCTGTGACTGGCTTTACCGGCGGTGTGAATTTTGTCTGCCAGAGCGCAAATAGCAGCAAGAAGTGCAGCATAAGCGCCAGCGAGATGGCCCAGCCATAGCTTCGGACAAAATCGGTAGTGGTGTTGTTAGCCCCGGACAAAAACCGCAATCCCTGCTTGTTGGAGAACTCAGTCCGGTTCAGACCATAAACGACAGAATTAATTCCGTGTTCAGCTGCGCAAATAGACCCTAAGCTGTTGCCACTGTGCCAGTTTGGCATCAAAGCTCATTGCTGCATGCGCCGGGCTGGTTGAAGGCAGGGTAATAAAACAAACATGCTGTGGCACGATCTGCAGCGGCAATACATAGCGTTTAAAGCTCTGCCAGGCTTTAGCGCCATTAAAACCGATAGCCGCCAGCTCAGGATGACAGCGAAAAAAACCTGCGAAATCGTTTACCTGCTCGTCGCGGATGGCGCTGTCAAGGCTACCACTGCGCTGGCAACTACCAATCACATCCCACAAAGCGACACCGCTGTTAATCAGCGCCTGTGTTTTTTCTGTGTAAGGCAAATCGGCATTAAAGCCAGCTAAGTTAGCCATAATCGGCCAGAACAAGTTGCGTGGATGAGCGTAATATTGCTGCTGGTGCAGCGAAACTGCCCCTGGCATGCTGCCAAGCAACAAGACCCGGGCGCCGCTGTCAGCAAGTGGCGGCAGCCCGGTAAGGGTGGTATCAGCCAAACTGCGGTTCATACTGGCGGGCTTTACTCCAGGCCAGTTCGGCTTGCTGTAGTTCGCCTTCCTGTTCAGCCAGGTAAGCCAACAGCGCATACAGGTAGCCGTTACTGCTGTGCTCGCGCAGCCAGTGCTGTGCTTGTTTACGCAACTTAAGTACCGATTTGCCGAGCGGAATTTGGCGGATATACGGCAGCAGCATCGGCAGCTCTGCTAATTGCAGATGGCTTAACAGCAGCTTTTCTGCTGCATCGTTCTGGCCGTTTTGCGCCATTGCCCAGGCCCGGCCGATATTGGCAGCAGTAGATTTACGTTCTTTTGACGGCAGGTTTTGCCAGTAGTCAGCCGTTTCATCAAATTTTTGTTGCTGGCTCAGCTGGCTGATTGCCGCCGGATATATATTAAAGCGTTGCTGCTGCCATTTTTCTTTATCAAACCACTGCTGCTTTAAGGCTGCAGGCACCATTTGCAGCAACTGTTGCCATTGTCCGGCTTGCTGTAATGCATACAGATAAAGCTGCCCCAGCCCTTTATCTTTTGTATCCGCACTGACCCGCTCACCTAACAGCGCACATGCCTGCCCCGCTTTGCCCTGTTGCAGCAAAATATCCGCCTGTACAAAAACGGTGCTGTCATGTGCCTCAGGTAGCTCAGCTATGTAGCTGTTCGCCCGGCCGACATTGCCCGCATAAAAAGCAGCATAGGCGGCAAGCAGGCGTTTTTCATCCTGCATAAAGTCGTCGTGTAACGCTTTGGCGAAATACTGATCGGCCAGTTGCCATTGCTGTTTGGCATAAGCCTGCAGGCCAAGCTCATACGCCTGCTGTGCTTTACGCTGACGGCGCCAGCGCAGGAAATTAAACGAAACATGCTGCAGGCGCAGTAATTTACGTAGTACAACGCTGAGCAACCACAGCACAACCGCCGCCAGCAGTATCATGACAATAAGGCCCAGTGCTGTCATTTCAAACACTTTACCGGCGAGGATCACTTTGATGTAACCCGGGTTGTTCACCAGAGACGGGCCGAACAACATCGCCACCGCTAAAGCCAGGATCAGAAGCAGCCAGCGTATCATAAGCTGCTCTCCGTCAGTTGCTGTTGGTATTGCTGTAGCTGAGCCAGACTGGTCAACGCTGCAGCCGTTACCAGGGTAACATCAACAGCGGCGAGTGCCGCCAGCTCTGTACCCAGTTGCTGCACGGCAGCATTGTCGGCATCAAAATAACGTTGTAGCTGATCGCTGGCTTGTTGCAATGCAGCCGCAAAGACCTGGCTCTGATGCTGCATTGCGGCCAGCTGCGCCAGTAACAGCTGCTGCTGTAAACTGGTACGCAGCATTAATTGTTGCTCAGCACTGAGGCTGAAGTAATCTTCCGGCACAGCACTGCGTACACGTATCAGCTGGCTCCAGCTTTGCTGCCAGTAGTAACTGAGTGTTTCTCGCCACTGGCTGAGGTCATGGCCAGGCGCCGCTTCCGGCTGCTCCGACTGCTGTTGCTGCCTCAGTGGCAAGGTGTTGCTGAGTTTACGCATCTGCTGCAGCTGAATGTACAGCTGACTCATATCCGGCACATTAATCTGTTTTAACTGCTTGCTATCGGTTGCAATGGCCTGACGCACAGGCAACAACGAAGGGTCATCAAGCTTCGCCAGCTTTTCGTCTGCGCTGGCAAGCAACGCTATGGCGGTAGCATAGTCCTGCTCCAGCCACACTTTCTGTGATGCCAGCTGCAACAGGTATTCTACTTCTGCCAGCAACCAATGCCGTGGCGGCGCGCTGTCACGTTCCTGCACCAGTTGACGCAGTGCCTGCATTTGCGCCTGGTTTTGTGCCAGAACCTGTTGTTGCTGCTGTTGCAGTCTTTGTTCCAGCTGGGTCAATCGCTGCTGCTGTTCTGTTTGTAATTGTTGCTGCAGCTGCGACGTTGCGTCTTGCTGCTGTTGTTGCTGCTCGGTTAAACGCTGGAGGTTTTGCTGAGTGGCAGCAGTATCGTGCTGCAACTGCTGAAATACAGGCCATAGCCAGTAACCGCCTGCGCCCAACGCGCCTGCCAGCACTAAAACCAGTAATAAACTTAAGCCCCCCATAGCGCTGCCGCCGCTGCGTGGCACCGGCTCAGCGTCAATTTTTTGCTTTAGTTGCTGCAGTGGTGCATCCATTTCTGATGCACGCTCTAAGCTGTCACTCATTGATATTCCCTCTTAAGCTGGCTGATGGCAGCCAGTAATGCGCTGTCGTTGGCGTTCACGGCAAGTGTAATACGCTCTGGCGCAATTCCCAGCGCCACAGCACTGTCCTGCATTCGCGGGCTGACCAGGATCCAGTCGCATTGTTGCAGCCAGTGCTGATTCACCGCCGGCACCAGACTGAACAACTGCTGTAAAATTTCGTTGCTGGTTGCCACAATACAACGAATGCCCGCCAGCTGCCACTGCTGACACAGCAAGGCGCCATCCAGCGGCAACGGCAGACGTTTATAGCTCTGAATGTAGCGCACTGTTGCTCCGCGCGATACCAACCCTTGTTTAATCAGTTCACGCCCGGCATTACCACGCACCACCGCCAGAGTTTTGCCCGCGACCTGCTGCAACTGTGGTAACTGTAACAAGCCTTCACTACGTTGGTCTTCCGGCACGATAACTTCCCGCGCCAGCCAGCGCTGTAGTGCCATCGCCGTTGTTTGCCCAACTGCGAACAAGGGCGCAGTCAGCAATGCCGCATCAACCTGGTTCTGTAAGCAGCTTACCGCACTGACGCTGACGAAAATAATGGCATCTGCCTGTTGCAATAACTGCAGATCCTGAGTTTTCAGACTGACCTGCGCTGTAGTGATTAACGGCTGATACAGATAAGCAATACCATCACTATCGAGCGATGCCAGCAGGTTGTCAGCCTTACCGGCTGGGCGTGTGATCAAGAAAGGTATGCCGCCTGAAATTGCACTGGTCATGGTGCAGCCTGATACACATCCTGTAAAATACGGTCAGCGCCCTGGCTTAGCAGATACTCTGCCAGAGCGACGCCCAATTGCTCTGCCTCTGCTACAGGTCCCCGTAACTGATGACGGATAATTTCACTGCCATCGAGTGCACCGACCAGACCACGCAGCCACAAACTATCGCCTTCAATCACCGCGTAAGCACCAATCGGTACCTGGCACCCGCCCTGCAATGTGCGGTTCATCGCGCGCTCAGCCAATACGCAAATGCGGGTGTCGTGATGCTCCAAAGCTGACAACAGTTGCTGAACCTCTTTATCATCGCTACGGCACTCAATACCGACAGCCCCCTGGCCATTCGCGGGCAAACTGGTTTCTACCGGCATCAGCGCCGCTATCCGTTGCTCAAATCCCAGCCGGATAAGCCCGGCCGCCGCCAGGATAATGGCGGCATATTCGCCGTTATCGAGCTTCGCTAAACGGGTATTCACATTGCCACGCAAATCGCGCACCGTTAAATCCGGCCGCAACGCTTTAAGCTGGCACTGCCGGCGCAGACTTGATGTACCGACAACGGCACCAGCGGGCAGCTCATCTAACGATTTAAACTGATTTGATACAAAGGCGTCCTGCGGGTTTTCCCGTGGACAAATGGTATGCAGCATCAGGCCGTCCGGAAATTCTACCGGCACATCTTTCATGCTGTGCACGGCAATATCAGCCCGATCTTCCAGCATGGCCTGTTCCAGCTCTTTAACAAACAGGCCTTTGCCACCAATTTTTGCCAGCGGCGTATCCAGAATTTTGTCACCTTGGGTCGACATTGGTACCAACTCTACTGCCAGCCCCGGGTGATGGTGCAGCAACTCGGTTTTCACGTATTCGGCCTGCCACAGCGCCAGCGCACTTTTGCGCGTTGCGATTCGGATTGTCTTCATATTAACTCTCTGCCTGAACCAATAGACGCCGCTGTATAAAGCTGCTGATGTCGGCCACTTCCTGCGCACAGACGCTGTGTGGCATGCGGTACTCGTGCCAGCTGACATTAAAGCCGGCAGTTTTCAGGCTATGATACGCCTGCTGACCGGCAAACATCGGCACCACCGGGTCCTGGTTACCGTGCGCTATCAACACAGGTGTGGTTTTATTCAGGTTATTGCTTTCATCTTTCAGCTTATCGGGCGCGCACATATAGGTTGATAATGCCATGACGCCGGCCAGTTTATACGGCAGCCTCGGCAACAAATGCAGGGCGATCACACCGCCCTGACTAAAACCGGCCAGAACAATGCGCTCACTGCTGATACCGTCGCTGATAAGCTTGTCCAGCAGTTGTTGCACCGCGGCAGCAGATTCACGCACACCTTCTTCGTCGGCACGGTTAGTCAGATCCATGGTTTTAATGTCGTACCAGGCGCGCATCCGCATGCCTGCATTTACCGTTACCGGCCGTTCAGGGGCGTGTGGAAATAAAAACCGGATACCGGCATCAGCAGGCAGACGCAGTTCCGGCACTATAGGCGCAAAACCGTGGCCGGAGTCACCCAGCCCGTGCAACCAAACCACCACAGCGCGGGTATCGCTCTGTGCTTTTACATCAACAAAAGGAAGCAAAGCCATTACCTCATTCCAGTCAGCATGGGCCCTTAGGGCGCCAGATTAATCGCAACACCAGCCTGCTTAGAAGCCGCGTCGTTCAGTAATTGCCAGAACTCGGCGCCAGAGCGGTTATCAATCCACTGACCGTTTTGCCACTCGAAGTGATGACCGTTGAACTTGGTCGCCACCCACAACTGGTGCAGCGGTGGTTGCTTGTTGATAATAATCTTACTGCCATCGGCAAAGCTGATACTCAGCAGGCCACCATGGGACTCATAATCCAGATCTGCATCAGCGTCTTCTACTGCCTGTTCAACAGCCAGCAATACGCTATCGGTCAAATCATCATATTCTAGGTCATTCATCTGCTTCACCTGTTTGCTTTTATCGCTAAGGATGCGATTATAGAGCGCAACCACCATAAAAAAATAACATCATGCACGCTTTTACAACCAAAGGTCCGCTGTTAACTGTTGCTGCTGTCGTTTTGCTAAGCAGCTGTCTGAGTGCTTGTGGTCAAAAAGGTCCGCTTACCTTACCACAACAGGCACCTGAAGTGGCAGAACCGCAGCAAAACAACACTCCTGCTAATCAACCAACGGATGAACAACGTGGACCACTTTAATTACCAGAATAACCGCCTGTTTGCAGAACAACACGCCGTAAGTGATATTGCGGCCGAATTCGGTACACCCTGCTATGTCTATTCCCGCGCTACTATTGAGCGCCATTACCAGGCATTTGCCAGTGCAGCATCTGCACACCCAAACAGCCTGGTATGCTATGCAGTAAAAGCCAACAGTAACCTGGCGATACTGAATGTGCTGGCAAAGCTTGGCAGTGGCTTTGACATTGTATCCGGCGGTGAGTTGCGCCGGGTTATTGCCGCCGGCGGCGATGCAAAGAAAGTCGTATTTTCCGGTGTTGCCAAAACCGAAGAGGAAATGCGCTTTGCGCTGCAACTGGGCATTAAGTGTTTTAACGTTGAGTCCATTGCTGAGCTGGACAGGTTGCAGCAGGTCGCCAGTAGCCTGAATATAAAAGCGCCGGTGTCTATCCGGGTAAACCCGGATATTGATGCAAAAACGCACCCCTATATTTCTACCGGGCTAAAAGCCAATAAGTTTGGTATCGACATTCTGCTGGCACGCGATATTTACCGTAAAGCAGCCGGCTGCAGCCATCTTAATGTTGTCGGTGTAGACTGCCATATCGGCTCTCAACTGACTGAAACCCAGCCGTTTCTGGAGGCACTGGAAAAACTGCTGACATTAATCGACCAGTTGGCCTCAGATGGCATAGTGCTGCACCATATCGACATTGGTGGCGGCCTGGGCGTGACCTACGACAGCGAAACCCCACCATCACCGGGCGATTACATCAGCAAAGTTGTTGAACGGCTGAAAGCTTACCCGCAGCTGGAACTGATAATGGAGCCAGGCCGCGCCATTATGGCCAATGCCGGCATTCTGCTGACTAAGGTAGAGTTTTTAAAACCGGGGCAGGAAAAGAATTTCGCCATAGTCGATGCCGCGATGAACGATTTGATCCGTCCGGCACTATACAGCGCCTGGCAGGCGATAGTACCGGCACAGCTCGACAGCAACAAATCCAGCGCGCTGTACGATATCGTTGGCCCGGTTTGTGAGACAGGTGATTTTCTCGGTAAAGACCGCGAACTGGCGATTAGCCAGGGCGACCTGCTGGCAGTGCGCTCGGCTGGTGCTTACGGCTTTACTATGAGTTCGAATTACAATAGCCGCCCCCGCGCAGCAGAAGTGCTGGTAGACGGCGATAAACTGCATTTAATCCGAGCCCGTGAGCAGTGGCAGGATTTATGGCGTGGTGAACAGGTCGTTTCCGATTAATTAAGGGCGCTGATGTTGTTACATTTTTCTAAAATGCACGGCCTGGGTAACGACTTTATGATGGTCGATGCCGTCAGCCAAAATGTGTTCCTGACCAAAGAGCAGATTAAGGCGCTGGCAGACCGCCATACCGGCATTGGTTTCGACCAGCTGTTGATGGTAGAGCCGCCGTATGATCCCGAGCTGGATTTTCACTACCGCATTTTTAATGCCGATGGTTCAGAGGTGGAACAATGTGGCAACGGCGCACGCTGTTTTGCCAAGTTTGTGCGTGCCCGCGGTTTAACCAATAAACACAAAATCGGGGTCAGCACCAAATCCGGTAAAATTGTGTTGTACGTCGAAGCCGACGGCCAGGTTACCGTGAATATGGGAATACCGCAACTCGACCCTGCACGGGTGCCGTTCAAAGCGCAGAAGCAGGAAATCACCTACATTCTGCGTGCCGAAGAACACACTATACTTTGTGGTGTAGTGTCGATGGGTAACCCGCATGCCGTGGTCGAAGTGGATGATCTGCTAACAGCGCCGGTAACAGTGCAGGGGCCATTGTTCGAACTGCATGAGCGCTTTCCGGAGCGCGCCAACATCGGCTTTATGCAGGTGCTGAACCCGGGCCATATCAAGCTGCGGGTGTGGGAGCGCGGCGCCGGTGAGACTCAGGCTTGTGGCACCGGCGCTTGCGCCGCGGTAGTCGTAGGCCAGTTACAAAAGAAACTGCAGCAGCAGGTGCGGGTAGATTTACCCGGCGGCAGCCTGCTTATTCGCTGGAACGGGCCAGGCCAACCGCTAAAAATGACGGGGCCGGCAGAACATGTATATGACGGACAAATATCGCTATGACAGATAGCCTGATCAAGGAAAAAGACCTGCTCGCCGCTCACGTGGTATATGACTACCTGCAGGATCACCCGGAGTTTTTTCAGCAGTATCCGCAGCTGCTGGCCAGCCTGCGCTTACCGCATCAGCAACGCGGCAGTGTCTCGCTGGTAGAGCGTCAGTTGGAAATGCAGCGTGAGAAAATTGTCGCGCTCGAAGACGACATTACCCGGCTGATGTCTGTGGCAAGGCAAAATGAACAACTGTTTTTGGCGTTTAATAAGTTACAGGCACAACTGTATCAGGCCGAAAACCTGCAGCAGGCCGAGCACAGCCTGCAGCAATTCACCGCCGCCATGCCGCAGGTGCAACAATGCCGCCTGCTATGTTTCAATGAGCAACACAGCGCCAGCGAGTTTCAGTTGTTGTTGTCACGCCGGCTAAACGAGCAAGGCATTTATCTTGGCCGGCTAAACAAAGAAGAGCAACAAGGCTTGTTCCCACCACAGATACATTCAGTGGCGCTGATCCTGATCAGCAACGAGGAGCAGCCGCTGGCACTGATGGCCTTTGGCAGCGAACAGGACGATCACTTCCAGCCATCGATGGACAAGTTATTTATCAGCCATCTGGCGACCATTCTGGCGCAGTTGTTACCGGGTTATGCAGCCTGATAGCGGGCTGACACTGCAATGGCAACAGCCATTGCAGGCATTTCTCAGCTACCTGCAGTTTGAACGTGGTTACAGCCCGAAAACACTGGACAGCTACCAGCGGCAGTTACAACAACTGGCACTGGGCATTGACGATAGCGACACACACTGGCTGAACCTCAGCGAAACGCAGTTAAAACAGTATATCATCGGCCTGCGTCGCAGCGGTGCCAAGCCGCGCACTATTGCACTGAAAGTCGCGGCGCTGCGCAGTTTCTACCGTTACTTACAGGCACAGGGCCTGCGCAGTGATAACCCGGCGCAGTATCTGGCTGTTCCCAAGGCTGGTCGCAGCCTGCCGAAAAACCTCAATGTCGATCAGCTTAATCATCTGCTGAGTTTTGACAGCCAAGACGATATTCTGGCCTGCCGTGATAAAGCCATACTCGAACTGTTTTATTCCTCCGGCCTGCGTCTGGAAGAGCTGGTGAATGCCAATATCAGCGATATCGACTGGCAACAGCAACTGCTGCGGGTAACGGGTAAAGGCAGCAAGCAACGTATAGTGCCGGTGGGGAAAATTGCACTGGCAGCGGTTAAAGACTGGCTGGCACAACGGCCAGCCTTTACCGCTAATCTGAGTGAAGCTGATCAGCAAGCGCTGTTTCTCAGCAAGCAGCACAAGCGCATCAGTACGCGGCATGTGCGCGAGCGGGTGCAGCTATGGGCCAAACAGCAAGGCCTGAACCAGCATGTACACCCTCACATGCTGCGCCATTCATTCGCCAGCCATATGCTCGAATCCAGCCAGGATCTACGCGCAGTGCAAGAACTGTTAGGCCATGCCAACCTTAGCACCACTCAGGTTTACACCCATCTGGATTTTGCCCACCTAGCCAAGGTGTACGATAACGCCCACCCAAGGGCGAAGAAGCGCTCTGATTAACAATAAATATTTATCCGTTGCAGCAAAACAGTCTTGCCCACACCGACACGCCGTAAATACGTCCCTGTAGGCTCGTTTTCGCCCGTCCAGGGCTTCAACGGTCGGCTTAGGGCAAGGCTGTTTCACCTGTACTGATTAACAGATAAAGAAAACGCCCGGCAAGCCGGGCGTTCGATTCACTCATTCACTTTAGTTAAAACGCTTTGCCAGCAAGCTGTCTATTGACGCTTTACCTGCACCGCTAAACAGCAGTGACACACTGGCAGCCAGCAGAGCCAAGCCAAACTCATAGCCGTTATTAGCCATAAACAAACCGTTTTGGATATGCACTGAGAAAATAGCCACTACCATTGCAATTGCCAGGCTCAGCGCCGCCGGGCGGGTTAACAGGCCAAGGATCAGCGCGATACCGCCAAAAAACTCAGCCGCACCGGCTAAAAACGCCATCACGATACCTGGTGACAAACCAATGCTGTCCATCCAGCCGCCCGTGCCTTCCAGACCGTAACCGCCAAACCAGCCAAACAATTTTTGTGCACCGTGTGCAGCAAAGATAATGCCCACTGGTACCCGCAGAGCCAACGCTGCAACACCAGCATTAGAAGTTAAAATTTTCTGTACGATTGAAGTTGCCATAATAATCACCTATCAAATTGTTTAAAG
This sequence comes from Rheinheimera sp., assembly GCF_036568245.1. Classification (GTDB taxonomy): domain Bacteria; phylum Pseudomonadota; class Gammaproteobacteria; order Enterobacterales; family Alteromonadaceae; genus Alishewanella. The sequence continues at coordinate 4,080 of NZ_DATCSY010000172.1, read as the reverse complement.
TTAAGTTCACTGCCTCTCGACAGCAAATCTTGCGTCGATGGTGTAACTATAGCCGGATATTTTTTGCAGTAAAAACGTAATGTTTTGACTACACTATTCAAAATTTTTGAAATTAATAGAACAGTAGGTACTTTATGCACAATGCACTGAGTTTGGATGCCTTAAGAGCACTGGATGCTATTGACCGCAAAGGCAGCTTTGCTGCCGCTGCTGAAGCTTTGTATAAAGTGCCTTCTGCACTGAGTTACACCATAGCTAAACTGGAAGCCGATCTGGACGTGGCATTGTTTGACCGCAGTAAACAAAAAGCTCAGCTGACCCCGGCCGGGCAATTGTTGCTGGATCAGGGCCGGGCTTTACTGCACGCGGCCAACCAGCTGCAGAATGCCGTGAAACAGCTGGATACCGGTTGGGAAACCCAATTCGTCATCGCTAAGGACAGCATAGTGCCCAATACCCCTGTGCTGAATGTCATCACACAATTTTTGCAGCTGGGTAAAATTACTCAGGTGCGGATGACTGAAGAAGTTATGGCGGGCGGCTGGGAAGCGCTGCAAACCGGCCGGGCTGATATTGCTGTCGGGCTATCCGGCGACTTCGCTAAAGGTCAGTTCACCGTATTACCTATGGGCGAGGTAGAGTTTGTGTTTGCGGTTGCACCGCATCATCAGCTGGCGGCACTGGACAGAATAGTGTCGCAGGAAGATGTGCAGCAATACACTGCCGTTATTGTTGCCGATTCGGCAATCGATGCACCCAAGCGCTCATCAGGTTTATTCGATACCCGCCAGCGTGTTATTGTCGATAATATGCAGGCCAAAATTGCAGCACAAAAACAGGGGCTGGGTATTGGTTTTCTGCCGCGCCACCTTATCAGTAATGAGCTGGCGCGCGGTGAACTGATTGCTAAAGCCAGCAGTATTCCGCGTGATAAACTGCCGCTTTATCTGGCCTGGCATAAACAAAGTCAGGGCCAGGCGCTGAGCTGGTTCAGCCAGCAATTAACTGCCGTCAACTGGCCCCAGGTATTTCAACCATCAACATGGTAAAAGTTTATGCAGGTATATAAAGCGTTGCAGCCGTTTAGTGTGTTGTCGTTTGATCTGGACGACACACTGTACGATAACAAACCCGTTATCGAAGCAGCAGAGCAGGCAATGCTAAAGGCGCTGGCAGATCTTACGCCGGCAAGCCAGACTACCGATAGCCAGTTCTGGTGGCAACAGCGGGTAAAGCTGGCCCGGATTGAACCGGAAATCCGCCATGACATTGGTCGCTGGCGTCTACTCGGAATAGAGGCCGGCCTGATAGAGTTGGGGATTAGCCGGCCCGATGCCAGGGTTATGGCAGAAAAAGGCTATGCAGCGTTTTTGCATGAGCGTACCCGAATTACGTTAACAGATGATGTGATAAGACTACTTCAGGCTCTGGCCAGCCGCTATCGGCTGATAGCCATTACCAATGGCAATGCCTGTATCGATAAGATGGGCATCGGTGAACTGTTCGAGTTTGGCTTACAAGCCGGGCCCGATGGCAAAATGAAGCCGTACTCCGATTTATTCCATACAGCTGCAACACGGCTACAAGTCTCACCAGCTGAGATTCTGCATATTGGCGACAGCCACCGTGCTGATGTGATGGGTGCGCTAAACGCCGGCTGTCAGGCGGCCTGGCTGGATCATTATCAAAGCCCGGTTGCAGTTTTGCCACATATCAGGTTGACTGAGATTAATGACTTATCCGGCCTGTTATAACCCAACACGCCTGATATATTTCACCGCACAGCATCCACTGGAACTGTCGATTTGCCGCAACACCAATCGACTAACGTAAAAATTGTTTATAGTACACCCGCTCTGGCCTGAAATAACGCCAGACTCTGCCTGCTTAGGAAAGGTTTAAACAAGGAAAGCCTGAATGTCTGATTATTCTACCCATGCGCCACAATCGCGTATCTCTACAGGTGAATTTACCTTACTGGTGGCGCTGCTGATGTCTATCGTGGCTATTTCCATTGATGCGCTATTGCCGGCGCTGGATGCTATTCGTGCTGATATAGTGCTGAGTAATCCGAATCAGGCGCAGTTGGTGGTCAGTGCGTTGTTTTTTGGTATGGCAATAGGCCAACTGATTTGTGGCCCTTTATCCGACGCTGCCGGCCGCAAGAAGGTGTTGAACGGTGGTATAGCGCTGTTTTTAGCCGGCACTGCCATTTGTTATTTTGCTAACGATATCAGTACTTTGTTATTTGGCCGCTTTGTTCAGGGCTTAGGCGTTTCAGGCCCTTATGTGTCGGCGATTTCAATAGTGCGGGATAAATACTCCGGTAATGATATGGCGCGCATTATGTCGCTGGTGATGATGATTTTCGTCATGGTACCGGCATTAGCGCCCAGCCTTGGGCAGGCCGTGTTATGGCTTGGCTCATGGCGTGATATTTTCCTGCTCTATGTGTTCTATGCCCTGTTGATCGTGCTGTGGATTTATTGCCGCTTAGAAGAAACCCTGCCCAAAGCGCACCGGATCCCGATGAGTAAAAAAGGCTTTGCTGAGGGTTTTAAAGAAGTCATCAGCAATGTACCAACCGTAAGTTACATGATTTGCATGGGCTTGTTTTTCGGCAGCTTTATTGGCTATCTGAATTCGTCGCAACAAATTTTCCAGGACTTATTTAAAACCGGCGAGCTGTTCACCCTATACTTCGGTTTGCTGGCTATAGTATTTGGTGCATCATCACTGGTGAACTCGCGTTTAGTGCAAAAATGGGGCATGCAGCGATTATCCGGTAGCGCCGTCTGGGGCATTATTGCCAGCTCAGCGCTGTTTTTACTGCTGCATTTGGGCGTGGAAATACAGCTGTGGATGTTCTTACTCTATGCTGCGGTACTGTTTTTCTGTTTTGGCCTGGTGTTTGGCAATATCAATGCAATGGCGATGGAACCTATGGGCCATGTCGCAGGTATAGCAGCTGCGATTATCGGTTCCACATCATCCATAATGTCGATGTTTATCGGCACCATAATAGGCCAGATGTATAACGACACCCTTATTCCGGTAACGGCCGGTTTCTTTATTTTTGCCTGTATCAGTATGGCCATTTTGGCTTTTGCTAACCGCTATAAACAAAGGCAGCCAGCACAGCACTAACTGGTTATATATCCACTAACTACGCTTGGCCTTCACGACCGTGCTGTTATAATGGCCACCATTGTGCTTAGCGAGACTTTCTGATGGATGTATCTTACCTGCTGGACGGGCTGAACGATAAACAACGCGATGCGGTAGCTGCACCACCGCAACATATGCTGGTGCTGGCCGGGGCCGGCAGTGGCAAAACCCGCGTACTGGTGCATCGTTTAGCCTGGCTGATGCAGGTAGAACGCGTCGCGCCATACAGCCTGCTGGCGGTAACCTTTACTAACAAAGCGTCACAGGAAATGCGCGGCCGTATTGAGAGCACCATAGGTGTTAGTCTGAATAACTTATGGATGGGTACCTTCCATGGTTTGTCACACCGTATGCTGCGCGCCCATTATCAGGAGGCCGGCTTACCACAGGGTTTTCAGATCATCGATAGCGACGACCAGTACCGGCTGGTAAAACGGGTGCTAAAAGCACTTAATCTGGACGAAAAGCACTGGCCACCAAAACAAATTCAATGGTTTATCAATGCCCGCAAAGATGATGGCCTGCGCCCCGGTATGATAGATGCCGCTGGCGATTTCAGCCTGCAACAGATGGTAAAAATATACGCAGCCTATCAGGATATGTGTGACCGCGCCGGCCTGGTCGACTTTGCCGAGATCCTGCTGCGCAGTTTTGAGCTGCTAAAGCAAAACAGCGAAGTGCGCGGCCACTATCAGCAACGCTTCCGCCATATCCTGGTTGACGAGTTTCAGGACACCAATGCCATTCAGTATCAGTGGCTGCGCTTACTGGCCGGTAGCAATGCCAAGGTGATGATTGTTGGTGATGATGATCAGTCGATTTATGGCTGGCGCGGTGCGCGGGTAGAGAACATTCAAACCTTCTTAAAGGACTTCCCCGATGTGGAAACCGTGCGACTGGAGCAAAACTACC
>NZ_DATCSY010000171.1:0-3739 GCF_036568245.1 Rheinheimera sp. | reverse complement strand
CCGATTTACATACATTCAATGCGCTGGATTGTCATGGCTGCAGCGTAATAACCGCCGTGACCGCACAAAATAGTTGTCAGGTGATTGGCTATGAGGCGGTGAGCCCGGCGCTGTTCTGTGCACAGTTAAGCTGTTTGCTGGAAGACATGCCGCCACAGGCGATTAAAATTGGTCTTATACCCGACGCAGCTTTATTGCAGTTGCTGGCGGACTGGTTAAAGCAACACAAAGCACAATATCAGTTTGCTGTGATTGCTGACCCGGTACTGAGTAGCAGCTCCGGATACAATTTTATCAGCCAGTGCTGCTTGAGTATCTGGCGGCTGAAACTGCTGCCACTGCTGGATCTTATTACGCCAAACTTACCCGAACTGGCACTGCTGAGCGCTGTACCTCAGGCTACACAGCGTCAGCAAGCTTCAGTGCTGCTGGCAGCCGGAGCCAAAGCCGTATTGCTCAAAGGCGGCCACAACAGCAAAACCGGGCAATATGTTCATGACATACTGCTGACAGAAAACGAGCCTGAAATTGCGCTCATCCAACCCCGATTGCAGACAGCAAACAACCATGGCACCGGCTGTGTATTGTCAAGTGCTATAGCCGCCGCAGTAGCACACTGTTATACGCTAACCGACGCCGTCATTATTGCCCGGGCTTATTTACAACAGGCTCTCAGCCAGGGTTACACCACGGGTAGCGGTGCGGGCTGTCTGCAGCATGGCAGCTGGCCAGAGCAGTCACAGCATTATCCTCATTTGTCGAGCAGACTGATTGCACAGCGCGAAGGCCAGGCTTTTGCCCCGATGAATTGCCCAATCGGGCTGTACCCGGTTGTTGATAACGTTAGTTGGCTGACATCGTTGCTGCCGTGCCAGCCAGATGTTATTCAGCTGCGGCTAAAGCACGGTGCTGCTGAGGATATTGAGCAACAAATCGTGCAGGCAATTAGCCTGAGCCGGGATTATGGCTTACGGCTATTTATAAATGATTATTGGGAATTGGCCATAAAGCATGGTGCCTATGGCGTGCATCTAGGCCAGGAAGACTTGCAGCAAGCTGATTTAAGCGCTATTGCAACTGCCGGCCTGCGCCTGGGTATATCAACTCACAGTTATAAAGAACTGCTAATCGCGCGGCAGTTAAAGCCTTCTTACATCGCTCTTGGCCATGTCTTTGCAACTCAAACCAAACAGATGCCTTCAAAACCACAGGGCTTGGCCAAGCTAAAACGTTATGCGGCGCTATGTCACGATACCCCAACAGTCGCAATAGGCGGCATCGGCATACAGCAGATAAAAGATGTGGCGGCCTGCGGCGTCGACGGTATTGCGGTGGTCTCTGCAATTACTGCACAGCTTAAACCGCAGCAGGCATATACCGACTTACAGCGACAGTGGAGCAATTATCATGCTTATAACAGTTAATGACTCACCCCTTCAGCTTGAAACCGCCTGCAGTGTGGAGCAGCTTATAACGCAGCTGAAGCTGGATCCAAACGGATTGGCTGTCGCGATCAACAATAATGTATTGCTCAAACGGCTATGGCCAGAGCATCTGTTAAAACCAGCCGATTCAGTACAACTTTTTCAGTTGGTCACAGGAGGCTAGCAATGTTAACTATCGCCGATAAAACCTTCCACAGCCGTCTGCTACTTGGCAGCGGCAAATTTGCCAGCCCGCTATTGATGCAGCAGGCAGTTGTTACCAGCGAAACGCAGCTTATCACTCTGGCATTAAAACGCCTGCAACTTGATAAACCGCAGGACGACCTGCTCGGCCCGCTACGACGGCTGAATGTTCAGCTATTACCCAATACTTCGGGCGCTAAGACAGCAAAAGAAGCGATATTGGCCGCTGAACTGGCCCGTGATGCGCTGGATACAAACTGGCTGAAACTTGAAATTCATCCCGATCCACGCTATCTGATGCCTGACCCGTTAGAAACCTTACTGGCAGCAGAGCAGCTGGTTCGACGTGGCTTTGTTGTGTTGCCATACTGCGGTGCCGACCCGGTATTATGTAAACGCCTGGAGCAAGCAGGTTGTGCCGCTGTTATGCCTCTTGCTGCACCGATTGGTTCGAATCTTGGTCTGCAAACGGAAGCCATGCTGCGCATTATTATCGAACAAGCGACTGTGCCGGTAATTATTGACGCTGGCTTAGGCTCGCCATCGCACGCCGGCGCGGCAATGGAACTTGGCGCTGCGGCAGTGCTTGTCAATACCGCCATAGCAACTAGTGCATCGCCGGTATTAATGGCGAAAGCGTTTAGTCAGGCAGTTCAGGCAGGACGCACGGCCTATGAAGCAGGCTTAGCGCAACAACATACTACCGCTGAAGCTTCCAGCCCATTGACAGAGTTTCTAACGTCGCTATGACATTTTACGATACTTGGCAAACGCTAAGCTGGCATGACACTCAGCTATACAGCCACAGCTATACTGCTCAGCAGATAAAAGCTGCTATTGATAAACCCAAACTGGCGCTCAGTGATCTGCAGGCATTGCTATCGCCGGCTGCAAGCACTTTTTTGCCGCAAATAGCTAGCAAAGCGCGCTCATTAACCAGACAACGTTTTGGTGCCACCGTACAGTTTTTTGCTCCGCTGTATTTATCTAACCTGTGTGCAAATGAGTGCAGCTACTGCGGCTTTTCTATGAGCCAGAAAGTTAAACGAAAAACGCTGACAGCTGAAGAAATTAAGCAAGAATGCTTCGCGCTGAAAGCGCTCGGCATTGACCAGGTTTTGCTGCTAACCGGCGAACATGAACGCAAAGTCGGCATGGACTATTTTCGATCTGTGATCCCGCTTATAAGGCCCTACTTTAGCAGTGTTCAGCTCGAAGTTCAGCCTCTTGCAGCAGAAGAATATACCGAGCTCAGACAACTTGGGATAGACGCCGTTATGCTATATCAGGAAACCTATCAGGCAGCAGCCTATCAGCAACATCACAGTAAAGGCCGTAAAGCGGATATTCAGTGGCGGCTGGAAGGTCCGGATCGAATTGGCCAAGCAGGTATGGATAAAATAGGTCTTGGTATTTTACTTGGCCTGACAGACTGGCGCACCGATGCAGTTATGCTTGCACAACATTTGCAATATCTGCAAAAACGATACTGGCAATGCCGCTTTAGTTTATCTGTTCCCCGGATAAGGCCCTGCAGCGGAGGTGGATTAGCCAGCAATCCTATTACGGATAAAGAACTAATCCAGCTAATATGTGCATTTCGCTTATTCGCACCTGATTTGGAAATTAGCCTGTCGACGCGTGAGTCGGAGCAGTTTCGTCGCGTTGTTACTCCCCTTGCCATTAGCAGTCTCAGTGCAGGCTCAAAAACGCAACCCGGTGGCTACAGTGTAGCACCTGAAAATCTTCAGCAGTTCAATATTGATGATGAACGCCTGCCATATCAGGTAGCAGAAGACATGGTTGAACAGGGTTTACAGCCGGTATGGAAGGACTGGGATGCCAATCTAGGTCGCTAACTTAATGATTTAAGCCCGCTTGCGGGCTTTTTATTTGCTCAGTCTCGGCAATACCGCGGTGTGTTGTGCGATTGTTTTATTCAACGCAATAAAAAACCCCGCTCGATGAGCGGGGTTAGTATTGGGCGCCTGGCGGTGAACTACTCTCGCATAGCGAATGCTACACTACCATCGTCGCAGCTGCGTTTCACTTCTGAGTTCGGAATGGAGTCAGGTGGTTCCACAGCGCTATTGCCACCAGGCAAAAACGGT
>NZ_DATCSY010000170.1:0-10728 GCF_036568245.1 Rheinheimera sp. | reverse complement strand
CCTCCGATGCAACAGGCACTGCCAGAAGGTGCCAGCCTGCTGCTCAGCGGTAACGCCAGCCAGATGAACTCAGCAATAGACGAAATGCTGCTGAACTTCACGCTGGCTTTGCTTATCCTGCTGCTGCTGATGACTGCCTTGTTCCGCTCGTTACGCGATGCCTTGCTGGTGTTGCTGGTGATGCCGCTGGCCGTTGCTGGCGGCGTCATGGCACTGGCGCTGGTCAATTTGTTTACCACACAGTCGCTCGATCTGCTGACGATGATCGGTTTTATTATTTTGCTGGGATTGGTGGTTAACAATGCCATCCTGCTGGTTGATCAGACCCGCAGCGGTGAGCGTGAAGGCCTGCCAAGGCAGCAGGCGGTGCAACAGGCAATACTGCTGCGCGCCCGGCCGGTGTATATGAGCACATTAACCAGTTTATTTGGCATGTTGCCACTGATGCTGATCCCCGGTGTCGGCGCCGAAATCTACCGCGGCCTGGCGACTGTTATTGTCGGCGGCATGGCCATCAGTGCCCTGTTTACTCTGATCCTGTTACCTGCTGTACTGCAAATGCAGCGTCCGGTTTCAATGCGTATACGCAGTGCTACTGTCGCTGCCCAAGGAAATTCCCATGTATAAATCGATATTGCTCATCAGTTGTTTATGCAGTTCGCTGGCCTTAGCGCAAACGGCGCCGGCAACGTCAGTACAGCTAACAGAAAGCCGGCTTTCCTACGAAGTACCGACAATGGATATTGCTGGCACCATATCCAGCCTGAATAACACTGAGCTGACAGCTGGCATTGATGGCCGCCTGAGCTGGGTGGCCGAAGCCGGCACCACAGTGCAACGCGGTGACCTGTTGGCGCAGCTGGATCCGCAGCCACTGCAGCTGCAAAAAGCCGAGCTGACAGCCCAGCACCAGCGGGCCATGTTGCAAGCAGACTATTTCAGCCGTGAATACAAAAGGCTGCAGGACTTACAACAAAGCCAGAGTGTTTCACTGTTACAGCTGGATAAAGCCCGTTCTGATTACCAGCTGGCACAAGCCGATGCTGACATCATGGCGGCCCGTATTGCACAGATAGATGATCAGTTAAGCCGAACAGAAGTCAGGGCACCTTTTGCCGGTATCGTGGCTGAACGCTTGCGCGAAGCCGGTGGTGATGTGCTGCGCAACACCGCCCTGCTCCGTTTACAGGATATTTATCAGCTTGAGGTGCGGGCTTATATTCCGCTGCAATACCTGCGTTTTGTCCACCTTGGTGACACCCTGACTATCAGCAATCAACAACAACATGGCAGCGCGGCAGTAACAGCATTGATCCCGGCAGCAGATGCGCAAAGCCAGCGCGCTGAACTGAGGTTAAAACTGGGTAAAGCCTCTGCTGCCTGGCTGGCTGGCGAGCTGGTCAGTGTCAAAGTCGCCACCCGTGATGCCAAAGCAGCAGTGACAGTGCATCGTGACGCCTTACTGCTGCGCAGCGACGGCACCTATGTGGTGACAGTGGATGACAACAACGTCGCGCACCGTAAAGCGGTAAAAATCAGCGACGGCAACGGCGATTGGGTCACGGTAGATGAAGGCTTACAAGCCGGTGAGAAAGTGGTCACCCGCGGCGCCGAGCGTTTACGTGATGGCCAGACCGTATCGCAAAGCTGATTGCTGACATACGCCGGCACGGCAACAAAAAAGCCGCTTTACAGCGGCTTTTTCAGCAGGATTTATTCTTCGTCATCATATTCGACGTCATCATCACCCTCAAAGTAGGTGCCCCAGCCGTCGTATTCCACTTTATGTTTATGCGCCAGTTCCTCAAGCTTAATCGCATCGGCAACAATACTGTCGGCATCAAGCGACTGCTCACGTATTGCATCAAACACCCAGGCGTTACCGCCGTCTTCAAACTCAACTTCTTCGGCATCGGTCACTTCATAGCCAAGCTTAAACAGCTCGACAGCCAGTTTTTCCAGCTTGGCAAAGTCTTTGTCGTAGAAATGGTGCTCGATGGTGTACAACGCATCCGGATCGCTGCCATCTTCCAGTAATGCACCTATAGTGTCTTCAGTAAATTCCTGCCAATTTTCCATAAAATTACTCTTTCGCTGCAATAGTGCTGGCAGTGTAGTCGTTGCCCAGTTCGCTATCAAGTAAAGCAATCTGCTGTTGCATCTGCTGGTGCATACTTTGTGCAAACTCACGAATATTCATCTGCTCCCGGGCAGGCAACGCTACCGGCGCCATCAGCTGAATTATTACTTTGCCGTTGTTCCAGCGGTTCAGTTTAAACTGGTCGTGGGTACTGCTCATACAAACCGGCACCAATGGTACCGCTGCTTCCAGTGCAATATGAAAAGCGCCCATCTTAAAGGGCAACAAGCCACGGCCATAGCTACGCGTACCTTCGGGGAACATCCATACAGACAAGCGATCACGGTTAATCCGCTCGGCAGCTGCCAGCATAGTGTTAAGGGCTTTCGATTTGTTGTTGCGGTCAATCAGAATATTGCCGCTAAGCCAGTACAGCTGACCGAAAAACGGAATAAACTTTAGGCTTTTTTTACCAATGGTTACTGTGCGCGACTGCACAGCATTACTCATCACAAATAAATCCAGATTATTCTGATGGTTAGCAATGTACACATAAGGTGTGCCAGCTTCGATAGCCGGGTCACGGCGGATTTCGACCTCGATGCCAAACAGCCAGGCTACTTTGCCATACCAGTGCGAAAAAATACGCACATTTTCGGCATGAAACGGTCGCACCAGGCAAACCAGCAAACCGGCGACGGTGCTGACAATAAAGAATACTACTAACAACATTAAGCGAATTACCGCAATCACTGCTCTCTCCAGCCTGCAGCACCAACACCTGCACAAACACTATGTTTGCAACAAACAAAAAGGCGCCTGAAAAAGGCGCCTAGTATAGCGGCTTTAATCGTTACTGCTGGTTTGATCACTATCGCCGTCATTACCCTGACTAACCTGCACCTCATCAATGCGCTGCAGACCACGTGGCAACTTGTTGCCCCGCCGGCCGCGCTCACCGTGATAATGCGCCAGATCGTCCGCTTTCAGCCCCAGCTTGCGCTTGCCGGCTACCAGCGTCACGCTGCCATCAGCCGGTACTATTGCCAGCTGACAGACATACTCTTCACGACTGGCAGCACGGGCTGATGGAATAGACATCAGTTTATTGCCCTTACCTTTGCTGAGCTTAGGTAAATCCGCCACCGGAAACACCAGCATGCGGCCTTCATTAGAAATACACAGCACCAAATCAGTATCCGGTTGCTTCACTACCACCGGAGGTAAGACTTTTGCGCCTACCGGCAAGCTTAGCACGGCTTTACCGGCCTTGTTGCGGCTGAGTAAGTCGCTGTACTCGGCGACAAAACCATAGCCGGCATCACTGGCCAGCAGTAAGGCTTGCTTGTCATCGTCCAGCAGCACATGCTCAAAGCTCTCACCTGCCACCATCGCAAAGCGACCGCTTAACGGCTCGCCCTGGCCGCGGGCAGATGGCAGTTCATGCGCTTCGGTGGCAAAACTGCGGCCTGATGAATCGATAAATACCGCTTGCTGGTTTGAACGGCCACTGGCCATGGCTTTGAAGGCATCACCGGCTTTGTAACTTAACGCATTACCGTCAATATCATGGCCTTTAGCACAGCGCACCCAGCCTTTTTCCGACAGCACCACAGTAACGGCCTCGCTTGGCAGCAGTTCTTTTTCACTCAGCGCCTTGGCTTCGCCGCGCACCACTATAGGGCTGCGCCTGTCGTCACCGTATTTCTCAGCATCCGCCAGCAGCTCGTCACGAATAAGCTTGGTCAGTTTTTTCTCCGAACCGAGGATCGCCTGCAACTTATCACGCTCTTTGGCCAACTCGTCCTGCTCGCCGCGGATTTTCATCTCTTCCAGCTTGGCTAAATGGCGTAATTTCAGCTCCAGAATGGCTTCGGCCTGGCGCTCGGTAATGCCAAAGAATGACACCAACTCAGGTTTGGGCTCATCAAAAGTGCGGATAATACGGATCACATCATCAATGTTCAGAAAGGCTATTAATAAACCTTCCAATACATGTAACCGGTCCAATACTTTGTCCAAGCGGTATTGCAGGCGGCGGCGCACCGTATCGCGACGGAAGGTCAGCCATTCGGTCAGGATTTCCAGCAGGTTTTTTACCCGTGGCCGGTTATCCAGCCCCAGGATGTTGATATTAACCCGGTAGCTTTTCTCCAGGTCCGTGGTAGCAAACAGATGCTGCATCAACTGTTCAACGTCAATGCGGTTTGAACGCGGTACGATAACAATCCGGGTCGGGTTTTCATGATCCGACTCATCACGTAAATCACTGACCATTGGCAGCTTTTTCGCCTGCATCTGGGCAGCAATCTGCTCCAGCACTTTGGCACCCGATGTTTGATGCGGCAAAGCGGTAATGACAATATCACCATCTTCCTGCTGGTAAATAGCGCGCATTTTTACGCTGCCACGGCCGGTTTCGTAGATAGCGGCTAAGTCGGCTGCCGGGCTGATGATTTCGGCATCAGTCGGGTAGTCAGGTCCTTTTACGAACTGCATTAAATCCGTCACTGTACTGTGCGGATTGTCCAGCAAGGCGGCGCAGGCATGTGCCACTTCACGCGCGTTATGTGGCGGAATATCGGTTGCCATCCCCACCGCAATACCGGTAATGCCGTTGAGCAGAATATGCGGTAAGCGTGCTGGCAGCACTTTGGGCTCTTCCAGCGTACCATCGAAATTCGGCAGCCAATCTGTCGTGCCGGAACCCAGTTCAGACAGCAGTACTTCAGAAAAGCGCGACAGCTTGGCTTCGGTATAACGCATTGCCGCAAACGATTTCGGGTCGTCCGGTGCACCCCAGTTGCCCTGACCGTCGACCAGCGGATACCGGTAAGAAAATGGCTGAGCCATCAGCACCATAGCTTCGTAACATGCCGAATCGCCATGCGGGTGGAATTTACCTAACACATCACCAACTGTACGCGCCGACTTTTTGTACTTTGCCAGATGTGACAAACCCAGCTCAGACATCGCATACACGATACGCCGCTGCACCGGCTTTAATCCGTCACCAATATGCGGCAAAGCCCTGTCCATAATGACGTACATGGAGTAATTAAGGTACGCCTCTTCAGTAAAACGCCGCAGCGGAAGCTGCTCTACACCGTCATACGAAATTACTGTTTCTGTCATAACTTATCCTGTCTGGCCGGACACTTCTGCCCCGGTCGCTATAGATTTAGATTTTTTGCGGGTCAGCTGCCATAACAGCAGGATCAGCAACACCAATGTGCTACACCCCAACACCGCCAGCCACAAAAACTGTACCTGCCGGTCACGCTCTGCTTCTTTCAGTCGCAAAGCTTTAAGTTCATTATCCTGCTCCAGCAGGCGGTTCTGCTGCAGCTGCCGTTCATGATCAAAGCCGAGCCGCAGTTGTTCCAGTGCCAGCTCATTCTCTTTATTGCGCACATCCTGAAACAGGAAAACAAAATCGGTTAACTGCTGATAAGCCCGTTGATACTCACCTTGCTCTGCCAATAACTGGGCTTTTAAGTACCAGACATTAAGGCGGGTTGGGCTATCTTCAGCGACACTTTCATCCGTCAGCGCCTGCTCAGCCAGCACCACTTGCTGCATTGCCAGCGAACTTTGATTAAGCTTCTGATAAATAAGTGACTTTTCATAGTGATGCGTCGAAATATGCGAGGTGGATTGTAACTGAGGTAAATATTGCTCGGCTTTATCGATGTACGACAAGGCTGCGTCGCCGTTGCCACTGTCGCTGCTGGTAATAGCCAGCCCCAGATAGGCATGGTACAGGTTCACCTTATCATCAGCCTGCAGGCTTTTTTGCAGCATTTGATTATAGGTTTGCAACGACAGCTGATACTGCTCCAGATAGCTATAAGTGCGGGCCAGATTAAACAGCACCGTGATCTGATTTTTTTGCCAGCCCAATTGCTCGTACTGCTTTAGCGCTTCATTTAGCAGGCCAATCGCATCCTGTTCAAACGCCAGTGAGGCGTATAACAACCCGAGTTCAGCATTTATTTCTGCCAGCAGTTCAGCATCTTTCAGCGGCTGAGCACGTTGATAAGTATCTTTGAGTAACAGTAATGCCTGCTGTTCTTTATTTTGCGCACTGAGTAATGCAGCATGATTAATCTGCCCCAACAAAACATGCTTTTCATCATCAAGCAAAGTGGCCAGTTCCATCCCTTGCTGATAGTGCTGCATTGCCTGTTGATATTGTGTTTGCATTTCCAGCGCAAAACCCAGCTGATACAGCAGATCAACTTTTAACAGCGAGGGCTCTTTCCCGAGCAGAGCCAGCCCCCGCTCTGCCGCCTCCAGCTGTTCCTGATGCCGGCCCAGCGCTTTCATCAATGCCGCCTGTTGATAGTACCCGTTTGCCTGTACGTCAGGTGTCAGGCTTGCCAGCTCAGCCTGATGCTGTTGCAGCAGCTGTAACATTTGCTCAGGTTGCCGGTGCTTTTGCTCGTCTACCTGCGCCAGCCAGTCTGGCAGCGCCGCGGCAATAGCTGCCTGACTCAACAGCATGCCGGTACAAAACATAATTGCTGATAAATGTTTGTTCACAGTCTGACGCCTTGTGCTGAGTGCTGTTGTTAAACCGTAAGGGCCGCTTTGTCGCCTTTTTGCTCCAGCCATTCGCGACGGTCTGTCGAGCGCTTTTTCGCCAGCAACATATCCATGATTTCCATGGTTTGTGTTACGTCATCTATCGTCAGTTGCACTAAACGCCGGGTGTTAGGATCCATAGTGGTTTCACGCAGTTGCAACGGGTTCATCTCACCCAAACCTTTAAAACGCTGCACATTTACTTTGCCGCGTTTTTTCTCTGCTTCTATCCGGTCCAGAATGCCATTTTTCTCATCCTCATCCAGCGCGTAATATACCTCTTTGCCGATATCAATGCGGTATAAAGGCGGCATGGCGACATAAACATGCCCAGCCTCAACCAGATTACGGAAATGGCGCATAAACAAGGCGCATAACAAGGTGGCAATGTGCAGACCATCTGAGTCAGCATCCGCCAGAATACAGATTTTACCGTAGCGCAGTGCGGTCAAATCGTCACTGTCCGGGTCCATACCGATGGCGACAGAAATATCATGCACCTCCTGTGACGCCAGAATTTGGCCGGATTCCACTTCCCAGGTATTCAAAATCTTACCGCGCAGTGGCATAACAGCCTGAAACTCGCGGTCGCGCGCTTGCTTGGCACTACCACCTGCCGAGTCACCTTCTACCAGAAACAGTTCAGTCTGGTTTAAATCCTGTGATGAACAGTCCGCCAGCTTGCCGGGCAAGGCCGGACCTGAGGTCACTTTTTTACGTACGACTTTTTTGGCCGCTTTTAAGCGCTTTTGCGCGTTGTTAATACAAAAGTCTGCCAGGCTTTCTGCAATATCGGTGTGCTCGTTCAGCCATAAACTAAACGCATCTTTAACGATACCGGACACAAACGCGGCTGACTGACGCGATGACAGGCGCTCTTTGGTCTGACCGGCAAATTGCGGGTCCTGCATTTTTAACGACAGGATATAAGCACAGCGGTCCCAGATATCTTCTGCTGACAGCTTTATGCCGCGCGGCAACAGGTTGCGGAACTCACAAAATTCACGTAACGCTTCAAGTAACCCCTGCCGCAAGCCGTTAACATGAGTACCGCCCTGAGCCGTCGGGATCAGGTTAACATAGCTTTCGGTTACCAGTTCACCGCCTTCCGGCAGCCATAACAACGCCCACTCCACCGCTTCAGTACTGGCACTGAAACTGCCGACAAACGGCTTCTCCGGCAGGCAAACATAATCTTTAACTGACTCGGCCAGATAATCTTTAATGCCGGCCTGATAGCACCACTGGTACTGTTGCTGGTTTACTTTGTCATCGAAACTGACGGTCAGCCCCGGGCACAACACAGCTTTGGCTTTTAATACATGCAGCAGGCGGCTGACCGAGAATTTGGCAGAGTCAAAGTAAGATGCCGTTGGCCAGAACCGTACCCGGGTACCGGTATTGCGTTTACCCACAGTGCCGGTAATGCTAAGCTCAGACACCTTATTGCCATGCTCAAACGCCATTTCATAGACGTTACCGTCGCGGCGCACGGTGACATCAACCCGGCTCGACAAGGCGTTAACTACTGAAATGCCCACGCCGTGTAAACCACCGGAGAACTGGTAGTTTTTGTTGGAGAACTTACCGCCGGCATGTAAACGACAGAAGATCAGTTCAACCCCGGTAACGCCCTCTTCCGGGTGGATGTCCACCGGCATACCACGGCCGTTATCGATTACTTCAAGTGACTGATCATCATGCAAAATAACTTGTACTGCATCGGCATGCCCTGCCAGCGCTTCATCGACGCTGTTGTCGATAACTTCTTGCCCTAAATGGTTTGGCCGGCTGGTATCGGTATACATTCCGGGGCGACGCTGCACGGGTTCAAGCCCGGTCAGCACTTCAATCGAATCGGCATTGTACTGTTGTGATGTCATAGTCTCGGTCACTGGCTGATAGGATTAAGCGCGTTTTACGCAAGTTGGCAAAAGTTGGCAATAGTCTCCAGTTCGCTGGCATAGCCAACGTAACTGTGATCACCACCTTCGCTCAGTTTTATGGTTGCACCTTTATAGTATTCAAGCGCAAGACGGTAATCTAACACTTCATCGCCGCTTTGCAACAACAGCAGATAATTCTGTGGCTTTTGCAGCGCCGCCGGCATCATTTGTTGCAACTGGCTCATTTGCGCACCGGTAACATCAAAGTGCTGTTGCAACACCGGGTGATAATAGCGGCCCAGATGTTTATCCAATACCGTGTGCGGCGCCACAGCAGGGTTAATTAAACAAGCCCGGCAGTCAATTTGCTCGGCAATACAGGTGGCCAGAAAGCCGCCCAAAGAGCTGCCTATCAGAGCAACATCACGCCGTGGCCCTATCTGCTGCCTGATAAGATCCAGCGCCGCTGCAGGCTGATAGGGCAAATCCAGTGCGACATAATCAATATGCGGGTAATGCTGGCGGAAATACGCCGTGGTCTGCTGCGCTTTTTCTGACAGCGACGAGCTGGCAAAGCCGTGCAAATAGAGTATTTTACTGTTCATATTTTGTCTTGTTGTCATTCATACAGCCGCCGGAACTGCCAGCTGACATCTCCTTCGGCACTAAAAAACCAATCGCACCACTGCGGCCCTTCATTTACTGTCTGCCAGTGCGGCTGCGGCAGAAACTGCACTGAACTGGCCGGACAGCCTACCACAGTTACGCCCTGCTCTTGGCGCTGATAAGCATGATGAGCATGACCGTGCGCAATTCCCCTGATCCGCGGCTCGGTCATAATACTACGCCAAAGCGCAGTCTGATCCTGCTGACCGTGTTTATCGATAAAACAGTTAAGCGGCACAGGGTGATGATGGCAAAACAGCCAGATATTAGCTTGTGTGCTATCACGGCATTGCTGTGCCAGCCATTGCTGCTGCGTGCCGGGGAATACGCCAGCAGGCGTCGCACCTTTGGTATTTAACAATACCAGCTGCCAGCCCTGCAATTGCAGGCTCTGTTCTATACGAAAAGGGGGGGCAACACACAGCTGGCTTAGCATGGTTTCATCATCATGATTACCCGGCGTTACAAATACCGGGCACGTTAATCCCTGCATAATCTCAGCCAGCAGGCGGTATGACGCTTCGCTGTGATCCTGGGTGAGATCGCCGGTTAAAATCACCGCATCGGGCTGCTCTTTACGCAACTGCCTGATTATGGCAGCCAGATGCTTTGCAGGTTGCACCTGCTGATAATAACCGTCTGCACTTTGTAACAAGTGGCAATCAGTGATCTGCACCAGATAATAATTCTCTTTAGGCGTAAACCGATACTGCATTAACCGAACACCAGCTCCCGGTTAATGTAGCCCTGACCGGCACAGAGTTTCAGCCAGTCGCGCAATAGCAGGTTGATTTGCCTTTTTTCATCCGGCAGCAACATATCCAGATTGGGGTAATCATAGCGCGCTTTGAACCGACTGATATGCTGACAGGCCAGCACTTCGGCTACCTGGGCATCATGGTACAACCGCACCACAAAATGCGGCCGGAAAAAATGCTGCTGCTCGTCTATCAGTTCAATCTGTAAGGTAGTGGTAAAACGGGCGACATCGCTGACACTGATACAATAACGATGTTGCGCCGAGACCTGAATAACCGTCGACTGCCCCTGACGGGTATCGTCAGACAAATAGCGGTTCAGCTGCGCGTAATTACGTTCACACAGTGCGAGAAAATCCGGTAATTGTGGTACATATTTACGGCGCTTAAACCACACTTCAGGCTCCCCAGGCGTGTTTTACTTTGTCCAGATTAAGGGCCAGCCATTGCAGCGCAATGACACTGGCAGCGTTATCTATTTTTTGCTGCTCCAGCAGCTGCATTGCCACCGTGCGGGGCACCAGATGCACTTTAATATCTTCCTGCTCATCGGCCAAACCGAAAATGCCCTGCTGCACCGGCGCGGTAAGCTGGCCTAAAAACAGTTGGATCCGCTCAGTTGTGCCACCCGGGCTAGATAAGTAGCTAAGCATAGGCCAAAGTTCGCCTATTGTTAACCCGGCCTCTTCCTGCGCTTCACGCCGAGCGACCTGCTCAGCACTTTCGCCCGCTTCAATCATGCCGGCAATCG
>NZ_DATCSY010000169.1:0-8833 GCF_036568245.1 Rheinheimera sp. | reverse complement strand
AAATAGCGATAGCGTTTGGTATAACCTTACCTATCACTTTGTTTATTTTTACCAAGCTAGGCTTGTACCGCGCGGTAATCCGTTATATTGGCCAACATGCGTTAGGTGCTGTGCTTGCGGGTATTGTTAGCAGTGCTTTTGTGCTGGCGCTGCTTTTTGGTTTGTTGAAAGTTCATGATAAAGGCAGCCTGATTTTTGTCTACGCCATACTGGCGCTGATCAGTTCTGGCGGTTTGCGTTTACTGGCCCGAATGTTTCTGGTGCAGCGTAATAACGGTCACAAAGAGCGGGTACTGATATACGGTGCAGGGTCTTCAGGCCGCCAGTTAGCCCAGGCACTGATGAATGGTGAACAATATCACCCGGTAGTATTTGTTGATGATGATACTACACTACACCGCTCGACTATTCTGGGTATTCCGGTGGGGTCTCAGGCTCAGATCACCAGCCTGATTAAGTCTCACAATATCAGCCGTATTTTATTGGCAGTACCATCAGCCAGCAGGGGCCGCCGCAGAGAAGTACTTGATGCGTTAGAAGAGCTGCCGATCCCGGTACAATCCATACCTGGTATGAGTGATTTGATTGATGGCTCGATGCGCATCGATGAATTGCAGGATGTCAAAATTGAAGACTTATTGGGTCGTGACCCGGTAGCACCCAAAAACAAACTGATGCTGGCCAACATTGCCGGTAAAGCCGTTATGGTGACAGGCGCGGGTGGCTCTATAGGGTCGGAGTTATGCCGGCAGATTATTAATTACGAACCCAGAGTGCTGGTGCTGTTCGAGTGCTCAGAGTTTGCGCTATACAACATCGAGCAGGAACTTTCCACGCTGATCAAGCAACTACAACTTGATGTACAGATAGTGCCTATCATGGGGTCTGTACAGCGACAAAGTTTGCTTGAGAATGTGATGCGGGCATTTTCTGTGCAAACGGTTTATCACGCCGCCGCTTATAAACATGTACCTTTAGTCGAGTTTAATGTCACAGAGGGCGTGCTGAATAATATATTTGGTACCCATTGTGCGGCAGAGGCTGCGATTAACACTGCAGTAGAAACTTTTGTCCTGATTTCGACCGACAAAGCCGTGCGCCCGACCAATATTATGGGCGCAACCAAACGTATGGCAGAGCTGGTATTGCAGGCATTGTCGCAACGCCAGAGCAGTACCCGCTTTTGTATGGTGCGCTTTGGTAATGTGTTGGGCTCAAGCGGCTCTGTTGTACCTTTGTTTCGTGAACAGATCCGTCGTGGCGGGCCGGTCACGGTAACACACAAAGATATTATCCGTTATTTTATGACAATCCCTGAAGCCGCCCAGTTGGTTATTCAGGCCGGTGCCATGGGGCAGGGCGGCGATGTATTTGTGCTCGACATGGGCGAGCCGGTAAAAATAGCTGACCTTGCCCGCCGAATGGTGCATTTAATGGGGCTGGAAGTAAAAGATGAAGTACACCCCAACGGCGATATAGAAATTCTGTATACCGGGCTCAGGCCGGGTGAAAAGCTGTATGAAGAGCTGCTGATCAGCGGTAACGAGCAGCAGACTGATCACCCCCGCATTATGAAAGCGAACGAATCTGCACTTAGCTGGCATGCAATGCAGCAGCTGTTAACTAGCCTGAAAACAGTATGTGAAGACTACAATGTTGAGGCTATCAGAGCCCTGCTGCTGAATGAACATATTGCGTTTACACCATCCGACGGCAACTGCGATCTGGTCTCTCAGATATTAGTAAATGAAAATGTAGGTAGTAAAATTAAACGTGTTATTTAAATCAGCTGCGGCCCATTTTGATGTTATGGAGTCACCGCCACTTGTAACTATCTATATTGCAACTCAGAACCGCCCTGATATGCTTGCCAGGGCTGTAAACAGTTGTGTAGCGCAGACTTATTCGCCGCTTGAAGTAATAGTAGTAGATGATGGCTCTGAACAGGTTAATGCGCAGAAAAATCAGCAATTACTGGCTGACTATCCTCAGGTAAAATATATCCGCCTACAGCAGCCGTCCGGTGCACCGGTAGCCAGAAACACGGCTATTAATCTGGCGCAGGGCGAGTTTATTACCGGTCTGGATGATGATGATGAATTTAAACCAGAGCGGGTAAGCGAGTTAGTACAGCATTGGTATAGTAATTCTGACTGCGCTTTTTTATGTACCGGATATGCCGTTATTTCAGAAGGCAGTAGGGTATTTAATTTTGCGCGTCGGGCCAGGACAATAAATTATCAGCATTTGTTGTATGCGAATGTTGTTGGTAATCAGTTGTTTACGCTAACATCAACCTTACGGGCTATAGGCGGTTTTGACCCATCATTACCCAGCTGTCAGGATTACGATACCTGGTTGCGTTTAGCGGCAGCCTTTGGTAAAGGTTATCGTATTCCCAGTACCAGTTATGTATTGCATCAGGAGCATGAAGCCGGACGCATTTCCGCCTCAGAAAAACGTGAGACAGGCTACAAGTTATTGCTTGATAAACATCGTAAATTTATGACAAAGGCACAGCTTGCCAGTCATCATGTTAACTATGCGCTGCATAATAATAAGGCTTTTCCGTGGAGGGCATTTTTTCGATTGCCCTTGACACAGTGCTTCCGGGTACTAAAAACATTGTTAGTCCGACATGGCTGGAGCCGCCTGTTTGTCAGCAGAGGATTGCCGCGTTGAAATCACTCTGTTTTGTACATCAGTCCAAGGCTCAGTTACCTGAACTGCAAGCTTATGCGGAATATTTCCGTCAAAAATATCATGTTGTTATCAACACACCTGACGCGAATCTGCAAGGATACGATATCGTCTGGTTTTTTATGGGCTACTTCCATTATAAACCTCAGCCTCATCAGTTTATTGTGCATGAATATGCATCGCTATCTACACCGCCGTTTGCGAGGTTTAAAGACCAGTTAAAGCAGATGTTAAATATTCGTCCCCATCTGCGGGTATTTCAGAATCCTCGTCAAAGTGATTTACTCCAGTTTAATGACGATGTACCTGTTTGTTATCGGGATATGGGATTATCTGCTCACTTCACGACCCAACTGAATACGGACAAGAAATGCGATCTTATTTATGTCGGTTCGATGAACAATAGTAGACAATTAGAAAAAGCTATTGATGCCGTGCTGAAATTGCGTCCTCACGCCAGTATGTGGCTTGTAGGGCAACCAATGGCATACTTACAACGCCGCTATCAGCATCATGCAAACATCCGGTTCATAGGCGCAGTACCTAATAGCCAAATCCCTCAGCTACTGAATCAAGCCAGATTCGGGTTGAACTATGTGCCAGACGTTTACCCATACAATTTCCAGACATCTACCAAAATGTTAGAGTATGTAGCGTGCGGGCTGCCGGTTATTGGTAATAAAACTGCCTGGGTTAACAGTTTTCTGGCAACCCACAAGCTGCCATATCATGATATTCATCAGTTAGCTGTGTGGCCTACACCTGCGGCCGTGACTATTTCTGCAGAGGTTTTACAAAGTTGGAGTTGGCAGCAACGAATAGCTGACGCTGGCTTTGAAACTATTTTACCTTAATAACGTTAGACGAATCGGCAGTTACCTTGTTCATGCCAGAGGCATACGGTAATATGCGACAACATTGTAATAAGTCAGTTTACACAACGGGATATTCCATGAAATTTAAGCAAGTTCGCGGTTTTACGCTGATAGAACTATTGATAGTTATCGTGATTGTTGGCTTGTTAGCCTCACTGGTTGCACCAGAAATGTTTTCTAAAGTTGATTCTTCCCGAATTAAAACAGCTAAAGCACAAATGGAGCTGTTGGAGACCTCACTCAATACATACCGTTTAGACATGGGCAATTATCCTGAAAACCTAAGCGAGCTGGTTAAAAGTGAAAACAAAAACTGGGACGGCCCCTACTTGCCTAAAGAGGTTCCTGTTGACCCGTGGGGTAATCCTTATGTGTATAGTAATAAAAGCGATGCCGGCATAGGTTTTTCTCTGATGTCTTATGGCCGTGACGGCCGACCAGGCGGCGAAGGCGATGATGCGGACATTATTCACAAATGAGTGCTCTACCGGCCCTATTGCAACAAAGCTTTGCCGTAAGTACTGCTGATATCGAGAAGGCAACTGCATTTCAACGTAAGTACGGGGGGCAGCTGGAGCAAATACTTGTCAGTATGGGCAGTCTCTCTTCTGAAACCTTACCGGATATTTATGCCAGGTTGCTGCGTTTGCCTATGTTGTCCGATACACAGCTGGATAGTTGGCAATTACCGGAGCAAGCTCGCGGGTTACCTGTTGAGTTGCTGGCTGAAAAAGGTTGGCTGCCGTTTGCCTTTACTGAGGAAGCCTGGCATTTTGCTACCACAGCGCCATTGAATAAAGATGCGCAAGAGATAGTTGTTTCTCTTGGTTTATCCTGCCAGTTAAGCGTTGTCACTAATGAACAGTTCAACAAGATGGCTGCATTAGCCAGACAAGTTGATGACAATGCTGTAAGCGGAGAGCTTACTTCTGTTGAAGAATCCAGGTTAAGAGAGCTTGCTTCAGAAGCGCCAACCGTTAATTTACTCAACGCCCTGATCACTAAAGCGTTACGGCAACGTGCATCTGACATGCATGTTGAACCAGCAGGCAGCCGTGGAAAGGTACGGTTTCGCATTGACGGTGTACTGCAGGATATAGAGACAATTCCGGCAACATTGTTACTACCAGTTATTACGCGTTTAAAGATCCTCAGTAACATGGATATTGCCGAAAAGCGCCGGCCGCAGGACGGTAAAATAGAAATGCGCATCGGCGGTATAGATTTAGATATCCGTGTTTCTGCTCTGCCGTTAAACGACGGTGAGAGCGTAGTAATGCGTTTTTTACGCAAAGATGCTATTCGTTACGATATGGCGGTGCTTGGTATAGCGCCAGATATCGAACAAAAGATATTGCAGGATATTCAAACCACCGCAGGCGTTATTTTACTAACCGGCCCAACCGGTTCAGGTAAAACCACCAGCCTTTACACCTTTTTAAATAAGCTTAATACACCTGGAGTGAAGATAATCACACTGGAAGATCCGGTGGAATATCAGCTTGACGGCATCAATCAGGTACAGGTACAGGCTGATATTGGTTTTGATTTCGCGGCTGGTCTTCGCAGTATTGTGCGGCAAGACCCTGACATCATTATGTTGGGTGAAATCCGTGATAAGGAGACAACAGGCATTGCTATGCAGTCTGCCCTGACTGGCCACCTGGTGTTTTCGACGGTGCACACCAATGATGCCCCCAGTGCTTATACCCGTTTGCTGGATTTAGGCGTTGAAGAGTTTTTGCTCAATGCAGCGCTGGTTTCTATCGTCGCACAACGGCTTGTCAGGCGCCTTTGTGAGCACTGCGCAGCTCCTGCCGCTAATGCAGAAGAGCTGACAGAGCGTTATCAGTTGCAGCACTACGCTGATGAACTTAACAATGGCCAACTTAATTTATGTCAGGCCGTTGGCTGCGAGCATTGTAATCACTCTGGTTATAAAGGGCGGGTCGCGATAATTGAGTATTTACGCTGCAGTGATGAGATTAAAGCGCTGCCCAAAGATCAGAACTTTATTCAACAGGCGCGTAAAGTAAACAAGCAACAACAAGGCAGAACATTACTGGAAGATGGCTTGTTAAAAGCGATGCAGGGTACAACTACCATCGATGAAGTATTAAGGGTAGCAGGCTGATGCCACAGTTTGAATATGAGGGGTTTGATAAATCCGGTGCGCGCGTAAACGGCAGTATTGTTGCCGATTCGTTAATGCAAGCGCAGCAGCAACTGAAACAACAAGGTTTATTGCTAAAAACAGTTAAAGAGGAAACGGCACTTAGCCAGTCTGAAAGTCTCTTTAGTACTGACAAAGTGGGTATTGCCGATATCGAGTTTCTTACCGCTGAATTATCATTGCTATTGGATTCAGGCTTAAAAATAGACAAAGGTATTGAGCTGCTAAAATCGGCGAACAAAAAAACATCACTGACCAGGCTGTTAAATAAAATCAGTGCTGAATTACGCAGCGGTAAACAACTATCACAAGTACTGGCAGGATTTCCGGAGTACTTTGATCCGCTTTATATCAATTTAGTCAGCATTGGTGAAAAAACTGGCAAGCTAGCTGATATCTTCCGGCAACTAGCCGAAGATCTGGCTTTCAGGCGCGATTTACAGAAAAAAATCTCCCAGGCACTCACTTACCCTATGGTTATTTTGTTTGTCTGTATTGCTTCAGTGTTGTTTATTTTTAATTACGTTGTGCCAAATATGGCTACTATGTTTGAGCGTCAACAAGATTTACCCTTTTACACTACCCTGTTGCTTAGCACGTCTGCCTGGTTACAGCAATACCAGTGGTATCTCTTCATTGCTTTGCTACTAGCTGGCTTTGCTCTGGTGCAAGGTAAAAAGCAGCCTGCATTTCAACAACGCTGGCAATGGCTGGCTATCCGCTTGCCAGTAGTATCTTCCGCTATTATGTTGGTCGAGCGCATTCGCTTTAACAGCGGGCTGGCGATGATGTTACAAGCCGGTGTAGCGGTAGATCAGGCAATGGATTTAGCAAATGGTAATATCAGACAACCTGAGCTTAGTGCTGAAATGCAAATTGCGATCGGTAAAATAAAACGTGGTGAACAGCTATCTGCTGCATTAAGACAAACCCGATTGTTTCCTGACTTTTTTGCCTCTTTGCTCAGTGTCGGCGAGGAAAGTGGTGAATTGGCGCGGATTTTTCACGAAATTGCCCAGCGCAGCCAAAGACAATTTACCGACTGGGTGACCCGCTTTACCAGTTTACTTGAACCGCTTCTAATTCTGGTAATGGGCGGCATTGTCGGTGGTGTGGTTGTTATTATGATGCTCAGTATTACCTCTGCCACAGACGTTGGTTTGTAACCGCATTCTGTTATGAAAAAGCGTAACGGTTTTACCTTAATCGAGTTACTGGTAGTCATTGCCATTATGACGACAGTGCTAACTCTGGTCGCACCTTTGATGATAGCTCAGGTAGATAAAACCAAAGCCGCAGCTGAGTTTGCTGAAGCAAAACAATATATTTTAGACAGTCGCAAAGTGGCCTTTTTAAAAGGGCAGGTTGTCAATTTTAGCTTCGATGGTAAACAATTACGCCGCGATATCGCCTCTGAAAGTGTAGTGCTGGAATTTAAGTATCTTTTTTTCCCTCGGCAGCAGTTGCAGATAAATGCCAATGGTTTTGTTGACAAGACTCTGATCAATGTTATTACCGATAAAAAACAGCAAAACATCGAGCTTGCGGAGTTACAGTGAATATTTCTCGTGGACTGACGCTGATAGAGGTTCTGGTCGCTGCAGTAATTTTATTTGCAGCATTAAGCTTAAGTGTGGTGAGTATCCAGTCATTAAGGCAAAGTAGCGCGCAAGCTGAAAAAATAATTAAAACGCTGCAGCCCACACGTATGATAGCACTTAGCATACAGCAGAAAATTCGGAGTAAGCCTGAAGAAAGCTTATCTGGTAGCGGCAGGATAAACAAGTTAACTTACAGCTGGCAAGCAAATGTTATTGCCAAAGGTTCTGCTCCGCAACGTTTTGATTTGGATAGCGGTAGTGTCAGCGTGCCACCCGAACGCTTTTGGTTATACCAAGTAGATCTTGAACTTAGCTATGCCGGACGCACTGAGCAACTGCAGTTTAAGGAGCTGGCATGGTTGCCTCTGGTGTTTTAAAAAATGGGTTTACGTTAGTTGAGCTGCTGATTGCCATGACAATCATGCTTACCATGCTTGTATTATCTGGCACAGCTTATCAGCTTTATACTGATACCTGGCGGAGGGATTTGTCTCGTATCGATGAAGCATTTCAACAGTTCCACTACTCAGACCTGTTGCTTGATGCTATGCAGGCTATATTGCCTTTATCGGTTTCAGATAAAGGACTTAATGCCTATTACTTTTTAGGTCGCGAAGAAGGATTTACAGCAGTAACTTACGCGCCAATTTATAATATCGGTTATCCCGCTGTGATCAGGGTTTTTCGCGAGCAGAATGAAATAGGTAGTTACCGCCTTGTCTATGAAGAAGCATCTTTGCAACATACCGTTTTAAAAGATGCCGATCAGGAGCTACCATTTAGCTATCGCCAAATTATTGCGGATAATTTAAGCGATTTATCATTTAGTTACTACGGATGGGAAAATCTTGATGTCAGGGTTGCATCGCAAGATGAATTTAATGCGCAGGTAAGCGCTGCACCGAGATGGTATAGTGAATTTGATTCTCTGAATAGGCATCTGCATCCAGAACAAATAAAAATAGCATTTGGTGATTTTGTATTACAGTTCACTATCCCTGACAGAAGCCGTGTTAATGCTTTATATGCTGAGGAGAACCCAGCGTGAAGCAGCGCGGTATAGCATTAATCCAGGTACTTATACTTAGCACAATTTTGACAGTTATATTACTGTCAATGAATCATCAAGCCCGCCAGCATCTCCGCCTGGCATCAGCCGTGCAGCAATACACCGCCGCTAATATGAAGCTGCACAGCGCAGAGGCTGAAATTATATTTACTATGCTGTCAAACCTGCCTGCAGTGTTAGAAAAGAATACTGATAGCAATGGCTCGCGCTGGAACTTTCACGGTGAGCCATTTTTATTTAACGATGTAACATTAAACATTCAGGACACATCTGGTTTAATCAGCGCGTCGAGTCCTAACAGCGGTTTACTCAGTCAATTTACGTTACGGACATTAGGCTCGGAGCAAAGAGGAAGGGAAATCGCTGCTGCATTGGCAGATTGGCAAGATAAGAATGACTTGCCACAACTGGATGG
>NZ_DATCSY010000168.1:0-21484 GCF_036568245.1 Rheinheimera sp. | reverse complement strand
CGTCGACCAATTTTATGTTCTTCACCTTGGTGCCTATTTTAACCACGGATGAAGAGCCTTTCACTTTCAGATCTTTAATCACCGTTACGGTATCACCGTCTTGCAGCACATTACCGGCACTGTCACGGATCTGCTGGGTGCTGGCCTGTTCTGACTGTTCTGCTGACCAGGCATGACCGCATTCGGGACAGTTTAATAAGTTGCCGTCATCATAGGTATAGACGGACTGGCATTGGGGGCATAGGGGTAAGGCTGTCATTGCGAAATTCCTTATTGGCGCAAATGCCAGATTATACCCTACGGCGGCGCACTGATGGCACCATTAATCTATTGAATAGTGGTAATAGACTGACAATGCTGATATCGACAAACAAATTTTGCTAAGGTAGTTCAAAACAACCCGTCCGGAGTAGTTATGATTCAGGCACCCAAAACAAATACTTTTTTACCGCCACGGCGTATCCTGATGGGGCCGGGGCCGTCAGATGTCTATCCGCAAGTGCTGTCTGCACAGGCCAAACCTACCATTGGGCATTTAGACCCATTGTTTATCGGTATGATGGACGAGCTGAAGCAACTGCTGCAGTACGCGTTTCAGACCCGCAATGAAATGACCCTCGCTGTGTCAGCACCTGGCAGCGCCGGTATGGAAACCTGTTTCGTAAACTTGCTGCAACCCGGCGACACTGTAGTGGTTTGCCGCAACGGTGTGTTTGGTGAACGTATGCGGCAGAATGTCGAGCGCTGTGGCGCGCATGCGGTGCTGGTTGATAACGCCTGGGGAGAACCCGTTGACCCGCAAAAAGTGGAAGATACATTAAAGGCTAATCCGCAGGCGCGTTTTCTGGCGTTTGTCCATGCTGAAACCTCAACCGGCGCCTTGTCTGATGCCGCGACGTTGTGTGCACTGGCGCGAAAGTATGGCTGTTTGTCTATCGTTGATGCGGTGACCTCCCTTGGCGGCGTAGAGCTTAAAGTAGATGAGTGGGGCATAGATGCCATTTACTCCGGCAGTCAGAAATGCTTGTCCTGTGTGCCGGGATTATCACCGGTGTCGTTTTCGCCAGTGGCAGTAGAGCGGATTAAGCAACGAACCAAACCAGTACAAAGCTGGTTTTTGGACCAAAGTCTGGTGATGGCGTATTGGAGCGGTGGCGCTAAACGCAGTTATCACCACACTGCGCCGGTAAATGCACTGTATGCCCTGCATGAGTCTTTACGTATGCTGGCAGAAGAAGGCCTGGAGCAAAGCTGGCAGCGTCATAGTGAGATGCATCAGTTGTTAAAGCTGGGGTTGGCAAAGCTGGATCTGCAATTTGTGGTGGCAGAGCAGTATCGTTTGCCGCAGCTGAACAGCATTTATATTCCGTCTGGTGTCGATGATGCCGCTGTTCGTCAGCAATTGCTTAAGCAGTACAATCTTGAGATCGGTGCAGGCCTTGGGGATTTAGCCGGTAAAGCCTGGCGTATCGGTTTAATGGGCTACGGCGCAAGGCGTGAGAATGTAGCGCTCTGTATTAAAGCGCTGGAAGAGGTTCTCGCTTAATCATTGAATACCGGCCGCTTGCCGTTTTTGTTTTGTGCTGTCTGCCGCTTCTGCTAATTTGAAGTGGCAGCTGACAAACAACAATAACGAGGCCGGAATGAAACTGCGTCACTCCCTGTTAACTACAGCCTTACTAGGCATTTTTGCGTTACCTCTTCATGCCGTTCAGGGCTATTACCGCTCACCGGTATTACAACAAGACCACATCGTTTTTACCGCTGAAGGTGATTTATGGCAGGCATCACTGAATGACATGATCGCGCGCCGGCTTAGCAGCCATCTGGCAGAGGAAAGCCAGCCGGTGTTATCACCTGATGGCAAGCAACTGGCATTTGTTGCCGACTATGATGGCGCCAGTGAGATTTACCTGATGCCTGTCGCCGGTGATGTTGCCAAACGTATCAGTTATGAAAACAGCCGGGTGCGCATTCAGCAATGGTTGGCGGATGGGCGCATTTTGTATGCTACCGACAGTGCAGCAGGCCCGGCTAATTACTGGTTACTTAAAGTTGTTGAGCCTGACAGCCTGGCAACAGAAACCTTACCGCTGGCAGATGCCTCAGGTGGCAGTATTGACGGGCAAAGCGGTACTGTGTACTTCAGCCGCTTTGGTTTGCAGCTGACCGGCGATAACACCAAAGTGTACCGTGGTGGTGCCATGGGCGAGCTGTGGAGCTGGCAACTTGGCAGTACCAATGAAGCGAGGCGGCTAAGCGCTGAGCATAAAGGCAGCATTAGCCAACCTGTGTTCTATCAGGGCCGGGTATATTTTGTCAGTGACGCCGATGGTAACAGCAATATTTGGTCGGTGGCGGCGGATGGCACAGATGCTACCCAACACAGTTTTCATAAAAACTGGCGGATTGGCCGCATAAGTGTGGCAAACGAGCAGGTGTTATATCAGCTGGGGGCAGACTTACAGCTACTTAATCTTAAAAGTGGTGACAGCCGTACGCTGCCGCTGCAGATCCAGTCAGATTTAGTACAGCGGCGTGAACGCATTGTCAGCAAGCCACTGCAGTATTTTACCTCTGCCCATTATCAGGCGCAGCAGGATGACAGTGATAAGGTAGTGGTCATCGCCCGCAGCCAGATCGTACTGACCATGCCGGGCAAGCAGCGTATGGTACAAATCAGCACCCCTGCCGGCAGCCGGTCGCGCGAGGCAGTGTTATCAAAAGACGGTAACTGGATCTATGCGATAAACGATCACAGTGGTGAGAACGAGATCTGGCGTTTCGCTGCGGATGGCTCAGACAATGCCAGGCAGCTTACCTCAGATGGCCGCGTACACCGCTGGCAACTGAGGTTGTCGCCTGACGGTGATTATCTGGCCCATGATGATAAAAATGGCGACATGTGGCTGCTGCACCTGCCAAGCGGGCGCAATACCAAAATTTACAGCGGTGGCGTAGGGCTGTCAGGCTATGATGATATCAGCTGGTCAGCGGATAGTAAGCTGTTGTCTTTTACCCTAAATCCGTTGGATCAAAGCCGTTCTAAAGTAGTGCTGTATCAGCTGAGTACCGGCGACAGTGCTGTGGTCACCTCAGATAAATATGATGCTTATTCTGCCGCATTCAGTCCAGACGGCCTGTGGCTGTATTTCCTGTCTAACCGCCAGTTTACAGCGACGCCAGGTCATCCGTGGGGTGATCGCAACCTTGGCCCGCTGTTTGACCGGCGCAGCCAGGTGTTTGCTGTTAGTCTGAAGCAGCAGGCTTGCTTTGCGTTTCGGCCGCTGCAGGAAGTGGATAACTGTGATGACAGCGTGGCGAAAGATAGCCGCAATAGCAAAAAAGGCACGCTGGTAGACTGGCAGGGGTTGACTGGCAGACTATGGCAAGTGCCGGTTGAGGCGGCTAATTACCGGCAGTTGTCGCTTAACGACAAGCGACTGTATTTACTGGACAGTTCCAGTGCCGCTGGCAGCAAACCGGTGTTAAAGCAGATTGAATTTAGTCAGACAGATGCGAAAGCTGAAGTATTTGCTAAAGATGTCAGTGATTATCAGCTGGCAGCCAACGGCAAAAAGCTGTTCTTGCGCAAACACAGTGAGAATGGCGGCGGTGATATGTACGTGGTTGAGGCTGCCACTAAGGCGCCACAAGATCTGGCGAAGGCTAAGCTTAATATCAGCAGCTGGCAGTTAAGTATCGACCCAGCGCAGGAATGGCAGCAGATGTTTGCTGACGCCTGGCGTATGCACCGTGATTTTCTGTTTGATAAAGGTATGCGCGGGCTTGACTGGAATGCCAGTAAAGCCAAATACCAGCCGCTGCTGCAGCGGGTGACAGACAGATATGAGCTGGATGATGTATTTGCCCAAATGATGGGCGAGCTAAACACCTTGCATTCTCAGGTACGCGGTGGCGAGTATCGTACCGATAGCACGGCATCGCGGGCGGCCAGCCTGGGCGCTGAGTTTGACAGAGATAACGCTGGCTTAGTGATCCGCCATATTTACCGCTCGGAGACTGATCTGCCTCTGTTCGCTGCACCTTTGGCCAGGCCTGGCGTTAATGCCAATGTAGGCGATACCCTGATTGCCGTTAATGGCATAGCGGTCAAAGATGTACCTTCGCTTACCCAGGCGCTGCGTAATCAGGCTGGTAAGCAAGTTTTACTGACGCTGAAACGTGATAAAAAGCAGTGGCAAACCGTGGCGGAGCCGGTAAGCACTGCGCAGGATAATCAGCTACGCTATCAGGATTGGGTCGCTGCAAATCAGCAAATGGTCGCTGATGCCAGCGACAGTCAGTTTGGTTATCTGCATTTGTATGCGATGGGTTCAAATGATATTGCCAGCTTCGCCCGTGAGTTTTATGCCAATTTTGATAAACCCGGGCTGATTATTGACGTACGGCGTAACCGCGGCGGTAATATTGACAGCTGGATCATCGAGAAGCTGCTGCGCCGCGCCTGGGCATTCTGGCAGCCAACGCAGGGTGGGGCTTACACCAATATGCAGCAGGCTTTTCGTGGCCACTTAGTGGTGCTGTCAGATCAGCTGACCTACTCAGATGGTGAAACCTTCTCAGCCGGTGTAAAAGCCCTGGGGCTTGGGCCGCTGATTGGCAAGCGTACCGCCGGTGCCGGTGTCTGGTTATCCGGACGCAACAGACTGGCTGACAATGGTATGGCACGGGTGGCGGAAACCGCACAATTTTCCATGGATGGTCGCTGGATTATTGAAGGCGTGGGTGTAACCCCGGATATTGAGGTAGACAATCTGCCGTTTGAGCGCTTTAACGGTAAAGATGCACAGCTTGAGCAAGCTATTGCTTACCTTCAACAGAAACTGAAAGCGCAGCCGGTGCCTGAGCTGAAGGCAGCGCCGCTAACGACGCCTTTTGCTGCTGATATCAGCCGCTGAGCATCTCGCTGAAATTGTGTAAAGCCCGGGCTCATTACCGGGCTTTTTTATATCGCATTGTGCAGATAACGTTGCTTTTAGCCCGCTGCAAGCTATGTTGTTAAGAACACAAAACAGGAGTGTCGTATGCCAATATCACCACAATTGAACGCAGAAATCCGGGTGTTAACACTGTTTAATCTTGATAGCGCTATGGAAGGGATAAAAGTACATAAGTCGGCTGATGCTGATACGTTAGGTGCGATACAGCGCTTATATGAAAAAGGCTTGCTGACGCAGCAGGACGGCGGTTATCTGACCGATCTTGGGATCCACTGCGCGGAGCACCTGCAAACCGCGCTACGTATTCTTAATGGCCCGGTGCAGCCGTCGTAGTTGATGGCGATGTTGTTTTAGTTCGGCTTTAAGCTGCGCCAGGGCAGCAGCATCATTTTGATACAAGGCTTTGTCATATAACGAGATAAGGTCATTCAGCATGGGGCTGTATTGCGGATACTTAGCGATACAGCCCTGTAAGAACACCGAAACCGGTTGCTGAGGCAACTTGGCTTTGAGCAGTGATGCCAGATACTGGTGCAGCAGTCTACTGGCCTCCGGTAAGGTTGTATTGTGTCGCACGCGGGCGAGATACAGCGTGACAGCGGCAAATGTTATGACTGCTAGCAGTAGTAGGGTATAGCCCAAAACAGGCAAATGCTGCCTGATACTACGCCATAATTCACGCTGTTCATTATCATTAAATCCCAGCACCCAGACCGACCAGTAATAATCAAGATGCATAAACTGCTGCCGCAGTGATTGCAGCAGTTCAAATTGTCGCCAGCCGCTGTTTAGCAGAGCGCGTTCTTGCTCTGGCAGCATGCTGTCCAGGTTGTTCAAAATGCGCTCTGGTGCAACAAAAGCGGTGGGATCGAACCTGTGCCAGACACTCTTATGCAAGTATTCCACCCAGGCATGTGCTTCGCGCTGGCGCACGGCAAGGTAGCCTTGCTGTGGATACCAAATGCCGCCCTGATAACCGCCGACAACTCTGGCAGGTATGCCGGCATGACGCAGGATAACCGCAGTTGCCGAGGCATAGTGGCTGCAAAAACCGGTTCGGCTATCAAATAAAAATGCATCTATGCTGTTACTGCCAAGCCGCGGTGGTGTCAGGCTATAAAAAAACGGTTGTTGGCTGTAGTAGTTTGCCAGAGCCTGAACCAACTTATCAGTATCCGGATACTGTTGTTTTAGTTTGGTCGCAAAAGCCTTGGTTTGTGGGTTACCCGGTGCCAGGCGCAGATTTAACTGCTCATCAGCTGATGTAGCGACAACGGGGGCCAGCACACTGCTTACCTGATAACTGACACGCTGGCTGATGGGTTTATGGCTGCTTAACATGCCGCCTGGCGCGATAAATACGTTGTCGCTGCTTGATACCGGCGTGGCCAGCGCAAATAAGCCACGCTGCTGGCTGGCTTCGGCAATAATGCTGTAATCTACTCTGGTGGCACTGGTACCAGTATCCGGATTGGCCGGGGTGTGGTTACCTCGTTGGTATTGACGTGATGCATTAACCTGCCAGCTTCTGCCATCAAAATCTTCGTACAATCTGGCGCGCCAGTATAATTGTTCCCGGGCTGGCAAAGCGCTGGCAAATTCAACCCTAAACGCCGGGCTGTCGTCCTGCACCAGTTGTTCAATACTGCCAGGATCCAGGCTATCGCTTAATCCTGTCGTTGCTGCTTTAATATTGGGAATTTGCCAGAACGGAGGCAGGCGCGGAAATAATAAAAACATACCAAGCCAAAGCGGCAGGATAATCAGCATGGCACGACCGGTTTGCAACCAGTTGATTTTTGCTGTCGCAACAGAGAACAGCCGGTAATGGCTATATAAATTGGCCAACAACACGCCAAGCACAATTACGGCAATCAACATATCCTGATGCAGAATAAAACAACTGGCGATAAGAAAGTAATGCACCCACACCAGTTGACGGGCTTCATATAAATGTTGCAGTGCCAGCAGGCGGGCAGTGGCTGCCAGTAGCAGGATCTGCAACATGAAATGCAGTACCCCGGACTGTTTTAGCTGCAGAAAAAATGCCAGCGCAATAATGCCAGCCAGAATATTCACCAGTCTGAGGCTGACCGCCGGTCTGGCTGTTAGTACCGTCAGCAGCCGATACAGCATTAACAAGGCGAAAATGGCGCTGACCCATAAGGCAAAGGCTTGGTTAAGCAACAGTAACAGCGTGAACTGAATACCAGACCACAAGAGTAATAAAGGTTTACGCTCTAGCATAAGGCAAGCTCCTGCAAGCAGCGCTGCAAATGCAATGCGCCCTGAGCTTGTGGCACTGTCACAGTTGGCAGTTTCAGGCCGTAGTGCCTGCCACTGTGCTCCAGCGATAGCAACTGCTGACAGGCGCGGCGTAAGGCATGCTCAAGCGCATCACCGGACAGGGCTGGGACAATGACCCATTCAGGCTCTGCCTGGCTGTGCTGTTGTTGCTCGCGCACCACAGGGTTGACCGGGTTTTGTGCCAGCCGCTTCCAGACGATGTGTCTGACACTTTCTCCACTGCGGTAGCTGGTCAGCGTATCGCCCATATTGTTGCCAGCTGGCGTAGCCAGCTCATCCTCTGACGGGTACAAAGCAGCGTTGTTATCGGGTAGCGGGTACACCCAGTAATGCTGACGCAGTGCGATATAACTCCAGGCGCGCCACAACCCAAGCGGATACTGACTGGTGATTTTTAACCGTGGCAGCGGATAGCGCCCGCGTTTTGCGACAGTCAGGCTTAGGGGGGCGCTTTGTGAGATGTCCAGCAGTTGTACAGCGTCATAATGCGGCATCAGATTTAGTTGCAGCATATAGTGCATCTTGGCTGAGCTAAAGCTGATAACGGGGTGCACTTTGCCAGTGGCAAAACCCTCGGCGCTGCTTGGGCATTGCACCGTCAGGCCGCTCAGGTTCTGGTAGGTCAACACTATGCTGAGTAAAAAAACACTTAGCAGTAAGTAACTGACTAACAGGATCAGGTTATTCTGATAGTTAGTGCCGAGCAGATACAACAGGCCGATTAGAAACAGAAACCACCAGCCATAACGCGTTGGCAGAATGAAAATCAGTTTCTGTACCAGTGTGACTTTATCAGCGGCACTTTGGCGTTTGTTAAGATAGCGCTCGATAAAGTGCCAGTAATGTGGATACAAACGTGACTTTAGGTTCAGATTGGGCATGGTGTTTGTTGCAGTAACAACTGACT
Source organism: Rheinheimera sp. (assembly GCF_036568245.1). Taxonomy (GTDB): domain Bacteria; phylum Pseudomonadota; class Gammaproteobacteria; order Enterobacterales; family Alteromonadaceae; genus Alishewanella. Next base: position 13,306 of record NZ_DATCSY010000168.1, on the reverse strand, counting down.
TAACCTGCTTTCCTGCGCAGCGGATGAAGGATCCAGGCGGTGCTCGGCTACATAGGGGAACACCTGCTGTACATCTGATGCGCTGACAAATTCACGCTGATTAATCAGTGCAAAGGCTTTTGCTGCACGTAATATGGCTTTGGAAGCTCTGGGTGATAATGGCAGCATATCGCTGCGGTGGCGGCTGGCATGTACCAGCGACAGCAGGTAATCGAGCAGGGCATCGGAGGCAGTCACTTTCGGCACTTGCACCTGCAATTGCTTTAACTGCTCGCTACTTAGCTGTTCAGTCAGTAATTCCAGCCGCGAGCTGCTGCTATCGCGCTGTAACAGCTGATGCTCAGCGTGTTTGTCAGGAAAACCAAGTGACAGACGAAACATAAACCGGTCAAGTTGTGACTCAGGCAGAGCAGAGGTACCGGCATGAAATAACGGATTCTGTGTGGCAATGACAAAGAACGGTTTGGGCAGGCTGCGGGTTTCACCATCAACCGATACTTGCTTCTCCTCCATCGCTTCAAGCAGGGCGCTTTGGGTTTTGGGGCTGGCGCGGTTAATTTCATCGGCCAGCAAGACCTGACTGAATACGGGGCCGGCCTGAAAGTGAAATTGCTGTGACCGGGTGTCATAGATGTTCATGCCGATAAGATCGCCCGGCAATAAGTCGTTGGTAAATTGCACGCGCCGGTAGCTCAACCCAAGGCTGTTTGCCAAAGCATGAGCCAGCGTCGTTTTACCCATTCCCGGCAAATCTTCTAACAGCAGATGTCCTTCTGCTAACAGGCAGCAAAGGGCCAGACGCACCTGCTCCGGTTTACCGAGAATAACCTGATTCAGGCTTTGTTCAACGCGATGTAACTGTGCTAACACTGCAACTCCTTTGTGCTTTGGCCAACGGCTGCCGTACTGAAGATTCAGGCACCACTGATGATGGCGACTGGCTTAATAGTACCTCGGTAACACAGAACTGCAATCAGAAAAAAAGCGGCAAAAGCCGCTTTAGAATTAAAAGGATAGCAGCGCAGCTTAGAAGCTAACGTCCAGATCTGCAGAACAGGTATCTGTGCCTGCAACACAGATCTTATAGCTTACGGTAGTTGCCATCGACGTAAAGCGGTCACGGTAACGCCCGTTATCATCGCTGGTGTCGACCAGCTGTCCATCGCGATAGATGTCGACTGCTTCAGCAGTGCCGGTCCAGCGCAGGTCGACGATGGTCGAGCCGGTGCGGGTACGGACTTTTCGCTGTAATGTTAACTCAAGCTCAGTATCGTCGACCGATACAGCAATTGTCTGGCTGTGGGTATCGGTAAGACCAGTGCTGTCGGTAACGGTCAGACTTACCTGATAGCTGCCCGGTTCAGCATAGTTATGCTGAGGGTTGGCGTCCCCGGATGCGTTACCATCGCCGAAATCCCAGCTGTAGCTATTAATGTTGTTGTTGGCATCGGTAGACAGGTCGCTGAAGCTTACTGTCAGTCTTGAGGCGGAATAGCTGAAGTTCGCAACAGGTGCTACCGGTTCTGGTGGTGTATCGTCAGATAATGCCGTCAACGTTAGCTGCCAGTTATTCAGAGTACCGGTATCAAGATTGGCATTGTCAGATACTGTCAGTGTCCAGTCACCTTGCATCTCCTCACCATTAAAGCTGTCAAGTTGCCAGCTTTGCACCAGGTTGTCCTCACTGCCACCAGTGCGGTTATGTAAGGTATGCTCGGTACCTTGCGGTGAGCGCAGCATAACGATTAAGTCACCGCGCCAGGTATGGGTAATGTCGACACTGACGTTAACGCCAAACAAACTACCAGACTGTGGGACGGAGATCACGCTGCTGATGCCTTCAGCCGTGTTATCCGGAATTGGCGATGCATTGTCATTGCTGTAAGGGTAATCCTGCAATCCTTGCGGCAAAATCTCCAGGCTGGCGTTAACTGACTTCACCAGTTCACCGGTTGCTGTATCGGTACCGGTAACAGTAAACTGATAACTGCCCCAGGCTGTTTCCGCACCGGTATTGACATCAAGTGTCAGCGATTGGCCCGGCTCAGCGGTGTCTGCCGACAAGCTTACGCCTTCAAGTGCCGGGTCGACATCAACAGTTAAGGCAACTTCGCCCATCCAATCAGCAATATTGCCGATATCGACAGTGTACTGCGCGCTGTCACCGGCGGTAATCTGCTGATTTCTCGGCGTGATACTTAATCTGAATGACGGTGTAGGATCGGCGTCGACCATAGCAGTGGCCAGATTAAGTCGTTTGCCGGATACGGTTTTACCTTCCAATGCAGACAGGCTGTCGCCTGAGTCCATTAATATGCTCTTCATTTCCAAAGGGGTAATATCTGGATTCACTGACCAGAGTAACGCAGCTGCGCCGGCAACGTGAGGAGAGGCCATAGAGGTGCCTGAATAACTGGCATAGCCGCCACCTGGTACAGTGGATAAAATTGCCGAACCCGGTGCCCCCAGGTCAACCGAAACTGCGCCATAGTTAGACGCGCCGCTGGTAAAAATTGACAGCTGATCATTTCGGTCGGTTGAAGCGACCGAGACTATAGCGTCCAGATCATACGCCGCCGGATACATAGGAGTACTGTCAGCATCAACACCGCTATTGCCTGCTGCAGCGATAAACAGGATGCCGGCATCACCACCAGATTCAATGGCAGCCCTTAATGTGTCAGAGTAGGAACCACCGCCCCAGGAGTTATTTGTCGCTTTAACATTAACGCCGTGGTTCAGTTTTAAATCGGTAAAGTAGTTGATACATTCTATCGCACCTGCAGTGCTACCGCCGGTGGGGCCAAGAAACTGACATGGTAGCAGCGTGACGTTCCAGTTAACGCCCACAACGCCAATGCCATTGTTTCCTGTGGCGCCAATAGTACCGGCAACATGGGTGCCGTGGCTGTCACTGTCCATCGGATCCAACTCGGCATTTAGTGTTGAATAGCCATAAGTACTGCCGGGTAGATCACCGGGGTTGACCCAACGGTTGTCTACCAGATCCGGGTGATTGTAGTCCATGCCAGAGTCGATAACGCCAATAACAACTTCATGACTGCCGGTAGAGATATCCCAGGCATCAGTGGCTTTTATGTCGGCACCAGCGGTGCCGCTGTTTTGCCCGGTGTTTAGCAGGCCCCACAATTGACCAAAGTCAGGGTCGTCCGGTGTCGCCAGCGCGTGCAGAGGATAATCCGGCTCTGCAACAGCGACAGCGGGGTTAACAGACAGACGCTTGATCAAGGTATCTTTATCAGCGCCTTTGGGCAGCAGAACCTTCACAATACGACCATCAGCAACATAGCGCATTTTTAAGTCACGGCCGTGTTCATCCAGTTGGCGCAGACTGGCCCCCTGGTTATGTATTATGTTTTGCCGCTCTTGCTTTGATACTCCTGGTTTAAACATAACTAAAATTGCGTTGTCTGGATCAGAAGGAGGGCCGGCCAAAACCGAGGCTGAAAATAGCGCTGTTGCAATTGAACCAGCCAGTAATGTTTTCTTCGTCATACGAGTTCCCATTCAATTAATTGTTAAAAATATGCTTATTTTTAGCATCTCTATGAATAGCACTGTTGTTAACTAAAAATACACAAATTATCAAAAATAGCGCCTAAGTACTAGGTGGTATTGGCTAGTTATTGTTAACTTATATTCACTAAGTGTATGAATGCGCTGAATATATAAAATTAATCTGTCGTTAATAAAAGTTAAACAAAATAGTTGTTATGTCCTATTGCAGCATTTTCAAGGTGCTTTAACTTAGTTTGGTCACGTAATTTACAAGGAATTAGCATGGTTAACTTGTTCCGACAGGGAATGATAGCTACCGCTATGTTATTGGCTTCAGCTGTACATGCTGATGTGTCGTTGCAACTGACGTCATTACTGGAGCGTCAGGCATTAGCGAACGGAGTTGATATTACCCAGTTGGGTAACCTTAATGTGGCGGACGTAACGCAATCAGGCCAGGGGCAATATGCCATTTTGCTGCAGCAAGGTGTGCTAAACCATATTCAGTTGCATCAGTCAGGACTTGGCAATCAGGTTCAGGCTCTGCAAGCCGGCAACAGTAACACTGCTGTGATTATTCAGCATGGTGACCACAACCTGGTTCAGATTGAGCAAAGAGGCAACCGGCACTTCTCCGTAGAACAAACCGGCGTTGGTGCTGAAATTTCTATTATTCAATACTAATAATAAGTTAGGGAGAATACGATGAAGCTGACAAAACCACGTAAGCATATGTTGGGAATGGCTATCGCTCTGGTGTTAAGTGCGCCGCTGTCTGCTGCAAATAATGAAGTCATTATCAATCAGAATTCGACAGCGGCAGCAGAAGGTAACCTGGCAGAAGTGCATCAGAGCGGCGATATCAATTTGGCGACGGTCGACCAGGCAGGGGGAATTAACAGCAGCTCTGTTCAACAGGATGGGGTATGGCTGGAGGCATATAACTTTGTTGCAGGTAATGATAACCAGATCAGAACTGAGCAGCTGGCTGACTGGCATATTGCTTATGTTGATATTGCCGGTAATGAAAACACGGCAACGGTCACTCAGGACGGTTTTTTTAATACGGCTGAGCTGGTAATGACCGGTGATATGAATGACGCCGCTGTCACTCAGGCGGGAGAAGTGAATGAAGCCTATGTGAACCTGACTGGTATCAATAACATCGTTGAGGTTGAGCAGCAAGGCAACGCTAACTGGAGCAATGCCGGCTTTAGCGGTGATGACAATGAACTGTATAGTTTACAATCCGGAGATAACAATGAAGCCGGCATGTTTAACCTCAGCGGAAACCGCAACACTTTTGAATCCGAGCAGTTTGGCAATGCCAATGTGGGCGGTATTGTTGGCCTGACCGGAGACAACAACAGCTTCTTTGTTTCGCAGCAGGGGGACGGCAACATTTTCATCGGCACAGATGTATCGGGCAATGACAACCTGATCGACGTGATGCAAACGGGTAATGCGAATGAGTTTTTGCTGCAACCGCTTGCCGGAGAACAAAACTTATTGCTGGTTGACCAACGTGGTGATGGTAACGTTGTCAATGCGCCAACAGGTATGGTTGGTAATGATAACCAGATTGATATCTGGCAGGAAGGCAATTTAAACAACGCCGTTTTTGCTACTGAAGGCGATGGTCATAATGTTGAGATCCGCCAGACAGGTGACGGTAATGTCAGCGAAATGTTGCTTACGAGCGCAGCTAACGAAGGTATTATTTATAGCCGTGGCGATAACAATACTGCGGCTTTGGGGCTGTCCGGTACCGCGAACAGTGGCCGTATTCAGCAACTCGGTGATGACAATACCGCCATGGTGGATATCATCGGCGATGATAACGACGTCATGATTGACCAGTCAGGTAACGCCAATGCGTTGTTGCTTACCAGTGATACCGTGGTGACGGCTAATAGCGCAACGATTGAGCAGAACGGTGACATTAACCTGGTTGATCTGCTGATTTCAGGAAATGGCAATACGCTGGACATTCTGCAAAACGGTTCAGGTAACTGGGTCGCCGGTGACAACGGTTACTTTGCGCTTTCAGGCAACAGTGGATTGCTTAGCATCACGCAACAGGGCAATGATAACCTGGTACTGGGAGGACAGTCAGGCGAAGGGAATATGATGACAGTCACCCAGGTAGGTGATTTTAATACCGCTATTGTCGTACAAAACTAGTGTTGAGGCGAAGGTGGCTGTGCTGCCTTCGCCGGTTCATTATGAAGTATCTGTCAGTGTTCTTCTGTTGCCTGTTACTGCCAGTGCAACTCAATTCGGTGCCGGCATACGCTGATGACATTGAACTCAGCGGTATGGTGCTCGATCGTTCTATTTCCCGCTTTGGTAAGGACTTCGCTTTTTATTACTCGGGGTACTGGCGCGACATGCCTGCTACCGAGGGCATCACTGTCGTTATCTACGAGCAGGTTTATCCTCAGTCGGGCACTTTTCTCTGGGTAGAAATGAACCAGACCCGGGTGTATCAGACCTATTTTGGCCGCCGTTATAACGATGTCAAACAAATGGCTGAACAGGCAATTCTGGCGAGCATTAATGAATTAGCCAATATTCAGGCCGGTAAAATGCTCGGTGACACAACAATTGATCCGTTGTAGAAGGAATAATAACAATGAAGCTAACCGCGCTGATTCTGACGCTTATTAGTTGTGGCGTTGCTAACGCTACTGAAATAGTTTACACCCCGGTTAACCCCAGTTTCGGGGGGAATCCGCTAAACGGTAACTTTTTGCTGCAAAAAGCCCAAAGCCAGAATGCCCATAAAGCCGACTCTCCCGGCTTATCTTTTGTTGAAAAGTTTCAGGATGCACTGGAGCGTAATATTATCAATTCACTGACGCGTAGGATCGCTGACGGAGAGCTGGTTGAAGGGGTGTATAATACCGGTGAGTTTCTGGTGGAAGTGAATTCTGGCACAGATGGCAGTGTCATTGTGAACATTACGAACATTGAGACCGGTGAGGTAACCGTTATCACTATTCCGTCTATAGGAGGCTGATAATGGTGCGGATTAAAAGTCATGTGTTACTTGGTACAGTTTTGCTGCTGAGCGGTTGCTCATTAATACCCAAGCCAGATATCAATATTACCGCAGCCAGCATTGATGCGACCAGTCCGCTAATGCACGTTCTGCGCGAGCAGGGCAAGCCCCGCAGCGCTATACCGGTGTCGGTGTATGCGTTTCGTGATCAAACCGGCCAATATAAGCCGCAGGCTAACGTATCCAGTTTTTCTACTGCTGTTACGCAGGGGGCAACATCGATGCTGACGCAGATACTGCTTGAGACTGGCTGGTTTGCACCAATGGAGCGCGAAGGGCTACAGAATTTGCTGACCGAGCGCAAAATTTATGGCTCAAACAAAAAATCAGCTGAACTGCCAGCGTTAAAAGAGGCACGCTTGCTGTTTGAAGGCGGTATTATCGGCTATGAAACTAATCTGAGCACAGGCGGTATTGGCGCTGAATATTTTGGTATCGGGGCATCTGAGCTGTACCGCGAAGATCAGGTTACGGTCTATCTGCGGGTTATTGATGTGCATACCGGTCAGGTTTTATTGTCGGTGTCGAGTAATAAGAAAGTGTTTTCACAAGAGCTTCGGGCAGGCTTATTCCGCTACGTATCACTGAACCGTCTGGCAGAAGCTGAAGCAGGTTATTCAACGAATGAACCGGTACAGTATTGTGTTAAACAGGCAATGGAAATGGCCGTGGTAGAGCTGATCACTCAGGGGCAGCAACGCGGTTTCTGGCGCGCTGAAGATCAGCTTAATCTTGTCGATGCTGAAGGCTCATGACGTGTGGGCTGCTGCGCCCAGCGTAGTAATTCAACCCTGTTCCGAGCCTGGGTTTTACGGAAAATCGCTGACATATGTGCTTTAACGGTGTGTGCACTGATGTTTAGTGTCAGTGCTATTTCCTTGTTGCGGGCACCTTCGGCAACAAGTTGAATAATGCGTTTTTCCTGCTTTGTCAGTAAGTTATTATCTGGCAGAACTAGCTGTTCTGTTGACACCGCAGACTTTTGCAGCAGCAGCTGGTCTACCAGATCAGACATCACTGAGCGGGCATAGTATAACTGGCCATCCATCATTGTTTTTAGCGCGGTCAGTACGCGATCCAATTGTTCATCGCGATAGATTACACCCCGGATACCGTTGTACAGTGCCTGGATCGGGTCCACTAAGGTGCGCTCTGCCTGAAATAGAAATAAAGGCGCTTTTGTCTGCAGGTACTGCAGCTCTGTGGAAAGATTCTTTTTATTCCAGTCAACGTGATGAAAAGGGCATGCCAGCAAGGTTCCGCTTTTCAGTGTACCGCCGTACAAAATGGTGAGCTTACTACGTTGCTCGACAGTAATACCGACAGATTGTGCCAGCAAGCTGATGCTACTTTGGTTTTCCTGCTCTGTGAGTACGATAAGTTTGGTAAACTTATCCATCAGATATACTCCTGCGTACTGCTTATAATGTTAATCCATTCAGACGTATACTGTACCCCGAATCTTGCGAATGCAAGTCTTAACCTGATGTTTGACCCATGCTAGCATGACAGCAGACTAATATAGGGAAATCTGTTATGACAAAAAAAGTGCTGTTTGTCTGTTTAGGGAATATCTGCCGTTCACCCACTGCTCATGCCGTCATGCGGCACAAAACTGCTGCAATGCCAGGCTTTATCGAAATAGAATCGGCCGGTACGAGTGCATCGCACAAAGGCGAAAAACCCGATCCGCGCGCAGTACGCGAAGGCCAGCAGCTGGGCTATCAGTTCAGCGGCATTGTCTCCAGACCTGTACAGGACGCCGATTTCAGTTATTACGATCTGATCCTGGCAATGGATAACGACAATCTTAAGGACTTACAATCGCGTTGCCCGGCCAAATGGCAGCATAAAGTACAATTATTTTTGCAATATCATCCGCAATACCCTGAGCTGCAGGAAGTTCCGGACCCTTACTACGGTGGCAGCCGCGGATTTACCCTGGTGCTGCAGATGATAGAGCAGGGATGTGACGGACTGCTCAGGCATCTGAAGCAGTCAGACTCTTAAGCAGGCAGCTTATAGTGCATAAAACTTAACCATTTAAGATGCCGGTGCGATAAATGTCATAAATTATGCCAAAAGCAGCATTGAATTTACGTCCAGAAGTCTATAACTTGCTTGGCAGTTTATTAACCATAGGAAAATCATCGTGACCACCTGGACGCCTCAAAGCTGGCGCAACCTACCGATCCAGCAGCAGCCCAACTATCAGGACAGGGAATTGCTGCAGAGTGTTGAACAGCAACTACACAAATATCCGCCGCTTGTTTTTGCCCAGGAAACGCGTGATTTGTTTAGCCAGCTCGGTCAGGTTGCCAATGGTCAGGGATTTTTACTGCAAGGTGGTGATTGCGCCGAGAGCTTCAACGACTTTAATGCACCTAAGATCCGCGATACATTCAAAGTTCTGCTACAAATGGCAGTGGTGCTGACATTTGCTGGCGGGTTACCCGTTGTTAAGGTTGCACGTATGGCAGGGCAATATGCTAAGCCACGCTCAAGTGACCTTGAAACGATTAATGGCGTGTCTTTACCAAGTTATCGCGGTGATATTGTAAACAGTTTTGAATTTACTGAAACGGCCCGGCAACCGGACCCGAACCGGTTAACCACAGCTTATCATCACTCAGCGGCAACGCTGAATCTACTGCGCGCGTTCGCTCAGGGTGGTCTGGCAGATTTACACCAGGTAAGTAAGTGGAATATGGGCTTTGTAGAGTCGAATCCACTGAAAGACCGTTATCAGGACGTTGCACAGCGGATCCAGGAAGCACTGCGTTTTATGGAGATTTGCGGTATTACCGGCCAAAATTCTCCTTCTATCCGTGAGACTCAATTGTTTACCTCACATGAAGCGTTATTGCTCAATTATGAGGAAGCGTTGACGCGGCGGGATTCACTGACCGGCGACTGGTACGATTGCTCCGCGCATATGGTATGGATTGGCGAGCGTACACGGCAACTGGATCATGCGCATATTGAGTTCTTCCGCGGCATTCATAATCCGGTCGGTGTGAAAATTGGCCCGGGTATGCAGCCGGATGAACTGATCCGACTGATTGATGCTCTGAACCCGAACAACGTCGCAGGGCGGTTGACACTGATCACTCGTATGGGCGCTGACAAACTGGCTGACAAATTACCCGCATTAGTACGCCGGGTGCAGCAGGAAGGGCGCAAGGTTGTCTGGAGCTCGGATCCGATGCATGGCAACACCGTAAAAGCCAGTAACGACTATAAAACACGCGACTTTGAAGCGATTTTACGCGAAATCCGTAATTTCTTTGCAGTGCATAAAGCCGAAGGCAGCCATGCCGGTGGTATCCACCTGGAAATGACCGGCGAGCATGTAACGGAATGTACCGGCGGAGCCTATGGCTTAAGCGAGCATGATCTTGGTAAGCGTTACTTTACGCAATGTGACCCAAGGTTAAATGCAGATCAGGTACTGGAATTAGCCTTCCTGATTGCCGATACTCTACGCACTGCGCGTAAATAATCACGCGCTCAAAGGAGCGTAAGTGCAACCAGAGCAACGGACCCAAAGTGACAATGGCCAGCTGGCAACAGCCGGCCAGCGTTATTGTGTCGGTATAGTAGGCGCCGGCAGTATAGGCTGCTATCTGGGGGCTCATCTTTGCCAGGATGTTGCGCTGGACGTCAAATTTTTCGGCAGGGAAACCATGGCGCTCGAGCTTGCCGCACATGGCCTCAGCGTGACGTCATATAATCATCATACCTATTATGCTCAGCCAGTTGCTTTTTTCAGTTCTCTAAACAGCCTGATTGAATGTGATGTTGTACTGCTAACAGTCAAAGCGACTGCTCTGGTGCCCATGCTAACGCAGTTGCAACGCTTTTTGCGACCTGAAGTACCGGTTATTGCGATGCAAAACGGTATAGGTATCGGTGAAATGCTGACGCAGGATTTAGCCAATCCGGTATTAAGGGCGATAGTGCCGTTTAATGTGGTTAAAAACAGTGCAGGCCAGTTTCACCGTGCGACGTCGGGCGATATTATTCTGCAGCGTAGTCAGTTTGATGTGGTTAACTATCTTGTCAGTGTATTTAACCGGCTGAAGTTGAAGGTCGAGTTATGTGATGATATTACCGGTGCGGAGTATGGCAAGCTGCTGCTTAACCTTAACAACGCATTGAATGCCATCAGTGGCTTGCCGTTAAAACAACAATTACTGGATAGGAATTTTCGCTGTCTGCTATCTTACGCGATGCAGGAGTGGCTGGCGATCTGTGCCCGCACCGGCACGCAGCCTACCGCCTATACCCGCTTACCTAATGCGTTGTTGCCCTGGCTGTTACGCTTGCCGACGCCATTATTCAGTGTGCTGGCGAAAAGCATGCTGACGATGGATGAACAGGCGCGCTCGTCAATGTGGGATGACATCCAGGCTAAAAAACGTACGGAAATTATGTTCTTAAATGGGGCAGTGGTCCGTCTGGGCCAGTTGTACCATATTCCCACTCCGGTCAATACCTTACTGGTAGAGCAGATCAAGCGGCTGGAAAGCGGAGACACCAGGCCGTTAACGGCGAAAGAACTACTATCCCAACTGTAATAAATAGCTGCGTTCTTAATATTTGCGCCTTTTTAGCCCTGTCCTGGAGATGATTTTTGCTGATATTTCTTCTATAGACAGATGCGTTGAGTTTAAAAAAGGGATCTGCTCGCGCTGATATAGTTTTTCAACTTCTGCCAGTTCCAGCTGACACTGGCGCAGCGAAGCGTATCTGCTATTGGCGCGCCGCTGTTCTCTGATCTGGCTCAGACGCTCTGCAGTGATGGTTAAGCCAAACAGCTTCTCTTTATTTCGCTTTAACACCTCAGGCAAGCTTAATCGCTCCATGTCTTCTTCTACAAATGGATAATTTGCCGCCTTGATACCATACTGTAGTGCCAGATACAGGCTGGTAGGCGTTTTACCCGAGCGGCTGACACCCACCAGGATAATATCGGCCTGATCAAAGTTTTTCAGGTTGGAGCCATCGTCATTAGCCAGCGCAAAATTGACCGCATCGATACGAAAATCGTAGGTTTGCTCATGAATACTGTGTGTGCGATGGGTTTTGGGCACAGGCGCCACGCCAAGCTCTCGTTGTACCGGGTCAACAAAGCTGTTCAGGAAGTCGTAACAAACACCATTACTGCTATTGATGATTTTGCGCAGGTTATCGTCCACAAAGGTTTGAAACACTAGAGGCCGTTGTCCTGTGGTTTTATAACGATCGTTTATTCGTTGCCTGACTTGTTCTGCCATATCTGCAGTTTCGACAAAAGGGATGGTGACATGCTCAAATTGTGCTGGAAAAAGAGTAAGTAAGGCATGACCAAACACTTCGGCAGTAATCGCTGTACCATCAGAAATATAAAAGGCTGTACGCACGTTAACTCCGTTTTGTTGTTATAAAATTACATTGAAAATTAAGGTTTTAATTCACGCAAGTGCCAGTGTAAAATCATCCGGCACTGTAATGCTGACCGTAAGCTTACACGCCATACGACAAAAATTGGAGACGAACTGTGCAGGAATTTGTTATTTGGTATGAAAACCTGGGAATGCATGATGTTAACCGCGTTGGCGGTAAAAATGCATCGTTGGGTGAAATGATCAGTAATCTGGCTAACGCTGGTGTACAGGTGCCGGGCGGATTTGCCACTACAGCCTATGCCTTTAATCAATTTCTTGAACAAAGCGGTGTCAATGAGCGTATCTATCAGGTGCTTGATGGGCTGGATGTCGATGATGTTGCTGCGCTGGCCAAAGCCGGCGCACAAATCCGGCAATGGGTTATCGATACGCCGTTCCAGCCTGAACTAGAACAAGCTATCCGTGATGCATACCAGCAACTGCACCCTGATGCTGCCCACGATGTTTCGTTTGCTGTGCGCTCATCCGCTACAGCAGAAGATATGCCGGATGCGTCTTTTGCCGGTCAACAGGAAACCTTTTTGAATGTGCGCGGTTACGATGCTGTTATTGTTGCCATTAAGCACGTTTTTGCGTCGTTATTTAATGACCGCGCCATCTCTTACCGGGTACACCAGGGCTATGACCACCGCGGTGTAGCGCTGTCTGCCGGTGTGCAGAAAATGGTGCGTTCAGATTTAGCCTCTTCAGGCGTGATGTTCAGTATTGACACTGAATCAGGCTTTGAAGATGTGGTGTTTATCACTTCCTCTTATGGCCTGGGCGAGATGGTGGTGCAGGGCGCCGTTAACCCGGATGAATTCTATGTACACAAACCTACGCTAGCGGCAGGCCGCCCATCGGTGGTCAAGCGTAATTTGGGCAGTAAAAAAGTTGAGATGGTGTACTCAGGTGAACAGGGCCATGGCAAGCAGGTAAAGGTGGTCGATATTGCTGCTGAGCGCAGTCGCCAATTCTCATTAACGGATGCTGAAGTCGAAGAATTAGCTAAGCAGGCAGTGATCATTGCCAAACATTATGGCCGGCCAATGGATATCGAATGGGCCAAAGACGGCAATGACGGCAAGCTGTACATAGTACAGGCTCGGCCGGAAACGGTAAAAAGCCGTGAAGATAGCAACAGCATGGAACGTTTCCAGTTGCAGGGTAAGGCAGCGGTGTTAGTGGAAGGCCGCGCAATTGGCCAGCGTATTGGCAGTGGTGCGGCAAAGGTGCTTAAAGGCATTGAGCAAATGGATCAGATCCTGCCTGGTGATGTACTGGTTACTGATAT
>NZ_DATCSY010000167.1:0-19458 GCF_036568245.1 Rheinheimera sp. | reverse complement strand
AGGTTGCTGTGCGCCTGCAGCGTGTTAAAGCTTTCCTGATCGCCCTTTTTAAACGCCACTATGTGCTGGCCCAGCCGGCTTTCAGATTTCAGATTGATCACAGCGCCAGCGAGTATTTCGTGGCCGGTTTCATCCGGTACCATAACCGGCAGCACATCAGCCACAAAGCGTTTGCCATGTATTTCAAGCCGGCGCGTTTGTGCCAGCACGTCATCACTTTCCAGCCAGCGCAGAAAGTTAAAGCCCTTGACCATACCCTGCAGTGACTGCCCGGCAACCGCATCACGGGAAACGGCCAGAGCTTCGAGTGCTGCGTCATTTATAACAGTCACATTAGCTTTAATATCAATAGCGATAAGCCCGTCCGGCAGCGTACGTAACAAGGTCGATAACTCATTGTGTTCACGCTCAGACGGCATAAAAGCAGTGGTTTTCACATCTTCAACGCCGGTAATACGACGCATCTTTGCCATTAGCTCCTGAAATTTCTCAAAATTTACAGTCGGAAATGACACATACATGCGGCTAAGCCCGGGATCGACTTCAATGCCTCTTAAATCCAGTTGATAACTTACCAATACATTTAATACTTCTTGCGCCAGGCCAAGCCGGTTCTGGCATTGAATTTCTAACCGCATATCGCAACGCGCCCTGAGACTAGGTGATAAACAGCATAATAAGGCATTCGGTAGACAAGAAACCAGTAGTTTTGTAAAGAAATGTGAACAGAGAGATATTTTACATGGGTTTTGCGCTAAGCTGCGCTGCTGAGCAGCTTAGCGCAAGACAGATTATTCAGCCAGCAAACTGTCTGTTTTGGCAGCACAAATAAAATCATTCTTGTGCAAGCCTTTAATTGAATGCGACCACCAGGTCACTGTCAACTTGCCCCACTCGAGCAGTATTGCCGGATGATGGCCTTCTTTTTCTGCCAATTCAGCAACCTTATTGCTGAATGCCCAGGCCAGTTTGAAGTTTTTAAATTTGAATGCGCGTTCCAACTGTAAAATACCATCCCGCACGACCGGCGCCCAGTCGGGGATCTGGCGCATCAACTCAGGCAGCTCAGCATCGCTGACTTTAGGTGCGTCAGCGCGACAGGCTTCACATTGCATTGCTTTTAATTCAGACATGTTTTTTCCTAACTTGCTTGTTTTTCTTTCGGTGGAAATTTAGGCGCATGCAGCCCCAGTGCTTTCGCCTGCTCGACCAGGGCCATCATATCCAGATGCGCAATATCAAACAGTTGATCAATACGCTCTATCATAAAGTAGATTGGCTGCATGATATCAATGCGGTAAGGCGTGCGCAGCACGTCCAGCGCATCAAACGGTTTACGTTCGGGAATATCAGAACCCAGTGCGTAAGTTGTTTCACCTGGCGATGACAAAATTCCACCACCATAAATACGCAGGCCCTTCTCAGTGTTAAGCAAACCAAACTCGATGGTAAACCAATACAGCCGAGCCAGATACACCCTGTCCTGCTTAGATGCAGCCAGTCCAAGCTTGCCATAAATATGGGTAAACTCGGCAAATGCCGGATTAGTCAACATGGCGCAATGGCCAAATATCTCGTGGAAGATATCCGGTTCCTGCAGGTAATCAAATTCTTCCCGGCTACGGATAAAGGTCGCCACCGGAAAACGTTTATTGGCCAGCAGTTCAAAAAACTTATCGAAACTGATCAGCGCCGGCACCTCTGCACATTCCCAACCTGTCGTTGAACGTAGCACCTTGCTGACTTCTTCCAGTTGCGGGATGCGATCTGTGGGTAACTGCAGTTTCTGTAAGCCAGCCATATATTCATCGCAGGCTTTACCCTCTACCACGCTCAGTTGCCGGCTGATCAGCTCGTGCCAGATCTGATTTTCTTCATCGGACCAGGCGATAAAGCCCGTCTCGTCCGACTGACGGGAAACATACTTACTCGACTTACTCATATACAACCTGTTGACTATTCTGTTATACGGGATGTCCCGCAGAACTGCCGCTGGGCGGATAATTATTATGGCTGGCAGTTCATTAGTTACTGCGGATACTAAGCGATAGTGCGGCAAGAGTTAAACTGCTTGCCGCCTAAAGTTGATATGAGTTCTGTAAGCATTACGTTACAGCAGTTATGTCGATATTGGCTGATATCTACATCAGTCTTATTTATTGTCTTCTTCTGCTTTTAAATCTGTAACAGAGACTGACCCCCTTTCGTTTAAACGAATTGCATCCAACTCCTTCATACGCTGCAGCTGAGCTGGGCCAAAGCGACCATAACTGGTGGATAGATCCTGTAATGGGCCCGCTGCACCATCAAGATTAGCTACGCCGTCAAACTCTGCACCTCTGGTTCCACCATTACTGAAAGCACCAATCAACGCCGCGGTATTGTCTGCTAAACCAGCACCATAATTTCTGCTGGTACCGTAAACGTCCGTAATTTGCCAATTGCTTATATCCGCTTCAATCACCTTTGCCGTTTCAAGCGCCTGACGCTGATTGCCACTCAGGTACTCCAACAGATGGCTTTTCAGATCTTCATTAAAATCAGGAAAATAGGGCCTACTTCTCTCATAAAAGCTAGAGACACGGAAGTTTTCTGCATTAACTTCACCGTAAGTGCCACGATTTGAGTTAATGAATTCGGACGCATTATTTGTCACAGTGCGATACACATTTTTACCGGTATAGGCGTGCTTTCTCAATCCGGGACTGCCAATATACCCCTGATAAAGGCCATACAAAACCAACGGGTCTTTATATTTTTCAAGTAGAATTGTGAACTGGATATCGTTAAGGCTCAGTGGAATACCCGCAACGTTCAGTATTTTCCGCTCAAACAACCCTGAGTCCCCGTTAACTAGCGACTCCAGACTCTTTTCAGGGTAAATACTTATTAACTCATCCAGTACGGTTACGTTATATAGGTTCAACCAGAAAGCGAGTTGCTCGCTTTTAGAAAAAGCAGAAAGTTTTACTTCAGCCGGAACAGCTTCCAAACTTTTTCGTATTTTATGAAGAATCTGCTTTAGCTCAGCATTGTTTTTGAATTCTTCATAATGAAATCTGTTTCCTTCGTTTGCCGTAAGGCGGTCTACATTAGCTTTTAACCTAGTGCCGGTACGGGCAACACTTTTACCTGCTTTTTTTCGATTAGACTGACCGGTGTACAGAACGGTCGCTCGCAGCAAAGCATCAAGGTCATCGTAACTGATAACATACTCAGAGTCTGGTGTATCACCTTGAAAAACTTCTGGTAAATCAGCCTTCGCAAAGCCGCAGTTAAACAACAGAATTATGAGATACCATTGGCCTTTTTTAAACCTGTTATTAAATTGAAGCATCCCAAGCCCTCCCTGTATTTATTGCCATCAACAATGTTAAAAAATTGCAGAAACTCTAACTTAATTCCTTTTTTATTTGGTAACAACATTTTTGTTAACGTACTTTGATCAGTTCTTCCATTTTGTCCAGCGCCTGCGCCAGATCAGCAATAATATCATCGACATGCTCAAGCCCAACAGAAACGCGGATTAGACCATCGCTGATCCCTGCCATCTGTCGCTCCTCTGCAGTGTAAGGGCTATGCGTCATTGAAGCCGGATGCTGAATAAGCGACTCTGCATCTCCCAAACTAACAGCCAGGCTGAGTAAGCGGCATTGATTAATAAAATAACGGCTTTCATCCAGGCTGGCATTAAGCTCGAATGCCAGTACACCACCCGCCGCTTTCATTTGCGTACCAATAAACTTAAACCCCGGGTGAGATGGCAACCCAGGGTAATAAACTTCGCGCACAGCCGGGTGGGCTTCGAGGAATTCGGCAACTTTTTGTGCATTAGTGCAGTGGCGCTCTAAACGAACCGCCAGAGTTTTTAAACCACGGATAATCAGCCAGGCATCGTGCGGGCTTATCGTCGCTCCCATATCCTTTAATGTCGTCAGCTTTATCGTGTTAATAGTGTCACTATCAGACACTATAAGCCCGGCTACAACATCGCCATGTCCGTTCAGATATTTGGTCGCACTGTGGACAACAATATCAATGCCAAATTCTGCCGGCTTCTGCAGCAGTGGCGTCATAAATGTATTATCGATAACGGAGATCAGCTTATGCCGCCGGCAAACATCACTCAGAAAGGCCAGGTCCAGCACCACCATATTCGGGTTAATGGGTGTTTCGGCAAACAACATTTTGGTATTGGGTTTGACGGCCTGCTCAACAGCCATATGGTCTGTCATATCGACAAAGCTGACTTCTATACCGTAGCGGGCAAACATATGATTGAACAAAGCAAAACTGCAACCATAAATAGCTTTACTGGCAATCAAGTGATCGCCCTGGCATAAAAAGGCCATGGTGCTGGCTGCCACGGCGCCCATACCTGTCGCCGTGGCGGCCGCATCAGCCATACCTTCCAGAGCTGCAATTTTCAGCTCCAGTTCGCGCGTGGTCGGGTTACCTAAACGCGTATAGATATACCCCTCAGCCTCACCGGCAAACCGCGCAGCACCTTGTTCGGCATTATCAAATACGAAGGTTGAACTTTGATACAACGGCGTGGCAAGAGTGCCGTGCTGGTTTTTTTCTTTACCGGCGTGAATACACAATGTTTCTGCGTTTTTGTTTTTATCGTGTTTAAAGTTATGCATGATTTTACTGCTACTGAAAGTTAAAGTCGCAGTAACAAATAACAGAATTTAACTGTAATGGAAGCACGCCAGACATCTTGCAGTCTGGCGGTATCAGGAAAAACTAGCCCGCGCTGTCAGCTTTAGTTGGCGCGGCTTTTTTAAAGCGGGTAAACAGCGATTGCGCCAGCGATTTCAGGCTGACCTTTGCAGAGCGGGCTACCGGCAAAGGCCGCAATTGCTGCTGCGCCAGGTTGCCCAAACGGGCAACCAGTAACCCGGCAATAACGCCTTGCCCAGCACGGGCTGATAATTTTGCCGTCAGTTCACTGCCGATAACATCTGACGCCATATCAAGCGCCAACTCCGAGCCACCCGCCCATAGCAGTGCTGTAAACAAACGCTTTAACAGCACAAGACTGCGTAGCTGACCGATAGCACCACCATAAAGTTGTGCCAGCTCCCGTAGCAGGCGGCTACTACGCCACAGCACCAGCAGCATATCGGCCAGAGCAAAGGGAATAACCGCTACTGCGACACTGGTATCGGTCGCGGCCCGATAAATAAGCTGCTGTGCCCGCGCATCTAATTGCGACATTACAAAACGCTCAAAAAGTTGCAGCTGCTCTTCATCGCTGTGCTCGTCTTTAAGCGCTGCTTGCCACTGTGTCACAGCCGCTGTAATCGCGGGCTCTGCCGGCAAGCTTGCAGCAACCGCCAGGCAAAGCTTGCCGGCTTCACCATACTGAACGCTGTTACGGATGCGTTCTGCACTCTGTTGCCATTGTCTGTTACGCGCCAGGCGCCGCCATAGCTTGAACTCGCGCCAGATTAAGGTTACAAGCAGTAATAACAGTGCCAGCGATACGGCTGTGACCAAGCCACCATATAACACACTGTGCTGCCAGCTTTGCTTTACCGTAACACCCCATTGCCAACCGGCCAGAATAACGACCAGTGATAAGGTAATAGTAAGCAATCGCCACCACCAGGAACTTTTCTTCACTGCAGGTTTGATGTTATCAGGCGCTGCCGGCATAAAGTCATCATCAGCATAATGGCTGGCACCTTGTAATGTCACCGGTACAGATTCTGCAGGCGTTGTATCAAAATACCGGGCTTGCTTTAATTCGGTCATTGCAATTTGTCTCCGAGGATAAACTGCAGCACATGATCCATGCGTATATGCGGCAACGCCGATGTGCCGTGCCAGGGCAAAGGCTGTAGTGGTAAGAAGGTAAACGTATGGCGTTCAAATACTGCCTGCGGCGGCACTGTTGCAGGTACTTCGCCAGGAAAATAGTTCAGTTTTTTCTGCTCTGCCGACGTGCCACTCAGACATGGCTGAGCCAACCCATCTACCTGTACAAAACCACTGGTACTGGCACGGATGGCGGCAATCGCCATTGCTTCGGTTGTAGCGGCCTGGTACTGACTGTTCTTAAGTGGCTGCTGTAGCAGTTGCTGAAGTAACAGTGTCAGCGATTTATGCTGCTCAGGTGTAACATGGTCTGCTTTACTGGCAGCAAACAACACTTTGCTGATCCTGGGTTTAAATAAACGCCGCAACAGGCTGGACGGCCCATAATGAAAACTCTGCAGAACGAGCTGTAAAGCCTGCTGCAGCTCTGTTATCGCCGCATGACCGGCATTTAATGCTGATAAACAATCAACCAGAATAACCTGGCGATCCAGCGTAGAAAAATAGCGCTGATAAAACGGCTTAATAACATGCTTACAGTAACTGTCGTAATGCTGCGTCAGTTTAGTGGCCAGCGCAGTATGTTGGCTTGCCTGCTCTGGCAGCAAAGGAAACAACTGCAGCATAGGTGCACCCGCAAGCTCACCGGGGATCAGCAAGCGGCCAGGCTGATTAAGATAAGCACCGGCAGTCTGATGAAATTGTGCCAGTAGCTGTTTGTAACTATCAGTAAGCTGCTGAACATAGAGCTCACTACCATCATCGGTATTAGCATCCTGTAATACCTGCCGGAATGACTGTGCAGCACTTGCTCGGTGAGTTTTACTGAACAACTGCCAGCTGAATTCGCACCACTGCGCATAGTTCATAGTTAGCATCGGCAAATCCAGTAGCCACTCACCAGGGTAATCAATGATCTCCAGTGTCAGCTCACTATGTGATTGCAAATGGGCGCGAACACCAGTACCTGCCTTATAACGCAACTGCAGATTAAGCTGACTCCAGCCAGTGGTTGAAGGAGGCCAGACAGGTGGCTCTTGCTGCAGATACTGCAGGTTTTGCTCAAGCGGAAAACGAGGCACAGCCAGAACCTGGCCTGCCAACTGTCCACCCAGATAACGCTGCTGCTGCACAACATCAAAAAATGGCAGATTGCCGCTATTATCGCCTTGGGTAAGCTGATGCACGAGAGACGTAATAAAGGCTGTTTTGCCGGAGCCGCTCAGCCCTGTTACGCCAAGGCGCAAATGACGTTCAAGGGCGCGACCGGTTAGCTCGCGCCCCTGATGCTTGATTCTACCAAGTAAACTCATAGGCAATTGATATCGTAAACTACAGGCTGTTGAATTCACGATTCAGCTGAAACTTCGCTGAAGTCACGTGCCGTTCCATATCGCGTAAGCGCAGCTCTAAACCGTTAAACTGATTAGACAAGTGCTGCAGAGCTTGTTTTGGTGCTTCGCCGCGCTGCCAGACACGTGTTTTAACTTCCACCGGACGTTCTGTTGCAGGTTTATAGTCAGCGCTGCTTTCCTGTTTAGCAGCGGCTTTGGACTTTTTTTCCAGCACGACCCAGGCAGCAACATACAGCACAAACACGAAACCGCCAGCACCGAGAAAAAATGCTGATACGGTAATGATCCTTACCAGCCAAAGCTCCCAGCCGAAGTAGTCTGCAATACCGGCGCATACGCCGGCAATTTTACCATTGGCATCATCCCGCAGCAGCTCGCGTTTTTGCTTAGTCATGCTGAGTCCTCCATTTCGGACTTTCGGCATCCAATATGGCTTCCAGCGTTTTAATGCGGTCAGCCATTTTTTCCGCCCGTTGCGCCAGTTCATTTAACTGCGACAGTTCCTGATCTGACAACCCCTGGCCAATCTTGTTCTTACTGCGGTAATGCATTATGACCCAGATTGGCGCCACAAAAATCATAAACAGGATCAGTGGCACAAAAATTATTTCATGAATATCCATCTGCAACTCCCGGACGCCTGATTATCAGGCGTCTTTATCTTTTTGATTTACTTTAGCTTTTAGCTCTGCCAGTTCATTATCAATTTTGTCCTGTGCAGCCAGCTCAGCAAACTCGTCTTTTAACGTTTTCTTACCCAGATCATAGGCTTCAACCTGAGCTTCCAGCGTATCAATTTTCTGCTCGTAACGCTCAAATTTATACATCGCGTCATTGATACGGTTGCTATCCAGCGTTTTCTTCACTTCCAGGCGCGAAGCTACAGTTTTCTGACGCATCAGCATCGACTTCTGCCGTGCTTTGGCATCAGCCAGCTTTTCCTGCAGCTGGGCGACTTCATCCTGCAGTTTACCAATATGCTCATCAAGGTTGCTGATATCGGCAATAACAGTCTCGACCTGCTCAGCAGCCTTCTGCCGCTCTATCAGTGCCGCTCTGGCCAGGTCTTCCCGTTCTTTGCTCAGTGCCAGCTCAGCTTTGCTTTGCCAGTCAGTAACTTCTTCCTGTAAACGGTTGACCACACGTTGCAATTCTTTTTTCTCAGCGATGGTTTTAGCAGAAGAAGAACGCACTTCTACTAAGGTGTCTTCCATTTCCTGAATAATCAAGCGCACCATTTTTTCCGGATCTTCGGCTTTATCTAACAATGCGTTGATATTTGAATTCA
Organism: Rheinheimera sp.; assembly: GCF_036568245.1. GTDB lineage: Bacteria > Pseudomonadota > Gammaproteobacteria > Enterobacterales > Alteromonadaceae > Alishewanella. The sequence goes on along the minus strand of NZ_DATCSY010000167.1, from coordinate 10,989 downwards.
CTATGTCTGAGAAGCGTGAAAAAATACCCATAATGTTTACCTCTTAAATGACTGGTTAAGTACAGCCTAAGCTATTCAGGTTTCTTGCCAACTTTTCAAATTAATTTAAATCATTGAATAGTATTATTTTTTATTTATTTTAATGAAAAGCTTCTGCTGCCAGCCATTATGAAATACACTACTAATTAGCCAATTTAACTAACTAATAGCACGCCATGAGCAGAAAATTCCAACAAGATAATCTGGTGGGCCAGTCTAACAGCTTTCTTAATGTGCTGGATCAGGTCTCGCAAAGTGCACCGCTGGACAAGCCGGTACTTATTATCGGTGAACGGGGTACCGGTAAAGAACTTATCGCAGCCCGTTTACATTTCTTGTCACAACGCTGGGACCAGCAATACCTGACGCTGAACTGCGCTTCATTGAACGAAAACCTGCTGGAAAGTGAACTGTTTGGCCACGAAGCCGGCGCTTTCACCGGCGCCAGTAAACGCCATGAAGGCCGCTTCGAACGCGCCCATGGCGGCACCTTGTTCCTTGATGAGCTGGCAAATACACCGGGCCTGGTACAGGAAAAGCTGCTGCGGGTAATAGAGTACGGCGAGTTTGAACGGGTTGGTGGCAGCAGGCCAATCAAAACAGATGTGCGCTTAATCTGCGCGACCAACGAAGATTTACCGGTGCTAGCCGAGCACGGTGAATTTCGGGCTGACCTGCTTGACCGGTTGGCTTTTGATGTTATCACCCTGCCACCGATGCGTGAGCGGCGTGAAGACATTTTACTTCTGGCAGAGCACTTTGCGATAAACATGGCCCGCGAGCTTGGCTTTGAATTATTCAGCGGCTTTAGCGAAAAAGCAAAGCGCACTTTGCTGGATTACCACTGGCCGGGTAATGTGCGTGAACTGAAAAATGTGGTGGAGCGCAGTGTTTACCGCACAAATAATGCCTATGTGCCGGTTCATGATATTTTACTGGATCCGTTTGAATCACCGTACCGCCCCAAGCAACGTATCAAAGCTCCGAAGCCACAAGCGGCCTCTATTCCATCAGAACCCGCAGTAGTCCCCCAAGCCGCCTTACCTGTACCGGCGGCAACAGGCACCAGTCAGTTCGATTTTAGCCAGACGCAGGACTTTAAAACGTTGTCGCAGGATTTTGAGGTCAGCCTTATCAAACAAGCACTGGCAGCCAGCCAGTTCAACCAGAAAAAAACCGCAGAACTGCTTAATCTGACGTATCATCAGTTACGTGGCTACATGAAAAAGTATCAGTTACTGGACAGCCAACAAGTATGAAGCCAACCCCCCGGAAAATATCACGATCCGGTTTGCACTGCTGCACCATGTCTTTACTCGTGTGTAGCATCACCTTGCTAAGCGGCTGTAAGCCACCATTGCCGGATACCGTGCGCAGTGGCCTGGTATATTGCTCTGAAGGGTCTCCGGAAACATTTAACCCTCAGTTGGTGACATCCGGCACCACCATTGATGCCATCAGTCAGCAACTTTATGACCGCTTACTGGAGATAGATGCAGATACCGGCGAGCTGGTGCCAGCACTGGCTAAAAGCTGGCAGGTCAGCGCAGATGGCAAAACTTACCTTTTCACACTGCGTGAAGATGTGCAGTTTCACCAGACGGAATACTTTAGCCCGTCCAGGCCGTTGCTGGCTGAGGATGTGGTTTTTACTTTCAACCGTATTATGCAACGCAGCCACCCATTTCACCGCCAGGGCGGTGGAAACTATCCTTTTTTCCAGAGTGTCGACTGGGCTGATCTGGTCGACAGTGTTACGGCCGACACATCGCATCAGGTGCGTTTTGAACTGAGCCGGCCAGACAGCTCTTTTCTATCGAATATCGCAACCGATTTTGCTGCCATTTTATCAGCTGAATATGGTGCTCAATTAGTTAGATCCGGCCAGCTTTCCAGAATGGATAGCCATCCGGTAGGAACCGGCCCTTTCAGGTTTAAGGAATACCAGAAAGATGTACTGATCCGCTATTATCGCCACCGCAATCACTGGCGGGAGCCAGCCAAGCCAGAACAGCTGGTATTTGACATAGTGCCCAATAACGCAAGACGCATGGCGAAACTCTTTACACATGAGTGCGATGTGGTGGCGTTTCCCCGCGTGGCTGAACTTGGCCTGATCAGTAAAAGGGCCGATGTTGATGTGCAGGAAAGCACCAGTATGAATATTGGCTTCTGGGCATTTAATACTGCCAAGCCACCGTTTGATCAGGTAAAAGTACGCCAGGCGCTGGCGCATGCGATTAACCGTGATGCTATTTTGCAGGCTGTCTATTTCGGCCACGCCACTGCAGCCGATTCTGTACTGCCGCCAACCTCGTGGGCCTACAACCCTAACCTGGTGGTACAGCAGTATGACCCGGTTAAAGCAAAAGCGTTATTGACCGAAGCTGGCTACCCTGATGGCTTTAGTATGGATATCTGGGCGATGCCTGTACAGCGCCTGTACAACCCTAATGCTTTGAAAATGGCTGAATTGATGCAAGCCGATCTGGCACAAATTGGCGTACGGGCCAGTATTGTATCCTACGAGTGGAACAGTTTTCGCCGTAAGCTCGGGGCCTATGAGCATGATTCTGTGCTGATTGGATGGTCGGCCGACAATGCCGACCCGGATAACTTTTTCCGGCCACTGTTAAGCTGCAGCGCAGCTCTGACCGGGTCGAACCGTGCTAACTGGTGCGATGAAACCTTTGACAACCTGATAAGTCAGGCCTTACTCACTGCAGATCAGAAACAGCGGCGCAGCTATTATATGGCGGCACAGCAATATCTGGCAGAGCAAATGCCGTTGCTTAGCATCGCGCACTCCCAACGCTTTCAGGCAATAAGCAGCGATATTAAAGGAGTGAGAATAAACCCCTATGGCGGGATCGCGCTGGCTAACGCAGTTAAGGAAGTCAAATGATCTTATATCTGCTGCGCCGGATGTTTTTGCTGGCGTTCGTCTTTATTGCACTGAGCATTTTTGCCTTTAGCCTGGGATATCTGTTTCCGGGCGAACCGCTACAGAATTTCACCGGGTTACGACATATTTCTGCCGAGCAGCTCCCCCTGTTGCTACAGGAATACCGGATGGATCAGGGCTACATTGCACAATATCTGGCGTACCTTGGCCGCATTTTTTCCGGTAACTGGGCACTGTCATTTGCCAGCCAGCAGCCCCTGCTACAGGAAATGCAGATGTTGCTACCAGCAACGCTTGAGCTGGCATCTTATGCGTTGTTCATTTCGTTTTTTATCGGTATTCCGGTCGGTATTATCGCCGCTATAAAACCAGAGGGTACGCTGAGCAAACTGATTTCTGCCGTTGCGGTTGCAGGTTACTCTATTCCGGTGTTCTGGTGGGCGCTGCTGCTTATCATGTTGTTCTCACTTGCTCTGGGTTGGCTGCCAACCGCAGGTCGGGTTGGCGTTTTATATGAAATTAACCATATCACCGGCTTTATGCTGCCGGATATACTGCTGTCAGGTAGCGCGCATCGTCAGGAAGCATTGTTAAATGCGCTACGGCATTTGCTGTTGCCGACAATAGTACTGGCGACTTTCCCCACTACCGTAATGATAAGGTTCACCCGCGACGCTATGCTGGATGTATGGGAGCAAAGCTATATAAAAACCGCCCGGGCGAAAGGTCTCAACCGGGGGCAGGTACTTTACCGGCATGCACTCCGTAACGCTCTGCTGCCTGTGATCCGGCAAATTGGCTTGCAATTTAGTACCCTGATTACACTGGCCATGATTACAGAAGTTATTTTTTCCTGGCCCGGCATAGGCCGCTGGCTGATTGACAGCATTTATCAGCGTAATTATCCGGCTATCCAGGCGGGCTTGCTGGTAATATCTACCCTGGTCATTACAGTAAATATGCTGACAGAAATACTGCACACCCTATTTAACCCGCTGGCAAGGAAACGCTGATATGGCTAAATTCCGTCTGCTTCCGGATGAACAACTTGCCCGCTCCCCCATCAGACAATTATGGCGAGAGTTTTCCAGGCAACACAGTGCAGTCGCGGGGCTGTTACTGTTTGTTATCTTTTTTCTGCTGGCACTGATGTCGCCACTGATAAGCCCCCATGACCCTTATTTACAAAACGATAGTTTGTTATTGCTGCCGCCGTCCTGGTCAGAACAAGGCTTGGTGCAATACCCGTTTGGTACAGACGATCTTGGCCGGGATTTATTCTCCAGGCTGTTAGTAGGTGCCCGCTACACCTTTGGCATAGCAATAATTACCGTGCTCGGCGCCCTGTTTATGGGGCTGCTGCTCGGTACGCTGGCAGGCATGAGCAAAGGTGTAAAATCCAGTATCTTCAATCATGTGCTGGATTTGGCACTGACAATACCTTCCCTGCTGCTGGCCATCATTATTGTAGCGATACTGGGGCCTGGGCTGCAAAACACTACCTGGGCAATTATGCTGGCACTGCTGCCTCAATTTGTGCATGGGATCCGCAATGCTATAGCCGAACAGCTAAGCCAGGACTATGTTGTCGCCTATCGCCTGGATGGCGCAAACAACTGGCAGGTATTCAGCCGGATTATTCTGCCTAATATCTGGGAGCGTCTGACATTGATGGCCACTATGGCACTGTCGACTGCAACACTGGATATAGCTGCACTTGGCTTTCTCGGGCTAGGTGCTCAGGCGCCCAGCGCAGAATGGGGCGCAATAATAGGCGACTCGTTAGACCTGATTTATATCGCACCGGTAAGCGTTGCCGTACCTGGATTATTAATCTTTATGGCCGTGTTATCTGTTAATCTTGTAGGCGATGGTTTGCGTAACGCTGCCAAAAAACGGCGGGAAAACTGATGCTGTTACTGGACATCAAGAATCTGACGATTGAGCTTAAGACCCCCGATGCACTGATCCGGGCCGTAGACAGAGTAAATCTGAGTCTGCGTGAAGGCGAGATCCGCGGCCTGGTAGGAGAATCCGGCTCGGGCAAAAGCCTGATAGCGAAAGCTATTGTTGGTGTACTTAACAAACGCTGGCAAATTACCGCAGACAGGTTTAACTGGCGCGGTCAGGATTTACTTAACCTGCCATACGAGCAGCAACGAAAAATCATCGGCCGCGACATTGCTATGATTTATCAGGAGCCAAGCCGTAGCCTGGATCCTACTGCAGCGATACTAGAGCAACTGGAAGAAGCTATACCGGATAACCTGCTCGATGGCCCCTGGTGGAAACGCGGCTATCTGCGCCGGCGCAAAGCTATAGCCCTGCTGCATAAAGTCGGGATCCGCGACCATCAGTCGGTACTGCAAAGTTACCCTTATCAGCTGTCTGAAGGCGTCTGCCAGAAAATCATGATCGCGATGGCGATTGCGAAAAACCCAAAGTTACTGATAGCTGATGAACCGACGACAACGCTGGAAAGTACAACTCAGGCCCAGCTTTTCCGCTTGCTGGCCAGTTTCAATCAGTTAAAAGGTATGTCAGTGCTGCTGATCAGCCATGAGCTGGAAAGTATTGCCCGTTATACGCAGAGCCTGAGCGTGCTCTACTGTGGTCAGTTGGTTGAGGCCGGCGAAACCGCGGCCATTATTAAGCAGCCTTATCATCCGTACACCCATGCACTGATTAAAAGCGTGCCCGAATTTCAGCCTGATCTGCAACCAAAAACGCCGCTGTATGCTTTACCTGGCAGTATTCCTGTGCTGCAACATTTGCCTATTGGCTGCAGACTAGGCCCCCGCTGCCCCAACGCGCGCAAAGAATGCGTAAAAACACCAGCGTTAGACCGCCTGCAGAACCACTACTACAGCTGCCACTTTCCGCTGATAGGAAATCAAGACATATGAGTACTCTGCTCGAGGTAAAGCAGTTACATAAAACCTACCGCAAACAAGCCGGGCTGTTTCGTCAGCGCAGTGTGATTGCACTAGATGACATCAGCTTCAGTCTTGATAGCGGCAAAACGCTGGCAATTGTTGGTGAAACAGGTTCTGGCAAAAGTACATTGGCGAAAATGCTGGTCGGCATTGAGAAACCTGACCGTGGAGAAATTCTGCTTGAGGGCACTAAAGTACAGATAAGTCATTTTCGCCAGTACAATCACGTTATCCGCTTTATTTTTCAGGATGCAGCCAAGTCATTAAATCCACATCAAAAGATTGGTCAGATGCTGGATGACGTTCTGCGCTTTAGCACTCAGCTGGACACCGAGCAACGCCGGTATAAAATTCGCACCGTGTTAAAACAAGTCGGCCTGCTTGATGAGCACAGTGAATACTACCCCCACATGTTTTCTGGTGGCCAACTGCAGCGTGTTGCACTGGCCAGAGCACTGATCCTGGACCCCAAATTACTTATCCTTGATGAAGCCTTGACGGCATTGGACCCATCACTGCGGGCGCAAATTGTTAACTTGCTACTGGAACTGCAAAAAACAACCGGCCTGGCTTATCTACTTATTACCAATCATCTGCGTCTGGTTAAGCATATTGCCGATGATCTTCTGGTGCTGCATCACGGAAAAATGCTGGACTACGGTGCAACTGCGCATGTATTTGCCAATGCCAGTCACGACTATAGCCGCAAACTGATCAACAGCGCACAGGCATAAAAAAACCGTGGCATGCCACGGTTTTTTCTTAACAGCTGTATCTGCGCTTACTGAGCTTCTTCAGTTTGTGCAGCACGTAAATTACGGCTGATATCGGCTTTAGCTTTAAGCGCAGCTATCACTGCCCTGAACGCCAGTTCAGCCTGCTGATCTGCCAGACGCTCCAACTGGGCTGCGGCCGGTGCAACGGTTACATCAGCATCTTTTACTGCCAGCACCGTCACTAATGCTGCATCACCGTTTGCCAGTGTTACCAGCTCAACCGCCGGTTTATCCTGTGGCCGTGGCATCGCAAAAGCTTTAGCACGGATCTCTGCATCTAAAGTGCCGCCAAAGCGTGGCGTGTCCGCTGATTGCTCAAGCTCTACAGCTAACTGCTCGGCTTGCTTCGCCAAACCTGTTTCGGTGGCGTCAGCTAATACTTTTTCTGCTTGTTGCTTAGCAAGTAAAGCGCTTTGCTCCGCCCGCACTGCGGCTTCAACCTCAGCTTTAACCTCATCCAGACTTTGAGTACGTGCTGGCTGATGCTCGGTCACCCGAACCACTATCGCCTGCTCTTTGTCCAACTCGATCAACTCGCTGTTCAGACCATCCTGAATAAAGGTTGCATCAAACAGTTTGTTCATTACCGCAGGTGCTGATAAAGGCTCTGTCGCTTCGTTACGGCTAAACAGCGGCGTAGATACGACTTTCTGTCCAGTTGCTTCAGCGGCGTCTTCCAGTGAGTCTGGGACTTCAAAACTCACCTCTGCCAGACGTTGCTGCAACTCATAGTATGCGGCACTGGCTCTGTCCTGCTTAATGCGTTCGGCAATATCAGCAGATACGTCAGCTAATGGCTGAATTTGCTCTGGTTCTAATGCAACCAGCTTAATGATGTGGTAACCATAAGCGCTTTTAACCACGCCGCTTACATCACCCACCTGTGTTAACGCAAAAGCTGCCTGCTCAAATTTCTCGTCCATATCGCCTGGAGCCAGCCAATCCAGAACACCGCCATTTTCAGCTGAGAAAGTATCGGCAGATTTCGCTTTAGCCAACTCGGCAAAATCTGCGCCCGCCTTAACATCAGCCAGAATAGCCTGCGCCTGCTGCTCCACATCTGCGCTGTCTTCCTCTGATTCCAGCATGATGTGCGCAACCTGACGACGCTCTTCCCGCACGTAGCGCGATTTATTAGCCTGATAGTATGCTTCGATTTCTTCCGCCGTAGCCTGCTCATCAGAAGCCAGTGCCGAGGCAGAAATTTCTATGTATTCAACCGCAAGCTTTTGCTCAGTTTCGAACTGAGACAGGTTCATCGTATAGTAATCCTGCAGCATTTGATTCGTGATACTGACCGAATCAGCAAAATCTGCAGCTTTAAAGCGAATATAGCTGATATCGCGTTGCTGCTGCTGCAGCTTCATCAGCGCTTGCATTTCTTTAGCTGTGGCAAACTCACTGCCAACCAGCCCTATCATTAACTGATTGCGCGACAACTGCTCACGGATCAGTTCCCGGAATTGTTCCGGTTGATACCCCGCCTGACGCAACAATGCAATGTAACGGTCATTATTAAACTGACCATCAACCTGAAATTCAGTCATGTTACGAATCGCATCACGGATCTGCTCGTCACTAACCCGCAATCCCATACTGGCTGCCAACTGCTTTTGTAAAGCTTCGTCAATCAGACTTTCCAGAACTTCACTTCTGAAATTATTCATATAGCCGCTGTCAGCTGCCAGGGCCGCATACATTTCACCGAACTGCTGCTGCATCCGCGCACGTCCGTTCTGAAATGCCTGCTCAAAGTCTTCCCGGCTGATTTTTTCACCGTTAACTTCAGCAACATGGGTGTCAGCTGGGGTATTTAAGTAGCTACCTACACCTGCCAGTGCAAACGTCAGGATCACTAAGCCTAAAATAGACTTGGCAATAATTCCCTGTGAGCCTTCTCTGATTTTTTCTAACATCTTAGCGCGATCTCTTTATTCACTATATGTTGCCGGGAGACAACAAAACAGCAGTACTGTTGCCGTAAAAAAAAACGCATCTTAACAGATGCGCTTTTTTTAGAGAAGCCTTGGGAGGCTACGGCTACCATATTCTGCTGCCTGTCTTAACTGCTTAGTCTGTAATAGCTAAGCAGTTAATTGCACACCCAACTGAGTTTTGTTATTGAGACAAAACTACAGCTTAGTTGCAGGCGTCTTTTAACGCTTTACCTGGCTTGAAAGAAGGAATTTTCGCAGAAGCGATTTGGATAGTTGCACCAGTTTGCGGGTTACGGCCAGTACGGGCTGCACGCTCACGTACGCTGTAAGTACCAAAACCAACTAATGCTACAGAGTCGCCTTCCTTAAGAGCTTCAGTAACAGCATCAATGAACGAATCTAAAGCACGACCAGCTGCCGCTTTAGAAATGTCTGCACCAGCAGCAATTTTGTCGATAAGTTGAGACTTGTTCACAATATCATCCCCTTCAATTGTTATTATTTTCAACAACTACACTTTATTAGTTCTTTAAGTGAGCCCAATCGTTATAACAAGCATCTTTGGCGCTTGCAAGCAAAAGAAGCATCAAAACTAATAATTCTTGCTTTGACTGCAGCCCTTGTATAACAAGGGCTTGGTCGAAACTTTCCATAACTTAGCACAGCCAACGGGAATGAAAAGCCCCTATGCAGGATTTTTTTCCGTTTTTTTGCTTTTTGCTGAATTTTTTGCCGTTTCCAGCACCGAAACACGCTCCAAAGGCTCTTGTAACGCCAGTTCCAGCACATCGTCAATCCACTTCACCGGACAAATTTCGATATCCCCTTTTACATTATCCGGGATATCTTTTAAATCGCGCACGTTGTCATGTGGGATCAACACGCGTTTAATACCGCCGCGGTGCGCCGCCAGCAGTTTCTCTTTCAGACCACCTATAGGCAACACTTCACCGCGAAGCGTAATCTCACCGGTCATCGCGACATCAGCCCGCACCGGATTACCTGTTAAGCTAGAAACCAATGCTGTCACCATACCGATACCGGCACTTGGGCCATCTTTTGGCGTAGCCCCTTCAGGCACATGCACGTGAATATCACGTTTCTCGTAGAAATCTTCATTGATACGCAGGCCCGCCGCTCTGCTGCGAACAACCGTCATAGCAGCCTGGATAGATTCCTTCATTACATCACCCAGCGAGCCGGTAAAGGTCAATTTGCCTTTACCCATAACGGACGCTGCTTCTATTGTCAGCAAATCGCCGCCTACTTCTGTCCACGCCAGGCCCGTTACCTGACCAATACGGTTGCTGTCCTCAGCTTTGCCATAGTCATAACGTTGCACACCGAGAAAATCTTCAAGATTTTGCTGATTAACCACAACTTGTTTTAAATCTTTCGTCAGCAGAATTTGTTTTACAGCCTTCCGGCATAACTTTGATACTTCCCGCTCCAGACTGCGCACACCCGCTTCACGGGTGTAGTAACGGATAATGCCGATAATTGCGGAGTCTTCAATAACAATTTCGCTGGTTTTTAAGCCATTACGACCAATCTGCTTCGGAATCAGATGCTGTTTGGCAATGTTTAGCTTCTCGTCCTCGGTGTAACCAGCAAGACGTATCACTTCCATCCTGTCCAGCAGCGCGGCAGGAATATTTAAGCTGTTAGACGTTGCAAAGAACATTACGTCTGACAGGTCATAATCCACTTCCAGGTAATGATCACTGAAGCTGGTATTCTGCTCAGGGTCTAATACCTCAAGCAGTGCCGCCGCAGGGTCACCGCGGAAATCGGATGCCATCTTGTCAATTTCATCCAGCAGAAACAGCGGATTACGAACACCCACCTTGGCCATTTTCTGAATAATTTTGCCGGGCATTGAGCCGATATAGGTCCGTCGGTGACCACGGATCTCTGCTTCATCACGTACACCGCCTAAAGCCATGCGCACATATTTGCGGCCAGTTGCTTTTGCGACTGACTGACCAAGCGACGTTTTACCAACCCCAGGCGGTCCCACCAGGCACAAAATCGGGCCTTTTAGTTTATTAACGCGCTGCTGCACCGCCAGATACTCGACGATACGTTCTTTCACTTTCTCCAGACCGTAATGGTCTGCATTAAGAATTTCCTCAGCCACTGCCAGGTTTTTCTTAACCTTGCTGCGCTTTTTCCAGGGTACATTTGCCAGCCAGTCGATATAGCTTCTCACAACCGTGGCTTCTGCCGACATCGGAGACATCATCTTCAGCTTTTGCAGCTCCGCTTTGGCTTTATCTGCAACCTCAGCTGGCATCTGCGCCTGCTCAATTTTTTTGCTCAGCGCTTCAAACTCGTCCGGTGTGTCTTCAAGCTCACCCAGTTCACGCTGTATCGCCTTCATCTGCTCATTCAGG
>NZ_DATCSY010000166.1:0-13887 GCF_036568245.1 Rheinheimera sp. | reverse complement strand
CAGTAAATCAGGAATGATACCGATCACCTGGTTCTGTGGTGGCTCTGTATAGATGTACGGCGGAAAATGCGGGTAGTAGACGACAAACCGCAGCACCGGCGGCATGATTTCCGCCTCGGGTAATGCAGTTTTTTCTGGCGTGCTGACTGCAGACATGGCCGGGCCAGCCAGTGCTGACGCGGCCAATAAAAGTACAGCGACCAGATAGCGTTTCATCTACAACATCCTGTTGTTATCTGGTCTCAGTCTGGCAGAATGTTAACAAAATACCAGTCTGACCATCCATCTTTTTGCTCAAGCGCCGTTACGGCAGGTCAAATATCAGCGCTTTGCTGTCAGCCGTTGCTTTTAACTGCAATGCCGCCTGTTCGCTGATTTTAATACCATCGCCTGGCTGCAGCGTATGGCCTGATACGTCAAGCTCACCCGTTATCAGGTGAATATACACTTTACGCCCGGCAGCCAGCGCTAACTGCTGCTGGCCGGCTTGTGCCAGTATCAGCTGATATAAAAATGCATTCTGCCGCACTACCAGACTGCCATCCCGGCCGTCCGGCGACAGGATCAGCGTTAACCCTTCACGTTGACCAAAGTCTTTTTGCTGATACCCCGGCTCACCACCGAATTGATTCGGCTGGATCCAGATTTGCAGAAACTTCAGCTGTTCTGCGTTACTGGCATTAAACTCACTGTGGTAGATGCCCCGGCCGGCACTCATCAGCTGGAACTCGCCTGCCGGCAGTACTTCGGTATTACCTGCCGAGTCTTTATGGGCAATTTTACCTGTCAGTACCAGGCTTAAAATTTCCATGTCTTTGTGACCATGGGTGTCAAAGCCCGCACCTGGCGCAACTTTATCGTCGTTGATCACTCTGAGTGCTGAAAAGCCCATTTGCGCCGGATCATAATAACTGGCAAACGAAAACGTGTGCTGACTCTGTAACCAACCGAAATCTGCCTTGCCGCGATCAGCTGCATATCTCATCTCAAACATTTTGTTATCTCCTCAAATAAGTTCACATTACCTAAGCAGAGTAGTCGCTGAGCTGTAGCAGAAAAAGCGGAATAATTTGCGCTTCATGTTCAAATAATTTGAACCCAGGCCAAAGCGTTGAACCTAAGCTACACTGAACAGTCGTTACAGCAAACCAGGGAGTAAACAATGAGTATTAATGTGCTGGCTATTTGTGGCAGCTTGAGAGCCAAATCCACCAACCGCGGTTTAGTGCGCTACGCTCAGGCGCATGCGCCTGACGGTATGAAAATTCATATCGCAGATTTAATGGAAGTCCCCTTTTACAACTCTGATCTGGCAGAAAAGCCAGCTGCCGTTAAACAATTGCTGCAACAGATGGGCGAAGCTGATGCGCTGATACTGGCCTGTCCGGAATACAACTATTCGCTGGCACCGGCGCTGAAAAATGCGCTGGACTGGGCATCGCGCGAACCGGATAACCACCTGCTGAGCGGTAAACCGGTGGCCATTATGGGCGCCGGCGGCGGCATGGGTACCAGCCGGTCACAGTATCATCTGCGTCAGGTATGCGTATTCTTAAACCTGCACCCGTTAAACCAGCCGGAAGTGTTCTCAAATGCCTTTGCCGGCAGTTTTGATACTGATGGCAACCTGATAGACGAAAAAATACAAGGCCTGGTGCGTAAGCAACTTGATGCATTGTTAAGCTGGCAGCAGCAATTAACCCGCTAAAAAGGTTTTAGCCCTCAGGCTGAGCGCTGGTTTCAGCCTGAGATTTACCCGCAGTAACCACACACTGCCAGCCCCAGCCGCGTTGTTTTTCGGCAAACTCTGCGGCTTTTTGCTCGCAATAACCTGCTTCGCTGCTGGCGCGCCACAGCACACTGCTCTGGCCATCTTTACCGTAATGCACTTCACACGGCAGCTCTGTGCCCTCGGGGTACACCACTTCAATGACCCGCACCGCATCACCCAGCTGACAGTGGGTGGCCTGATTTTCTGCTGCCGCCAACATAAATGGCATTAAGGCTGTCAGTAGTATTAGACGCATAATGTTCTCCGGTTTAAAATTGAAACCGCCAAAGTATAGCAAACACCCTGCATTAATATTCAGATACGGCCATACTAGCCATATGCTGCATTGCAGCTGCCTTTTACCTGTTTTGGGATCTCAGATGAAGCTACTTGCCTTGCTGTTATTGCTGCTGTTTAGCAGCCAGTTGTTTGCCAGCCTGCCAAAGGTCAAAAGCGGCCGTATTGAACGTCTGCAAGGCTTCAGTTCGGTGTTTATTCCGCCGCGCAATATCGATATCTGGTTACCCGACGACTACAGTGCAGCACAGCGTTATGCCGTAGTGTATATGCATGACGGCCAGATGCTGTTTGACGGCAACAGCAGCTGGAACCAGCAGGAATGGCGGGTGGATGAAGTGGCAGCCGCACTGATGGCAGAAGGTAAAACCCGGCCTTTTATCGTCGTGGGTATTTTTAATGCAGCCGCCCACCGCCATAGTGAGTATTTCCCGCAAAAACCGTTTCAAAGCTTATCGGCAGAGCAGCAACAGGCGCTGTATCAGTTAACACAGGGCGAGCAGCAACCGCTGTTTACTGATGCTGTGTACTCCGATAACTACCTGAAATTTCTGGTGCAAGAGCTAAAGCCTTACATCGACAGTCATTTTAATGTGTTGCCTGATGCGACCAATACCTTTGTTATGGGGTCGAGCATGGGCGGCCTGATATCGATGTACGCCATCAGTGAATACCCCGGCGTTTTTGGCGGCGCGGCCTGTTTATCAACCCACTGGCCCGGTGTATTTGCGCAGGATGATAATCCGGTGCCGGCTGCATTCTTTGCTTACATGCGCCAGGCGCTGCCAGTCGCAGGTAAGCATAAACTGTATTTTGATTTTGGCACCGCTACGCTGGACGCCTGGTACCCGCCACTGCAGGCGCAAGCGGATGCCATTATTAAAAGTAAGGGTTACACCGCAGCAGACTGGCAAACACTGCGTTTTGACGGCGCAGAGCATAGCGAACACGCCTGGGCAGAGCGTTTGCATCTGCCACTGACGTTTTTACTCGGCACTACAACCACAGAGCGCAGCAACTAAATGCATCCGGCAATTTAGCCCCGGCTGCAAAATACTATGTGCCCAGCGGGTTTAACAGCTTACCGCTACTGACATCAAGCAGCTGACCGTTCAGCAGTGCCCGCTGCACACCCTGTTCGTTGCGCAGTAAAAAGGTTGCCAGCCGGTAACGCTGCGGCATTTTACCGTTTAGCCCTTTCGGGTTTATCACTACCGGCAGGCCGCTGTTATTGGTCAGCAAAGCCGCATCGCCACTGAAATGGCTGTAGCCTTCGCGTAGCAGTGCCAGATAAGCAGCTTTATCCAGAGTCAGTGCTTTGGTCAGGCTGTACGCCTTAGGCGCCTGATAACTCAAACCGGCAACATCCAGCTGATGATAAGCGCCATAAATAGATAAATCGCCGATGTCGCGGATGCGGGCGATTTTGTCTGCTTCAAGATCTAAATCCAGTGCCAGGTCCACTTTGGCGTTGTGGCCGTTAACACTGATGTTCAGATTGCTTAGCAGCACGTCTTTAATGCCGCCATCGCGGTTAAACGGAATGGCCTGATAAGCACTGAGTGATTGCTGCTGATAGGCACCGCTGCCGATACTTTCAATGCTCATCACCAGTAACTGGGTATTCAGCCGCCGTGCAACCTGGCGGTTGTCATCCTTCGGGTGGCCGCCGGATTCAATCAGCACGGTACTAATGCCCATGCCGGCAAAGGTGTCACCAAAAGAGCGCCACGAAAAAGTATCATCGTACTTACCCAAATAACCCGGCAGTTGCTCCGCCATCAGGTCGGCCATATCGCCAATCAATTGCATGGCTTTTTTTCGCGCGGCGTCGATGTCTTTGGCGTCGTTAAACGCTGGTGCCAGCAACGAAATCGTGGTTTGTTTATTGCTGTCGCCTGCGGCATAAAACCGGTTTTGATCGTGCAGGTTTAAGCCAAAGTCCGGTTTAAAGTCTTTCGCCGCCTGCATCAGCAAGCGCCCTTCCGGGCTTTGCAGCGCTTTGGCATCGCGGTTGATATCAATACCCATGCTGTTAAAGCGGGTGTTCGCTGCTGCCCCATCCGGGTTTACCATCGGGATCAGCCGCAGTGTTACTTTATTTAGCCAGTTATCGCGCCACGGTTGTTGCTGATCAGCACTGATAAAGTTCAGTAAGTCCATCAAAGCGGCTGTCGCTGTGGCTTCATCGCCATGCATTTGCGACCACGCCAGCACTTTTACCGGGCCGGTGCCGATATCAATCTGCCAGATCGGTGTGCCCAGTGCCGACTGCCCGAGCTGCTTAAAGCGGAACAGCGGGTTATGCTGATGCAATTGCAGCAGCGGCGCTATGTCGCTATGGGTGAGTTGAGGTTTGTCCAACCCCGTTTGTTTTATCTGCTGATAATCGTCTGCCGACAAACTGCCTGCTGTCATTGCCTGTACCGCCGTGGTTAAACTGAATAATCCGGCCAGAAGCCACCGTAACGCATGCTGCATAATGCACCCCTGCTTAACTGCTTTCGCCTGGTAGCATCGCGCAATTCTGTTAACAATTGCAAGTAAAGCGACTGCCAGCAAACTGCTGCACAGCGCCATCTATCGCAATCGGCTGCAATGCCCGCTTCATCGCAAATGCCTGCGCAGTGCTTGCGACAGTAAAGCACAACCGGTATAAATTATTCAGCATTTACGCGAAACAGAATAATAATAGCAGGAGGCCATTTTGGCTGATTGGTTAACCCTCATTCCGGCGCTGGTCGCCATTGTTGTAGTATTGTGGCGCAAAGAAGTGATCCTGGCGTTGCTGTTGTCATTGTGCAGCGCCGAACTGCTGATTTTTTTGCAGGCCGGCCAGGGTGCCGGGGCTGGCTTGCTGCTGGACGGCGGCATTCAAACGCTGGAACGTATTGTTGCGGTAACCAAAGATGGCGACAATGCCCGTATTCTGATGTTCTCGTTACTGGTAGGCGGCTTGCTGGCCTATATGCGCGACTCGGGTGGTGTATCGGCTACGGTGAAATTGCTGGTCGATAAAGGCATTGCCAAATCAGGCCGTCAGGCTGGTTTACTGACGTTTTTTATCAGCTCTGTAACCTTTATCGAGTCTAACCTAAGTTCGCTGACAGCCGGTATCAGCTCACGGGGTTTATTCGACAAGTTCAAAATGAGCCGGGCACGGCTGGCATATATTATCGACAGTACCAGTGCGCCTATCTGTATTATTATTCTGCTTAATGGCTGGGGCGCCTATATTCTCGGCCTGCTCAGCACTTATTCCCTTGGGGAAAGCCCGGTATCAGTACTGATCGGCACTATTCCGCTTAACTTTTATGCGTTGTTTACCCTAACCGTGGTGCTGTACACCATTATCAGCGGCAAAGTATATGGCCCAATGCGCAAAGCCGAGCAAGAGTTACACACACTGGCGGCGCACACGGAAATAGACGTACCGCCGAGTAAAGCCAGCTTTATGCTGGTGCCGCTGTTTACCTTAGTGGCATCCATGATCGGCTTTATGCTGATGACCGGCAATGGCCGACTGGTGGGTGGCTCGGGTTCACAATCAGTGCTCTATGCCACGACGCTGGCCTGTTTAGTCGCCTACTCTATGATGTTGGTCAGTAAGCGCTTTAAGCATCAGCAGCTGGTTGATATTGGCTTTAAAGGCATGAGCGAATTACTGCCGCTGGTCACCATAGTACTGTTATCACTGGCGCTTGGCAGCAGCCTTAAACTGCTGGGCACCGGTACTTTTATTGCGTCCATCGTTAACGACAGCTTGCCGCTGGTACTGATACCGGCCCTGCTGTTTTTAGCCGGCGCATTGATCTCGTTTACCACCGGCACCAGTTGGGGCACTTTTGCCATACTCATTCCGATCGGCATGCCTATGGTCGAACTGCTGGGGCTGCCGCCGTCACTGGTGCTGGCAGCCATTTTAAGTGGCGGTGTGTTTGGCGATCACTGCTCGCCGATTTCCGACAGTACCGCGGTTAGCTCAGTCGCATCCGGCTGTGATTTACTCGAACACGTAAAAACCCAGCTACCTTATGCATTATTTTGTGGTGTACTGGCATTGCTGGCCTTTTTAACTGCCGGGGTATTAATGATATGAAAACTCTGACACTGATCGCTATGCTCCTCGGAAACGGTAGCGGAACACTACCTGTATCAGAGGTACCCGAAGATTTTACCGATATCAGCACATTAAGCGCCGATATTCAGGTGCATATGGCGTATCTGGGTACTAATAACTTTGTTGGCAGCCGTGTTGATGGCTATCAGGCCAATAAATGCTTCCTGCAGCGTGACGCTGCCCAAGCTCTGGTCAAAGTGCAGCAGGCCGCTACGGCGCAGGGGCTTACGCTTTGGGTGTACGACTGCTACCGGCCCCAGCGGGCAGTAAACCACTTTATGCGCTGGGCCAGCGATTTAAGCGACACCAGCACCAAAGCGCAGTACTACCCCAATCTGCCTAAAGATAAACTGGTCGGCGAGTATATCGCGGAAAAATCCGGCCACAGCCGTGGCAGCACGGTGGATTTAACGCTGGCACAAAAAGACGCTGCCGGTAACTGGCAGCCACTGGATATGGGTTCAAAGTTTGATATGTTTGACCCCGTGTCCAATGTTGGCGCCGAGGGTATTACCAAGCAACAGCAGGCAAACCGGCAACGGCTGGAAAGCCTGATGCTGGGCGCTGGCTTTAAGGTATACAACATGGAATGGTGGCACTTTACCCATCAGCCACCGGCCTACACCGACCGCTATTTTGATTTTATTGTAAAGTAGCCAGCTACAGCGCCGCACGCTGGCGCTGAAACATCTGCATCGCCAGTTCATCCTGCTGCTTTTGTTCACGCCGCTGCAGCTGTATCAGCTGCTGTTGCTGGCGGTTATCCAGAATTTGCTGTAGCGCCAGATTATAGGCGGCCTGTTTGCTGCAGGCTTGCTGCTGGCGGCTGGCCTCCTGCTCGGCCTGAGCGCTACGCTGCTGTTGCTGCTGCGCCATATCCTGCAAAATATGTTTTAAACCAGACAGGTTTTGTAAGCTCAGGCTGCAGCGCATCTGCTGATTACTTTCCATCGCATCGATATGCTGTGCCAGTAACTGCGCACGCTGCTGTTCAAAATCTGCCTTCTGCTGCAGCTGGCCGTGGCGGCTGCGCATAATGTCGAAGTTATCCTGTTGCGTCTGCAAATATTTTTCCAGCATGCTACACCGCCAGCTTCGTCAGTTGTTGTTCTGTCTCGGCAAAATCGACCTGCTCGTTCAGGCCCTGACACAAAAATGCTTCTATTTTCGGGTACATTGCCACGGCATTATCCAGCTCAGTATCTTTGCCTGGTTGATAAGCGCCCAGTGGGATCAGTTCCTGAATTTGCTGATAGCGGCTGTATAGCCTTTTTAAGCTATAACAACTTTTCAGCTGGGTCGCTGACACAATATTCGGCATAACGCGGCTTATCGACGCGCCGATATCAATGGCCGGATAATGGCCGCGCTCGGCCAGTTGCCGGCTTAATACAATATGGCCATCCAGAATGGCGCGGGCGGCATCGGCTATCGGGTCCTGCTGGTCATCCCCTTCTGCCAGTACGGTATAAATGGCGGTCATGCTGCCACTGCTGTCACTGCTGTTGCCAGCGCGCTCCACCAACTGGGTTAATTTACTGAATACCGAAGGCGGGTAACCGCGCGTGGCCGGTGGCTCGCCTACCGATAAGGCTATTTCGCGCTGCGCCTGGGCATAACGGGTAAGAGAGTCCACCAGCAGCAATACGTGCAGGCCCTGATCGCGGAACCAGGCCGCCAGCCGGTGCGCCAGCTCAGCGGTGCGCATCCGTAGCAGTGGCGACTGATCGGCCGGTGCCGCTACCACTATGGCTTTTTTCATGCCATCCGGCCCCAGGCTATGCTCGATAAAATCTTTTACTTCCCAGCCACGCTCGCCCACCAGGCCTACGATCACCACATCAGCACTGGTAAAGCGGGTCATCATGCCAAGCAATTTACTTTTACCGACGCCTGAGCCGGCAAACAGGCCCAGTCGCTGGCCCTGCCCCACGGTAAACAGGCCGTTGATCGCTTTAATGCCCACATCCAAAGGCGTAGTGACGCCCTTTTTCTGCATCGGGTTAACGGCCATATTCTGGCTGCTGATTTGCTCACCGCGTTGCAGCGGCGGGCCATCATCAAGCGGTTGCAATAAGCCGTCTACCACGCGGCCAAGCAAGGCATGGCTGACCGTCAGCGCCGGTTTGGCCTGTGGCCGCACGCGGGCACCGGTGGTCAGCTCACTGGCATCGGTCAGCGGCATCAAAAATGCCTGTTCGCGATCAAAGCCCACCACTTCAGCTTCAATCCAGTGTCCGGCCTGACCTTCAACCTGATAACGCTGCCCCAAGGTGTACTGGCCGCCCGCTACCGTCAGTAGCATACCGTTTACCCGTACCAGGGTGCCGAAGCTCTGATATAAAGGCCCGGGTTGCAGCTGAGTGGCAGCCTGCTGTAGCCGGTTAAGTACCGTCATGGCTGTTGCCCAGTAATTGTTGCTGTACCTGCGGTAACAAACTGTCTAAACGCTGGCGAAAATCAGCCAGATGCAACTGCGACGCGCCAACAAACACCGCACTGCCGGTCGCCAGCTTACTATCAGCCTGCAGTGTCACAGTACCCAGTGCGGTTTGCTGCAGCTGCTGCCACCAGGCCAGATCCTGCGGCGACAGCCGTATCGCACTGATGTGTTCATTAACCTGCAATACCGGCAACAGCGTGTTTATCGCTTGCTGCAAATGCGCCGGCTGTAAGCTCAGCTCGGTCTCCAGCGTCAGTTCGCTTAGTTTACTGACCAGTTCATACACTGCCTGCGCCAGTTGTTGTTCCTGCTGCTGATGATGTTGTTGCAACTGCTGTTCAAGCTGTTGTAATTGCTGCGCAAACTGCTGGCGCAGCTCCGTCACCGCGTTTTGCAGCTGGCTATCAGCCTCGGCACGGGCAGCCTGCTCGGCTTGCTGTTTAAGCCGCTGCTCTGCGTCTTCAGCACCCAGCCGCTTGCCTTCTGTCAGGCCACGCTCAAACGCCTGCTGCAACTGCAGCTCGATAGCGGGCAACGATACATCGCGCTGCACGCCGGGAAAGCGATACAGATCGGCCATAACTTACCCCAGCGTCGCTTCTTCGTATAAGCGGTAATCGACTTCGTTTTTCGCCATCATCTGGCGGATCATCCGCATAATTTCGGCCCGCGCCGCTTCTACCTTGCTGACCGCCTGCGCTTTGGTGTTCTCAATTTGCTGACGGTACACCTGTGCCAGGCGCTTGGGCAGTGCCGACATAATGCTGTCCAGCATGGCCGGTTCGCAGCCTTTTAACGCAACGACCCACAGCTCGTCCGGAATTTCGTTCAACAAGTAAGCCAGTACATCTTCGCTTTGCCGGGCCAGCGAGGCGAAATCATACATTTTATCCTGTACCGCTTCTGCAGTCTGGGCGTTGTGTTGTTTCAGCAGTTCCATTACCTCGGCCTTATTGCCGTTGTAACGGTTCATGATTTCGGCCACTTTCTCCACGCCGTTTACCCGCGCACCGACCTGTTCACCAACAAACTCGATACAGGCTTCCAGTGTATGACGCAAATCATCCATTACATGTTCGCTGACTTCGCGCAGGCTGGCGATGCGGAACAGAATGTCGTCGTGTTTTTGTTTCGGGAATAAGGCGATAACTGCCGATGCCTGCTCCGGCGGTAAAAAGGCGAGCATTAGCGCCTGCATCTGCATATGTTCCTGCTCTAAGAAACGGGCCAGCAGCTCTGGCGGCACCCATTCCAGCCGGCGTAAGTCATCAACCAGAGCGCCGCCGTAGATATCGTCCAGCATGCCACGCGCCAGTTTACGCCCGACGGCTTTATCCAGCGCCCGCTCCAGATATAAGCGGGAAGCACCACTGACACCGCTTTCATTGCGGTAGCAGTCAAAAAAATCGGTCAGGATCAGCGCAACATCATCCTGGGTGACGTTGGTAATTTTTGCCATCCGCTCGGACAACGCTTTTACTTCGTGCCGGCTTAGCTTTTTGATAATGCCGGCAGCGTTTTCCTCGCCCATGCTTAGCAGCAAAATGGCCGCCCGATCCAGATCGGTAATAGTGCGGCTATGTTCAGGCTTTAGTTGATTCAATGCTGACTCCTCGCTCTACCCAATATTTAATCACGGCGGTTACCCGGTCAGATTCTTTGCTGGCCAGTAACTGCATATGTGAAATCTGTTCGGCAAACTCCGACCCGACCTGTGGCAGGTTAATCGCGTTAAAGCCAGGTTGCGGCATGTCATCGGCTACGGCAGCTGTCTCTTCTACTGCCCGGGCGTCGGCTTTGGCGCTAAGCAGAGACGGCGTGTCATCAGCGCTGGCAAAAGGGCTGACGGCGTCAGGTTCACGCTGTTTTTTACCGCTGATCAGGTGATTAACCAGCGGCCGCACACCAAATAAAATCAGCGCCAGTGCAATTAAGCTGCCAAATACATAACGGGCATACTCTTTTACTTCAGGCAGTTGCCACCACGGCAGGCCGCCCTGCACGCCAGTGGTTTCTGCCGGGGCAACAAAGCCAAAACTGGTGATATTAAACTGGTCACCGCGTTCAGCCTGAAAACCGGTGGCGGTTTTGACCATTTCGCCCAGCTGTTGCAACTGCGCTTCGCTCCAGCCGGTATCACCCGATGCAGCCTCATTCACCAGCACCGATACGCTCATCGACTTTAACCGGCCAACTTCAAACTTGGTGTGGGTCACCGCCCGGCCATTGTCAAACTGGCGGCTGCTTTCATTGCGCTCAGACGTACGCTGATTATCATCGCCGCCTTGCTGATCCGCCGGTAACGGCGGCTGATTCGCCAGCGAGCCTGGGATCCCCATTGCCAACTGATCCTGCATGGTATCGGTTTTAATCGATTCAGACCGTACCACTGACGCCGGGTCTATCGCTTCACGGGTTTCTTCTACCACGCTGAAATCGACATCAGATGACACCTGAATACGGTAGTTGCCCTCGCCGAGGATCGGCAGCAACATAATGGCGGCGCGCTGCTCAATGTTGCGCTCGAGCTTCTGGATAAAGGCGAGTTTTTTATCTGTTTCTTTGCCGATTGGCGCTTCATCGTACAAGTCGCCGGTCAGCAGCTTACCGCTTTGGTCTACCACTGACACTTTACGCGGATCCAGCCCCGGCACACTGCCGGCAATCAGGCTGACAATGGCTTCAACCTGGGTTGGCTTCAGCTCATAGCCCGGAGCCAAATCCACCATCACTGACGCCGCCGATTTCTCTTCCTGCCGGCCAATAAATAAACTGCGTTTGGGCACCGCCAGATGCACGCGACTGTTACGCACGCCGTCCATAGTAATAATGGTCCGGGCCAGTTCACCTTCCAGCGCGTGCTGATACTGCATTGACTCCATAAACTGGCTGGTACCCATGGTTACCTTGTCACCTATGGTCGACAAGCCTTCCGGCATTGCGGCTTTTATACCACGGGCAGCCAGGGTGATACGGGCATCGGCTAAGCGGTCTTGCGGTACCATGATATTACCGGTGTCGGTATCAATACGAAATGCGACTTTTTCTTTATCAAGGATCTCCAGAATACCGGCTTTGTCATAGTGTTCCTGATTGCCATACAGTGGCACATAGTTTTTCGCCGAGGTCCATAAAATCAATACTATGGTTGCTGCCACGAGCGTCGCCAGCAAGGCAATAGACGCCATGCTGCGATCGCCACCGGGCAACCAGCTGAACCGGCTGGACAGATTAATCACTTTCTCGCGGAAGTTACCTTCAATCGCTGCCGCAGGCATTTTCTTTACCACTTCGCCTTTCATTGCCTTGTCCTTACAGTGACATCCGCATTACATCGTCAATCCCGCTCATAACCTTGTTACGTACCTGCAGCAGCATCGAAAAACTCAAACTTGCCTTCTGGCTGGCTACCATGGCGCCAATGACATCATCACTGCTGCCGGTATCAACCGCCGTCATCATGTCCGCGGCAATGTTCTGCTGCTGGTTGATGTTGCGGATCACGGCGGAGAAGTCATCACTGATCCCCACACTGTTACTGGCAGGCGCAATGCGCTCACTACCGGCAACCTGTTGCAGTTTGGTCATCATTTCCAGCATCTGGCTCTGGCTGTCTATTGGTGAAATCATCATAGGGTCCTTAAGAGGCTAATGCGTCAATGTCGACACCATGCTCACGCATGGCGGCCAGTTTGTAGCGCAGTGCACGGGTACTGACACCCAGGGCTTCTGCGGTACGGGTACGGTGGCCGTTAAATTTCTGCAGCAAATCCAGAATGTAGTCAAATTCAGCATTCTGTTTGCTTTGCTTGAGCAGGCTGGCACAAATTGCTGCTGCCTGCGGGTGACAACGGGGTAAATTCAGGTCGGCAACCTGCAGCTCAACACCACGGGCCATCACCAGCGCCCGTTGCATCACGTTTTCCAGCTCGCGCACATTGCCCGGCCAGTTATATTGCAGCATCACATCTGCCGCTTCCCGGCTTAACCGGTACTTGCCATTGCCATATTTTTTAATGAAAAACTCCGCCAGTGGCAGAATGTCATCCCGCCGCTCACGCAGCGCCGGCCAGCTCAGCGGCAGCACGTCCAGACGGTAAAATAAATCCTCACGGAACAAGCCCTGCTCTACCTGGCTACGCAGGTTTTTATTGCTGGCTGCAATGACACGGATATCCAGCTTAATACGGTTGTTGCTGCCCAGCCGCTCCACTTCACGCTCCTGCAATACCCGTAGCAGTTTGGCTTGCAGCGGCAGCGGCAGCTCAGAAATTTCATCCAGCAAGATGCTACCGCCATTGGCGGCCTCAAATTTACCAATTTGCTGATTCACTGCACCGGTAAAAGCGCCCTTGTTATGACCAAACAGCATCGCTTCCAGCATATGTTCAGGGATAGCGGCGCAATTTACCGCGACAAAAGGTTTGTCTGCACGGTCTGATGCCTGGTGAATAAAGCGTGCCAGCCGCTCTTTACCCGTACCGGATTCTCCCAGGATCAGCACGCTGGCTTCGGTTTGCGCCGCGCGGTTGGCCAGTTGCAGGATCTGTCGGCTGGCATGTGATACAGCCACCAGATCTTTTAACCCTTCGCTCATCGCTGTGGCGTTGCGCACCGATGTTTTTACCTGAGAAGGAAAAAAAGGTTTAAGTAAATAATCAATTGCGCCGCTTTGTAAGGTTTCAGACGCCAGCGCACTTTGGTTTGAGTCAACCATACTGATAATCTGCGCGCCGGGCAGCTTACGGTGCACCAGAGCAACCAGGTCCGGCAACGCCATTTGTGTCATGCCACTGTCGATAAAAACCAGCGCCGGCGTGTAATCCTGACACAGGCTGACGACCTGCGTCACATCAGCAGCATGCAGCAACTGATACCCTTCAGTGCTAATGCACTGACGCACCTCGCTACAGGGTGCTTGTTGCTCTATCCATAACACATAAGGTGATTTCATGGGGAGTCAGATCCTGCTCAGGAAGTGGTTCGGATTAACCGGATAGACACCCGGCGGTTAGATTGTTCAGCTTGGCCCTGCGCCGGTACCAGCGGGTAGCGGTTACCATGCGCCCGGATTTCCAGCATGCTGGCTTTGACACCCAGCTCTATCAGTCTGGATGCCACTTCATCAGCGCGCTCCTGCGATAGCATACGGTTGGCCAAAGGCGTGCCGACATCGTCGGTGTGGCCGTCGATCAGAATTTTTTTAATGCTGTTGTCCAGCTGCAGATAACGCGCCAGTTTCTGTAAACTGGGCAG
>NZ_DATCSY010000165.1:0-5424 GCF_036568245.1 Rheinheimera sp. | reverse complement strand
GGATAAATTCGGCAGTGGAGTTACCCCAGCGCATTGGCTTGGCAATCGGCAATTTCGCCAATGCCTGCTGTACGACATCGGGCAATAAGCTCACCGTTGCGGCACCTGCTACTTTGGCTTTATGCAGTAACCAGGTACCTTTATCGGTTTCCAGCTTTTCTGCCTGCTCTACGGTAATGCCACAACCCGCTGCCCAACCCTGCGCTGCTTTGGTCGGGTTACCGTCGGCATCAAAGGCTGATGCCAACGCCGGGCCGCGTTTTTCCACCACTTTATCGGCTTGCTGAGCAGACAGCGCGTTGATGCGTACCGCTAAGCGGCGCGGTGCAGCGTACCAGTGCACATCGCTGTGGCTTAACTCAAGCTTGGCCAGCTCGGCCTGCAGGTTATCCGCAAAGGCGGTGGCTAAGGTTTTCAGTGCCTTAGGTGGCAGCTCTTCAGTACCAATTTCAACAAAAAAATCTTGCGCGCTCATTAGGCCTCCTGCTTCGCACTATCGGTGTTTTTGCACAACGGGAAACCCAGTTTTTCACGCGCGGCATAGTAAGCTTCGGCACAGGCTTTAGCCAGGGTACGTACCCGCAGAATATAGCGCTGCCGCTCGGTTACCGAAATGGCGTGACGCGCATCCAGCAGGTTAAACGCATGCGAGGCCTTCATCACTTTTTCATACGCTGGCAGGGCCAGGCCTTGCTCAATTAAGTACTGGCTTTCTTTTTCGCACTGGTCAAAGTAGGTAAACAGCGCCGCGACATCGGCATGCTCAAAGTTATAAGTGCTCTGCTCTACTTCGTTCTGATGGAACACATCGCCATAAGTAACGCGGCCTAAGGGGCCGTCGGTCCACACCAGATCGTAAATGGAATCAACACCCTGAATGTACATGGCCAGGCGCTCTAAACCGTAGGTGATCTCACCGGTTACCGGGCGGCACTCTAAGCCACCTACTTGCTGGAAGTAGGTAAATTGGGTCACTTCCATGCCGTTTAACCACACTTCCCAGCCCAGGCCCCAGGCACCCAGCGTCGGCGATTCCCAGTTATCTTCAACAAAGCGGATATCGTGTACTAGTGTATCGATACCCAGCTCGCGCAATGAGCCTAAGTACAGCTCCTGAATATTGTCTGGCGAAGGCTTTAAAATGACCTGAAACTGGTAGTAATGCTGCAAGCGGTTAGGGTTTTCGCCATAACGGCCATCAGTTGGCCGCCGACATGGCTGCACATAGGCCACGTTGGTCGGCTCAGGCCCTAAAGAGCGTAAAAAGGTCATCGGGTGGAAAGTACCGGCGCCTACTTCTAAATCCAGCGGCTGCACTATTACGCAGCCCTGGCGCGCCCAGTAATCCTGCAGGGCCAAAATCAGGCCCTGAAAGGTTTTAATATCGTATTTATGCATGCGACAGACTCACTGACAAAATGACTGGAAAGTATACCGAGTTGTGCCGCCGATCTGTAGGGGATAAATGGTGTTTTGCCAAATTTGTTCGGCACCAGCGCGATTTTTCAACGCGTAGGCGGTGCTGGCGCATCCATGCCGGCACCAGCACATCTCAACTGGCACCTACTCAGCTGTTAATAGCAACAGTAGGCGCACTGCTGTTCGTTTTAGCAGACGTCATTGGTTTGCTGACAGCTGTAGCAGCTGCAACGACGGTATCGTCTGCACTTAGGAACTGATGGATATAATCCGACGGGCTTTTACCCATAATACTTGTCAGACCAAGGTTCAGAAATGATGTTGCGACACCAACACCGCCGCCCCATAAAGCGCCACCGGCCACCTGCGACACATAGCCCATATCATCGCCGGTCCACTCGCGGTAGTACTGGCTTACCAGCGGAATGTGCTGTAGCGGGTTTATCATATCGACAACGTCGGCCATACCCGGTGTTGTGCCCTCAGCAAAAGCAGTCGGCTGTTGCTCAGCTGCCAGTTGCTCTGGGGTTTTCTCAGTTTGCAGCGCCGACTGCACCAGGCTTTGCATTAAGTTTTGCGTCAGCACTGAGAACATAGCATCCGAGCGGCTAAGCGATATGCCGTTTGCTTCATCGCTGCCGCTTAGCAAGGTGACCAGCTCCGCAGCGGTGTTTGTCGTGTCCTGCTCCGTAGCCAAGGCGGATGACAATGTCTGCATAAAGTCATTATTGTCAGTGCTCTGCTGCTGTCCGGCGAATAGCCATTCGGATACGCCGGCCAGACTAGTGTCTTTAATTTGCATACTTTCTCTCCTTTAACCCAGCAATTTGCACCAGATCGCGTACCTGTACCGGCAACACACTATGCTGTGTCAGCGCGCGTGTCAGGGCGTGATCCGGATACACCTGTGTCACCTCCAGCTCAATACTGTCTTGCGTCAACTGACGGTATTGATTACCCCAACTGTCAGTAAAGCTGTCGCTGTAAAACAGCCGGAAAATATCGCCACTTTTTACACCCTGCCTGCTGCCGGCACTTATCGCTACACCTTGCGGTACTACACGAACCACCTGTGCTTTTACCGGCGTACAGGCCAGCGTCTGCGCAATATCATCAACGGCATCACGCAGCAGCCGTTGTACCTCAACACCATAGTCTGAGTGCCATAACTGATCACTGCCGCTGTCAATTGGTGTTGTCAGCGGGACGGGCCATAAGGTACGTGTTTGGTAGGTTTTATTCTGGATCAGCGCACCACTGGTACCATCCATCACACTGACGTCCAATGCGAACTGCCGTGTCCAGCTCTTTTTGCTGAGTAAATTTCCTGGCTGCACACCAAAAGACAAATTCCGCAGCTGGCCAGAAACAATAAACTGGGCCTGGGCTGCTTGCGCCATATTCTGCAGTTGTTGCTGTGCAAAGGCACTTTGTAACTTATCAACGGCCGGCAAACTGTAAGCAGCGCCCTGCTTTAACAGAAAATCGGCCTGCGCATGTTGTAAAGTGTTAGCAAAACGGCGGCTAACTTCGGCAGCCAGGCCTGTATTACTCTGTGCAACCTGAGTAGCACCTTCAGCCAGATTAAACGCTGTCAGCAGCACAGCTTTACTCAACGTGCGGTCCGGACATAAACTGGCCTGCGGCCAGACATCGGCTTTCAGCGTAATGGACAGTCGGTTGTCACGCTCATCTTCTTCCAACAATACAATTTGCAGCACCGGCAAACCCGCGCTCAACGTAAACAGTTCATCGCCGAGCGGTTCAGTATTAATCACGCTAAGCGCCGCCAGCGATATATCTGCTTGCTGCAGCACATCACGCAGCGCCTGCCTGGCGGCCTGCTGCCGGGCTAACTGGCGGTTATCATCAAAGATCACCGCTGTGCCACTGGCGCTGAACCACTCGGCCGACAACGAAAAGCTGTATAGAATGAATATCACTGCGCTTAGTCGACGCATCAGAACCACCATTTTGTCCGGTTGCTGACAGGTTTAATATCAGCAATCGGCATTGTCAGTAAATTGGCTGTGTCCAGCCGTAGCCGGGTAACATACAGTTTGCCCTGCAACGACTCTTCAACCAGCTCAGCCCCTTTAATCACGCCCTGCACCTGGCTTTGTATGCTGTCTTCTGTCAGCACCGATTGCTCCGTGCCACTGCTGGCATGCAATTTCTGGCCGTATAACTGTTCCGCCAGACGGCGATAAGCTTCCTGCCTTGACGCTGCCATCGCCAGCAGCAGTTTATCTTCATAGTGTTCACCCGGTTGCGACGCCACCACTGCATAGCCAGTTGCATGCAGCACTATGCTCGCTTCCGGCGCTTCCAGCTGATAGCGGATGGTGCGCTCAAAGGCACAACCGCAAAGCATTACGCTGAGTAGCGCCACCAGCATATGCAACTTTAGAAAGGCCATAGCTCAGGGTTATTCAGTTTTTCGGTTAGCCAGCCAAGCCGCTGGCTGTCCGCCAGTGCACCGGTACCGGAGTATTCGATGCGGGCATTGGCAATTTTGGTCGACTTAATTTTGTTATCTTTGTCTATGTCTTTAGCGCGGATAATACCGGTTAAACGGATAAACTCGCGGCCGTTATTGATCAACATCCATTTATCACCCCGCACCAGCAGGTTGTCGTTGCTCAGCACCCGCATTACGGTAACTGTGAGTTCACCTTCAAAGTCATTGCTCTGGCTGGCGCTGCCATCGCCCTGAAACTGCTGATCCTGGCTCAGCCCCAGGTTAACGTCTCTGCCAGCGATCTGCAGGTTTCCACCCGGAATTTGTATCGGGTCCAGGTTGTATTCCGAACTTTTCTTTAACTGTGTCTGGCCCTTTTTTGTTGCCTTGGTAGATTCGGACAACTGTACGGAGACAATATCACCGGCTTTGAAATGTGAACGTTCTATATAAAGACTGTGCAAACGGTTTGGATTAAACAGTGAGCCGGTGTTCTGTAGTGGCAAAGCGTCCGGCTGAGGTTCCAGTGCGGCATAGTATGGGTCATCCGGGTCTGGCGTTTCCATCCTCGCCAGTGGCAGGCCTGCATCGGGCTTTACTCTGTCTTCCAGCCCCGCAGGCGGCGCGGCAGGGTCATCAAAAGACGAGCAACCGCTTAACAGCACAGCTGCTGCTATCAGGACGCCATTAAAATACTTGCGCATCGCTGTTATCACCTTAATATTGTTTGAGCCATAGTCAGCCAATATCAGGTTAAAGCAGCATTATGGAAAAATTGTGGAGGAAATTACGGAAAAGCGTTAAGAAAGGTAAAACGCGCTTCACTTTGATTTTATTTGCGTCATAGTAACGTTTTCCGGAGGTTTATCAATGATGTCGACTGATGAAACCGATAGTCATGCCGGTGCGCAACTGTCGCAAAAGGCCTATTTGCTGGTGTCATTGCTGGAGCAGCAAGTACAGAAATCAGACATTCCAGCCGAACTGTACCATCGGCTGAGTGCCCAGATCGGTGAATTGAATACGGTATTGGGAGATTTGCGCCAGCATATTACGCAGCTTTCGCCTAAGCCGGCCGACACCGAGATGACGACGGCACCGCCATTGCTACAGTTGCACGAACATAACTTTACGCTGTGCTCGCCTCAGCAAGCGGTAAAGCTAACCCGGCTGGAATTTCGCTTGCATGCGACACTGTCAAAGCGCCCTAAGCATATCTTCAGCCGCAGCCAGCTGATAGATAACGCTTACGCCGACTTGACTGATATCTCCGAACGCACTATAGATTGCCATATTCGCAAGCTGCGTAGTAAGCACCGGCAGCTGTATCCGGATTTACGCTTTATTCATACCTTATACGGCGTGGGTTATTACTATGCCGAACCAGAACCACACGCATTGCAAAGTAAAAATCCACCTCCATAGGAGGTGGCTTTGCGTTGGCCCCCTATAAGGGGGCTTAATTATTTTCTACATCCAGCCTTAATTGACGTTCCTCGTCTTCTCTGCCCACTTTATCCTGATGCCTGACATAGCGCCGGATA
>NZ_DATCSY010000164.1:0-6013 GCF_036568245.1 Rheinheimera sp. | reverse complement strand
GCCAAACTTATTGCCCGATAGCATATCGTCAATGGCCGCAGCGGCTTCTTCCTGCGTTTGTGCGATGATCACACCTTTACCTGCTGCTAAGCCATCAGCCTTGATAACAACAGGCAGGCCAAGTGTTTGCGCGAAGGCTTTTGCCGGTGCGGTTTCAGTAAAGTTCTGGTAAGCGGCGGTTGGGATCTTGTGGCGCGCTAAAAAGTCTTTGGCAAAGGCTTTAGAGCTTTCCAGCTGAGCGGCTGCTTGGGTTGGGCCAAAAATAGCCAGGCCTTCTGCCCGAAAAGCGTCAACAACGCCTTTTGCCAGTGGCGCTTCGGGGCCGACGATAGTCAGGCCGATGTCTTCTGCTTTGGCAAACGCCAGCAGCGCATTAACATCATCCGCTGCTATCGCAACATTGGTCAGCTTACTTTCGCGTGCTGTGCCGGCATTCCCCGGTGCAACAAACACTTTGCTAGCCAGTGGTGACTGCGCCGCTTTCCAGGCCAGAGCATGTTCGCGGCCACCGCCGCCAATTACCAGTACTTTCATTTAACTTTCCGTCTGTTATGCAATAAAAAATTATTCTGTTTTCGCTGGTTTACGGAATTTAAGCGTCATACGATCGCTCTCACCAATAGCCAGATATTTGGTTCTGTCCTGCTCTTTTAACCGCAGTACCGGTGGCAGTGTCCAGACGCCACCTGAGTAATCGGCGGTATCTTTCGGGTTAGCATTGACTTCGCTACTGCCTTCAAAAACAAACCCGGCTTTTTGCGCCAGTTCAATCGCCAGCTGCTGTGGGAAATAACCGGTTTTAACCCAGTCACCGCTTGCTTTGTCGGCAGGTAAACGGTGTTCCACCACGCCCAGCACACCGCCCGGTTTTAACGCTTTATAAAAGTCTTTAAAAATGGCGACCATGCCGTCATTGCCGCCACTGTTATACCAGTTGTGCAGGTTACGGAATGTCAATACCACATCGGCGCTGCCGGCAGGCGCTATGGCACTGCTGTTGCCTGGGGCAAATTCGGTTAGCTGTACCCGGTTATAGACAGGATCGCTTGCCAGTTTTTCAGCAAAGGCTGCGCGGTTGCGCTTGTAATAATCTGAATCGGTCTCTGCCGGGAAGTGCGCGGCGTAGTAGGTACCGTGCGCCGCCAGTAGCGGTGCCAGAATTTCAGTGTACCAGCCACCGCCGGGGGAAATTTCTACCACAGTACTGTCTGGTTTTACGTCGAAGAAGGCCAGTGTTTCGACCGGATGACGGTATTGATCCCTGGCGGCATTCTCAGCGCTGCGATTGTGATGTTTAACAGCCATTTGCAAAGCGTCGGCGGCATCATCTGCCAGAGTTAACGGGCTTAACAGAAGAGCAGACAGCATAGTAACGAGTTTTATGGTTTTCATCTTCGTGGTTCCCTGTGGTAAAAGTGGCGCTAGTGTAGCAAAAGCCTGCAGAAAAAGCAGGCGCGCTGCAGATTAATCCGCACTGAGTGGATGGCCAGACTGCTAATTTCTCATCAACAATTGCCTAAGGCTGTGGTAGAATGCCCGCCCTTTTATGCGGGATGCCTTATGTTAGATCAAATCCGTATTATTCTTGTCGGCACAACTCACACCGGTAACATCGGCTCGGTCGCGCGCGCGATGAAAACCATGGGCTTGTCGCAGTTATACCTGGTTGCCCCGAAAGAGCTGCCTGATGGCCAGGCCTATGCGCTGTCGGCCGGAGCAAGCGATATTCTGGCCAATGCCAAAGTGTTTGATACGCTACAGCAAGCAATTACTGATTGCCCGCTGGTGATCGGTAGCAGTGCGCGTTCGCGCACGTTAAGCTGGCCGATGTTGGAACCGCGTGAATGCGGTGTGATGGCAGTTAAAGAGGCCGCGACACATCCGGTAGCACTGGTGTTTGGCCGTGAAAGCAGCGGTCTGACAAATGAAGAGCTGCAGCTGTGTAATTACCATGTTTGTATTCCGGCTAACCCGGAGTACAGCTCGCTGAACCTGGCGATGGCGGTACAAATTGTCACTTATGAAGTACGGATGGCGTATCTGCAAACGCAAACCGCAGCGGTCAGCAGCGACGAAACTGCCTATCCGACTAATGAGCAGCTGGCCAGTTTTTATCAGCACCTGGAAGATACCCTGAATGAAACCGGCTTTATTATCAAGCAGCATCCGGGCGTGGTGATGACGAAGCTGAAGCGCCTGTTTACCCGGGCGCGGCCGGAAGAGGCGGAATACAATATACTGCGCGGTATTTTAACGTCGGTGCAGCGTTATGGCGCCAATGCCAAAGGTGACAAGGAGTAGAGCATGTTTGCCGGTATCAGAGAAGATATCAAAAGTGTGTTTGAACGCGACCCGGCTGCCCGCAGCAGCTTTGAGGTGCTAACCAATTATCCCGGCTTACACGCTATCTGGTGGCACAGACTCAGCCACAAGCTTTGGCGTGCAAACTGGAAATGGCTGGCACGGTTTTTAAGTACGCTAGCGCGCTGGCTTACCGGGGTGGAAATTCACCCCGGCGCCAAGATTGGCCGGCGTTTTTTTATCGATCACGGTATGGGCGTGGTGATTGGTGAAACGGCAGAGATTGGTGATGATGTGACGCTGTATCATGGTGTAACGCTGGGGGGAACCAGCTGGAATCCGGGCAAGCGTCATCCGACCCTGGCAAACGGTGTGGTAATAGGTGCAGGGGCCAAAGTGCTGGGGCCTTTAATGGTGGGCGAAAATGCCCGTATTGGCTCTAACGCTGTTGTCGTCAAAGACGTACCTGCCGGCGCAACTGTCATTGGTATCCCTGGCCGCATCGTCGCGAAAGCCGATGTAGAAGTCAGTGATGGTCGTAAACAGCTGGCAAAGAAGTTTGGTTTTGATGCCTATGCCGTTGCCGCTGATAACCCGGATCCGGTAGCAAATGCCATAGGCCGGATGCTGGATCATATCCAGTTTCTCGACAACAAAGTCGGTGAGCTGTGTCATAGCGTCAACAAGCTCGGCGGCAATGTCTGCGAGCAGGTACCGGCGGTTGATATTGAAGAAGAAGACTTTAAGCTGGCCGAACAGCGGGCTGCGCAGCAGCGTAAGCGTGATGTCGAAGCCTTTGATCCGAATATTTAAACTGAACCTTAGCCCTGAATACCTGACTAAAGCAGTAGGTTATTAATACTTGACTAAAACAGTCAGGAAAGTAAAATAGTGCCAGTGTTTTCAGGGAGCAGACTATGAGATTAACGTCGAAAGGCCGCTATGCGGTAACGGCTATGCTGGATGTAGCCTTACACACAGCAACCGGGCCGGTGCCGCTGGCAGATATCTCCGAGCGTCAGGGCATTTCGTTGTCTTATCTTGAACAATTGTTTGCCCGGTTACGTAAACAAGGGTTAGTCAGCAGTGTGCGCGGCCCCGGCGGTGGTTATCAACTCGGCCGTGACGCAACAGCAATATCGGTCTCGGATGTGATCAGCGCTGTTGACGAGTCTGTCGACGCTACCCGTTGTCAGGGCAAGTCTGACTGCCACAGCGGCACCCGCTGTTTAACGCATACCCTGTGGAGCGATCTGAGTCATCGCATCGAAGATTTTCTGACTGGCATTACGCTGGGTGAGCTGGTGAACCAGCAGGATGTTCAGGCCCTGGCGAAGCGGCAGAACAACCGCATTGTAAAGAATCCGGCAACTGATATTGAAGTCAGCTGCCAGCTGTAGGCAACACGGAGCAAATAATGAAGCTACCTATTTATCTGGATTACGCTGCAACTACCCCGGTCGACCCACGGGTAGCAGAAAAAATGATGCAGTTTTTAACAATGGACGGCGAGTTTGGTAACCCGGCGTCGCGCTCGCATCGTTTTGGCTGGCAAGCGGAAGAAGCGGTAGAAATTGCCCGCAGTCAGATTGCCGAGCTGGTTAATGCTGACCCGCGCGAAATTGTGTTTACCTCAGGTGCGACGGAGTCAAATAACCTGGCGATTAAAGGTGCCGCTGATTTTTACCGTAAAAAGGGCAAGCACCTGATCACCGTTAAAACCGAACATAAAGCTACGCTGGACACTATGCGTCAGCTCGAGCGCGAAGGCTACGACGTTACTTATCTCGAGCCGCAGACCGATGGTATGGTTACCGTCGAGATGCTCGAAGCCGCTATTCGCCCCGACACCACTGTGATCAGCGTCATGTTTGTCAATAATGAAATCGGCGTGGTGCAGGATATTGCTGCTATTGGTGAGTTATGTCGCAGCAAAGGCATTGTGTTCCATGTCGACTCTGCGCAGGCTGCCGGTAAAGTGGAGATCGACCTGCAGACGCTGAAAGTGGATTTAATGTCGTTCTCAGCGCATAAAGTGTATGGCCCTAAAGGCATCGGTGCCTTGTTTGTGCGCCGTAAGCCACGTATCCGTTTAGAAGCGCAGATGCACGGTGGTGGTCATGAGCGTGGTATGCGTTCTGGTACGCTGCCAACACATCAGATTGTTGGTATGGGTGAAGCGTTTCGCATTGCTAAACTGGAAATGGCGGAAGAAAACCAACGCATTACCGCGCTGCGCGACCGCTTGCTGGAAGGCGTTAAGGATATCGAACAGGTATTTTTAAATGGTAACCGTGAACACCGCGTACCTCAGATCACCAACATCAGCTTTAACTACGTTGAAGGCGAGTCGCTGATTATGGCGTTAAAAGATATCGCCGTGTCGTCGGGTTCTGCCTGTACCTCTGCCAGCCTGGAACCGTCTTATGTACTGCGGGCGCTTGGCATGAGTGATGAACTGGCGCACAGTTCTATCCGTTTCAGTATCGGCCGTTACACCACGGAGCAGCAGATTGATCACACCATTAAAATTGTGCATCAGGCGATTGAAAAACTGCGTGCTATGTCGCCATTGTGGGACATGTATAAAGATGGCGTCGATTTAAACACTGTAGCCTGGGTTGCGCATTAAGCGCGCTGGCTGCACACAGAGGTAACTATTATGGCTTACAGTAATAAAGTAATCGATCACTACGAAAACCCGCGTAACGTGGGGTCTTTTGACAAAGACGATGCAGGCGTGGCTACCGGTATGGTCGGTGCGCCGGCCTGTGGTGACGTAATGAAACTGCAGATCAAAGTTAACGCGGACGGCATTATTGAAGATGCCAAATTTAAGACCTATGGCTGCGGCAGTGCTATCGCGTCCAGTTCACTGGTTACTGAGTGGGTAAAAGGTAAAAGCCTGGATGAAGCCCAGCAGATTAAGAACACTGATATTGCGCAGGAACTGGCGTTGCCTCCGGTGAAAATTCACTGTTCTATTCTGGCCGAAGATGCGATTAAAGCCGCTATTGCTGACTATAAGCAAAAGCACGGGAGCTAAGCAGTATGGCGATCTCGATGACACCGGCCGCTGCAGATCGGGTACGCAACTTTCTGCACAACCGTGGTAAAGGTATCGGCTTGCGGGTAGGCGTTAAAACCACCGGCTGTTCTGGCCTGGCGTATGTGCTTGAGTTTGTCGATACGTTAAACGATGACGATCAGGTGTTTGAGCAGGACAATCTGAAGCTGATTGTTGATGGCAAGAGCCTGGTCTATATCGACGGTACCCAGCTGGATTTCGTCAAAGAAGGCCTGAACGAAGGGTTCCAGTTTAATAACCCGAACGTTAACGGTGAATGTGGCTGTGGCGAAAGCTTCACGGTTTAAGCACGTACTTTAACTAGTCAGGGGCCGGATGAATTACTTTCAGCTGTTTAATCTGCCGGCGAAGTTCGATCTCGATTTAACCGAGCTCGGGTCGCGTTATCTTAAACTGCAAAAGCAGTTCCATCCGGATCAACATAGTAGTGGCTCTGAACGCGACCGGCTGCTGGCTGTGCAACAGACGGCCAATATCAATGATGCGTATCATAGCCTGAAGCAGCCATTGCTTAGGGCTGAGCATCTGCTGGCACTGCGCGGGCTAAAAATAAGTCACGAGCAGCGCAGTTTTACCGATCCGATGTTTTTAATGCAGCAAATGGAACTGCGGGAACAGCTGGCG
>NZ_DATCSY010000163.1:0-7265 GCF_036568245.1 Rheinheimera sp. | reverse complement strand
CACACCTAAAATAGCACCGGTTAAAATGCCCGGTATCGCCAGTGGCAGAACGTGGTGAAAAATAGACTGCATCTTAGATGCTCCCAACCCAAGCGCTGCTTGCCGGATAGAAGGTGGTATTGCTTTAAGCGTCGAGCGGGTCGCAATTATCACTGTAGGTAAGGTCATCAGTGACAATACCAGGCCACCCACTATAGGCGCCGACATTGGCAGATTAAACCAGCCAATTAACACCGAGGCACCGAGCAGACCAAATACAATTGATGGTACTGCGGCCAGATTATTAATATTCACTTCAACCAAATCAGTCAGTTTGTTGCGTGGGGCAAACTCTTCCAGATAAATAGCAGCAGCAACTCCCATTGGTACCGCCAGCAGAATCACCACCAGCATCATATAAAATGAGCCCATAAAAGCCCCAGCCAAACCGGCTGATGCCAGTGAGCTACGCGAGTCCGGATTCATAAACAGCGCCAGGCTGAAACGGTTCTGAATAATGCCTTCGGCCTTGAGTTTATCTGCCCATTCGCGCAGTTTAGGGCTAAGTTGCTGCTGTTCATCCGGCAGGCTGCGGTCAATATTGCCTTTTAGCCAGACGTCAATGTTGGCATCTGTCAGCAAATGCAGCTGCCGGGTCTGGCCAATAATAGCCGGGTCTGCCACCACCATGTCACGCAGCGCAAAGCGTTCCCCTGAGGTGACAATACGAGTCAAATCGCGCCGGTGCTTGCTGGCATCAGGCAATACTTTTTGCAAGCTGTCGGTAATTAACCGGTTGAAGTTAATAAAGCCCACTTCAGTTTGCCAGGCCAGATCGCGCTGGCGGAAGTCGTTATCCGACTCATCAGCCTGCTGCACCGGTTTGGCAGGTATCTTAATAATCGCCGGATCAAAGTATATGTCCAGTGTCACCGCAGACTGCCAGAACGCTGGCACGCCTTTGGAAAAAATATTAATAAATAGCACGGCTACCAGCCCCAGGCTGATCAATACAGCACTTAGCCCCAGGCTGCGGAACAGCTTTTCTTTACGGTGGCGCTTGTTCAGTGATGCAATCACTTTTTGCTGCACCTGGCTGGGTGCGGCAACAGGCTTAATCGGGTTCTCTGCAATAATGGTCATAACTTACTCGTATTGCTCACGGTATTTACGCACTATCACCAATGCCATCACATTCAGCAGCAGGGTAATAACGAACAGGGTCAGGCCGAGGGCGAATGCCACCAGCGATTGCGGGCTGGAAAAGTCGTTGTCTCCGGTCAGCTGGTTAACGATGGTAACAGTGACTGTCGATACCGCTTCAAACGGGTTTGCAGTCAGCGCCGGGCTGTTACCTGCGGCCAGTACAACTATCATCGTTTCGCCAATCGCCCGGCTGACTGCCAGCAAAATAGCGCCGACTATTCCGGGCAAAGCCGCGGGTAACACCACTTTTAAGATGGTTTCAGATTTCGTGGCGCCAAGTCCAAGTGAACCATCGCGCATTGATTTAGGCACCTGCGTGATAATGTCATCCGACAGCGACGAGATAAACGGGATAATCATAATTCCCATCACCACACCGGCGGTTAACGCCGACGTTGCATTAATGTCTAACCCGATAGTCTGGCCTAAATCGCGCAGAAACGGGCCGACAGTCACCAGCGCAAAGAAGCCGTAAACGATGGTCGGGATACCCGCCAGCACTTCGATCATTGGTTTGGCCGTGTTACGCAGCTTCACCGGCGCATATTCAGCCAGGTACACAGCTACCATCAGGCCTAGCGGTATCGCTACCAACATGGCAATGCCAGCAATTAACGTGGTACCTGCCAGCAGTGGTACTAAACCAAAATCGCCCTGCTCGCCGACACCTACGGTGGAAAAGCGGGGGTTCCAGGTAGTACCAAAGAAAAACTCAGTTGGCGGGATATAACTGAAAAACTTCAGCGTTTCACCTACCATCGACAGCACTATGCCGATGGTGGTCAGGATTGCCACGGTGGAGCACAGCACCAATAACGCCTTAACTACCCGTTCAACCTGATGCCGGGCTTTTAGCCTTGGTGTAATTTTCTGCAGACTCAGTAACATGCCAATAGCGGCAATGACCGCCATCAGCGCTGTCAGCACTATGGCGCTGTTAGCCTTCAGTTGGCGCAAATGCTCTGCTGCACTAAGCTCCCAGGCTTCAGCATCGGCCACCACACCAAAGTTACTTGCCAGATTACTTATGCGCTGCGATACCACCCGTAGCTGCTCATCAGAAAGCGCAGTCACCTCTGCAGGCAGCTGCGCTACCATCATGGCGTTGATAACCGCCGGTGACAGCCACAACCACAGTAGCAGAATAAAAAATGCAGGCAGTACAGCCCACAACCCCACCATCATGCCGTAATGGTGAGGCCTGGAATGCATACGTAAATCAGAGTTAACTGTCGCCACTTTGCGGCTTCGGGTCATACCAAGCTGGTAGCCCAGTGCCAGCAAAACGAGCAGCACTACAATTAACGAAAGGTTACTCATGGTTGCTCCGTATACGGCTTACACATCATCAGATACTCTGGCTGGCAGTGTAAGCAGCTTTTATTTCATTTTTATGACAGTCATAAAGTAAAAAAGAGAACCCAAAACAGGTTCTCTTTAATCAAGCAAAGCAGATTATAGCGACTTTTTCTGCTTAATGTTCTGAATCATTTCAGCACGTTCTTCGTCAGACAACGGAATTAAACCGGCACTTTCCAGCACGCTGCCAAAACCAGACATTGCTTCGCTGACGTGGAACTGAGCATATTCCTGTAAGCCGGGGATCACACCGATATGCGCACCTTTCACATAGATGTAAAGTGGGCGCGATACCGGATATTCACCCGAAATAATTGTGTCCTGATTAGGCTCAACACCAGACATAGTCGCCACTTTAATGCGGTCACGGTTGGCTTCATAGAAGCTCAGACCGAATACGCCAATAGCATCTTTTTGTGCAGTCAAACGCGCCAGAGTTTCAGTGTAATCGCCGGCGATTTCAACAACACGGCCATCAGTACGCATTGCAGTACAGAACTTATGCGCGGCATCTTTTTCCATCGCTTTCACTTCCGCCAGGGTCTGACAGCCTGGTACAACCGCCTTTTCTTCATACACTTCACGGGTACCGTGGTTTGACCCCGGGATAGCCAGCAGAATGTCCTGATCCGGCAAGCTGCTGTCAATCTGATTCCAGCGGATGTAAGGGTTCGCAACCATTTTGCCGTTCTGAGGTACTTCAGCAGCTTGTGCTAAAAAGACGTGGCGCGGTTCCAGTTTGAAAATGGCCGCATCGGTCCGGGAAGCAAACACAATACCGTCGTAGCCAATTTTAACTTCAATGATCTCTTTTACGCCGTTTGCTTTACAGGCTTCCACTTCGTTTGGACGGATCTTACGTGATGAATTCGCAACATCGATAGTACTGGCGCCCACGCCCTGACAGAACTGACGTAAACCACCTGACGAACCGCCTGAACCTACAACCGGCGTACGGAACTGAGCAAAGTTATTACCAAATTCTTCAGCTACCACTGAAGAAAACGGCAAAACTGTAGATGAGCCGGCGATCTGGATAGTGTCACGGCTTTGTGCGTGCACGGCGGTAGACGCCGTCATGGCGATGGCAGAAGCCAGCAACAGATTTGAAAATTTGTTCAGTTTCATATTAATTCCTCGGTCATCCGGTTGTATGTACGGGCCAATGATGTACGCACATAGTTTGCTGCACTTTTATTGCAGTAATATGACAAAGGGAAATTATTTACGTCTGCCTCGATGATGCTACTGCTGCACACAGCAGCGGTTACGGCCCTGATGCTTGGCCTGATATAACGCCTGATCGGCCCTGAGTAACAATTTATCAAGATCGTCTTGCTGCGGCATATACATGGCAATGCCGATGCTGCAGCTAACAGACAATACGGTGCCATCGCTAAGCTTAAACGGGTGCGCAGCAACAGTCATTCTGAGCCGCTCTGCAGAGAGAATCGCAGTTTTCAAATCTATTTCCGGCATCAGGATAAAGAACTCTTCACCACCATAGCGGCCAGCTAAATCACTGTCACGAATGCTCTGCATGCACAACGCTGCAAATTCAGCCAGTACCCGGTCTCCGGCAGCATGGCCATACTGGTCATTAACTTGTTTAAAGTGATCAATATCCAGCATCATTACCGCTAAATCCTTTTGATAGCGGCTTGCGCGGCGAATTTCTGCCTGCGCCTGCTGAATGATGACACGCCGGTTAGTCAGCCCGGTCAAAATATCTGTGCTGGCCAGTTGCAGTAATTCTTCATTACGCTCTACCAATAACCGTTCGGTCTGCGCGTGCCGGTTCATCTCAGCCCGTAATGCAGCAGCCAACCGCCGGTAGCGCAGCGTACAAAACGCCAGAAATGCGATAACCAGCAACATCAGTAACACTGACTTAATCAGCAGCCGGTAGTCCGTCGCCACAGGCTCGGCATAGATAAAATTATCCAGCGGCCGTACGGTTTTAACCATACCGAGCGCCTGATAGGTGGCGGCTATCTGCTGCCAGCGGTCCGGGTTCATATGCCCGAGCTCAACCAGATCCGGCATCACCAGGCTACGGATAACGCGCGCCTCGTATTGCAAATGCGCCAGCGATTTCTCGGGGGCATCATGCTGATGAATATAATTGACGCTGTAATCAATATTATCCAGTGCAAACTGCCAGCCATCGAGGCTGGCCTTTCTGAATGCAGCGGCTTGCAGAGGGTGCTGTCGTAACCAGTCAGCATGACCGATTAAAATGTCCTGATAAAAATTCACACCGTACTCTACCGGCTGGATCACCCGGTACGGTACGCCGGATTGTTCCAGCTGATAGGGTTCATTCGACAGATAACCATTAAATGCATCGGTTTTGCCGCTTATCAGGTCATCCAGTTGCATGCTGGAGTTGCTAAGCTGCAGCTTACTGATATCAATGCCTTCTTTAGCAAAAACAGCCAGGAATTCGGCATTTTCCTGTGACAGGCTCAGCTCCAGCTTTCTGCTGGCAAGATCCTGTAAGGTATAAATGTCGGAATCAGCCCTGACCAGCCAGACATTCGGCGATTTTTGTAAGACGGCCGCCATTGCGACAACCGGGCGCCCCTGCAGATAGGCCAGCACAGCACCTGATGCTGACACCGCAAACTGAGCATTACCGGCCAGCAGTTGATCCAATGCAGAAATCCCGGGCGCACCGGGCACAATGTCGACCTTTAACCCGGCCTGCTGATAATAGCCTTGCTCCAGTGCCATATAGTAACCGGCAAACTGAAACTGATGATGCCAGCGTAACTGTAGTCTGATGACTTCTTCAGCACGTACATTCAGCATCATCAATGCCATTATCAGCATAACCAGCCTGATGATTATATTATTCACTGTCCCTGTCATTTTGCTATGGCATTAGAAGTGCCCGGCTTTTAGGTGCGGTAATGCTTTTTCAGTATAGGACAGGCTAAACAACGGTAAAGCGAAGCTGCAGAATAAAACAGCCGGCATAGGCCGGCTGTCGTGTATCAGGGGTTGAATAAACGGCTCAGTTGCGCCTGGGCAAGCGGCTCGCTCTGCTCTGCCGCCCGTTGATACCAGTCCCTGGCTTTTATCAGATCTTTACCGACTCCACGGCCATATTCATACATCCAGCCAAGGTTGTACTGCGCATTGGCATAACCCTGCTCGGCGGCGAGCAAAAACAGCTCGGCTGCTTTTTTATCATCAGCCTTTACCTGGCGGCCGTTTTTGTAGAACAGGCCCAGCGCCGTCAGTGCCCGTGGTACTCTGGCCGATAATGATTGCTGATATAAGTCAAAGGCTTTACGCTCGTCCATGCTAACGCCATAACCTTTCTCGTACATATAGCCTAAATAAGCAATAGCACGCTGATGCCCTTGATCTGCTGCTTTTTGGTACCATTTCACTGCCT
Organism: Rheinheimera sp.; assembly: GCF_036568245.1. Taxonomy (GTDB): domain Bacteria; phylum Pseudomonadota; class Gammaproteobacteria; order Enterobacterales; family Alteromonadaceae; genus Alishewanella. The sequence goes on along the minus strand of NZ_DATCSY010000163.1, from coordinate 1,315 downwards.
GTTTATCGTCCTGCCGCACGCCTTTGCCAGTTTCATAACGCAACCCCAGATTAAACTGAGCATCGGCATCACCTGTTTCAGCTACCTTGCTGTACCAGTACAGCGCCTTCTCATCATCCTGCGGTACGCCACGACCTGCGCCATACATAAAGCCAAGATTATACTGTGCAAACACTACACCTTGCTCAGCTGCGCGCTGGTACCATTTCACGGCCTCAGCATCATTCTGCGAAGTACCGGTACCGTTGGCCAGGCGTAATGCTGTCAGATATTGTGCCTCAGCGTGCCCTTGCTCAGCCGCGCGTTTAAACCATTGCAAGGCAGAGGTTTCATCTGCCCCTCCTGAAGCATTCTGACTGAGTAGCGCTCCCAGCCTGAATTGGGCCTGCATATCTCCTGCTTCAGCGGCCTGCTCAAACAACACTGCCGCCCGGGCTTCATCCGTTCTGATGCCCCGCCCTTCGCTCAGGTGCACTGCAAGGTAATAGCAAGCTGTCGCATCCTGCCCGTTGCACGCAGCTTCAAGCGCTGCTACGGCTTTGCTGTCATTGTTACGCACACCACGCCCAAGAGAATAGCTGATACCCAGCTCCCGCTGTGCCTCTGTCAAGCCCCGGAACGCAGCTCTGCTAAATAATTCAAAGGCCCGGCTTTCATTTTTAGCGACCCCCTGTCCGTGCAGATAGTAATGCGCCAGCTGATAGCCCGCCCGTACATGTCCCTGCTCCAGTGCACGCTGATACCAGCCAATCGCCTGATTTATATCAGCTTTTGCTCCACGACCAGTCTGGTAACGCTCTGCTACTATAAACTGCGCATCGACATCGCCCTGAGCTGCTGCACGTTCGTACCATAGCAGTGCACTGGCATCATCCTGCGTCACACCACGGCCGTTGGCATACATAAACCCCAAATTGTACTGCGCCAATGCATATTGCTGCTCTGCCGCCTTGCGATACCAATACACGGCCAGCGCATCGTCCTGTGCTAACCCTTTACCATTGGCATGGGCAACAGCCAGCTGATACTGTGCCTGGGCCATGCCTTGCTCTGCCGCCTCACCGAACCAACGTGCAGCTTCAGTGTCGTCTGTTTGTATGCCATAACCATTGGCATACATCGCTGCCAGATTAAACTGGGCATCCACTTCGCCAGCCTGCGCTAGCGGGTACCAGTGGCTAAAGGCGTCTGCATAGTGCTGGCGCTGGAAAGCGCGCATGCCGGTATCGAAATTTGCCTCGGTCAGCGCTAACACGGCAAGTTCAGGTTGCTTTGATGGATTGGACGTAATGCGGGTCTGCGAAACGGAGCTATC
>NZ_DATCSY010000162.1:0-2545 GCF_036568245.1 Rheinheimera sp. | reverse complement strand
GCTTTACTCAACAGCTTCCCGATGGGGTTTTACAGCCCGTCGCAACTGCTGCAGGATATCCGCCGTCATGCGGTGCCGGTATTATCGGTATGTATTAACGCCTCTGACTGGGATTTTACGCTGCAACAGCAGGGCAAAGCGATCCGGTTGGGGCTTAGGCAGGTGAAAGGTTTAAGCGAAACCGGCGCTAAACAGCTGGTTAAGCTAAGGCCTGAGGAGGGCTACCGGCATATCCAGCAGTTGCGCCAGTTAGCGCTTAGCCGCGCTGATTTACAGGCGCTGGCCAGCGCCAATGCCCTTAGTAGCATCAGTGGCGATCGCTATAACAGCCGCTGGCAACTGCAGGATACACAATACAGTTTGCCGTTGTTTAGCGCCGGGGCAGAGGTGGCTGAAAATACGGCAGCCTATTTATTACCCCCAGGGCCGGTGCAGAATGCACTGGAAGATTACGCCGCCACCGGGCTTAGCCTGTTGCAGCATCCGCTAGCATTGCTACGACAGGCCGGCAAGCTGGTGCGCAGTGTACCGGCGGCAGAGCTTGGCAAGGTGCGGCATAAAAGCCCGGTAAGGGTCAGTGGCCTGGTCACATTGCGGCAAAGGCCCGGTACCGCAGCCGGGGTAACTTTTATGTCACTGGAGGATGAAACCGGCACCACTAATGTGTTGGTGTGGCTTGCCACCGCGCAGGCACAGCAAAAGAGTTTTTTGACCGCCCGCATTTTACAGGTAGACGGCATTTTAGAGCGTGAAGGCGAAGTGACTCATGTTATCGCCGGTAAGCTGGTTGACTTATCAGCACTTTTGGCAGAACTTAGTACCTCTTCCCGCGATTTTCATTAACAGGAACTGCTATGTTGCTACAGGCTGAACACTCGCTGGTGTTGTTGATTGATATGCAGCAGAAATTGTCACCGGCAATATTTGAACATAAAGAAGTGGAACAGGCAGCAGCCTGGGTATTGCAGGTAGCAATACAGCTGGATGTGCCGGTATGGGCTACCGAACAGTACCCGCAAGGCCTTGGGCCTACGCTACCGGCACTGGCAGAATTGATACCGCCAGCACAAGTGCTGCAGAAAATGCATTTCAGTGCACTGAAAGAGCCGCATATTGCCAGCAGTCTGGCCTGTGCCGAGCGTAAGCAACTGGTTATATTGGGAACGGAAACACATGTCTGTGTGCTGCAATCGGTAATAGATTTATTGGATTTAGGCTATCAGGTGTTTGTCGTTATTGAGGCCGTAGGGTCGCGTACAGAGCAAAACAAGCAACTGGCCCTTAGCCGGATGCAGCAGGCCGGGGCGCAAATTATCAGTAAAGAAATGCTGGCGTTTGAGTGGTTGCAGCGCTGTGGCACCGATACCTTTCGTCAGATCAGCAAGGGGTGGATCCGTTAATGCACTGGTACTTTTTATTATTCTTGTTAGCCTTGCCGGTTAAAGCAGATTCGCTAATTGATCAGCAACTGCCCGATTTTTATCAGCAGCTTAAACTGGAAACTTACCCGCTTAGCTGGCAAAGCGGTAACTTTACCGATATCGCTACCTGGCGCAGCACTGCAAGGCAGGCATTACGTCAGGCGCTGCTGTGGCCGGACGAACCGATTGAATTTGCTCCGACACTGATCAAAACAGAAGCGCGTGACGGTTACAGCGCACAGCTTTGGTCAATTCAGCTGACGGCGCAAAGCCGGGTGGCCGTAATGGTACTGGCGCCAGACACGACCAAGCCGGCTCCGACGGTATTACTGCTGCATGACCACGGTGCCCGGTTTGATATCGGTAAAGAAAAATGGATTAAACCGTTTGCCGGCGATAGCCGTTTAACCTCTGCTCAGCAATGGGCCGATAAATACTTCAGTGGGCATTTTGTCGGGGATACGCTGGCACAGCAGGGCTATCTGGTTATTGCCGCCGATACCTTTGGCTGGAGTGAACGTGGTCCGGTAGAGTTCTCTGCTCAGCAGGCCCTTGCCAGCAATATGTTTTTGCTTGGCCGCTCACTTGCCGGTATGGCGGCCTATGAAGATTTACGTCTGGTGCAGTTTGCAAAGCAGTTGCCACAAGCCGACAGTTCGAAAATTGCGGTACTGGGGTTCTCGATGGGGGCTTATAAAGCCTGGCAGCTGGCGGCGCTGACTGATGATATCAAGGCTGCCGTGGCGGTGTCGTGGATGAATGATTACCAGCATTTACTGCAGCCGGGGAATAATATTTTACGAGGGCAGTCAGCATTTTATATGTTACATCCGGGTATCGCAGACAAAATGGATATTCCTGATATGGCTAGCCTGGCAGCGCCTAAAGCTATGTTATTTATCAACGGCGGTAAAGACACGCTAATGCCTCTGGCAGGGGTAGAGGCATCCTACCGCAAGATGCAGCAGGTCTGGCACGCTTACGGTGCGGCAGATAAGCTCAGTACCAAAGTGTACGCTGAGTTTGGGCATGAGTTTAACGCTGAGCAGCAGCAACAGGTGTATAACTGGTTACGCACTCAGTTGGCGGAAAATAATTGATCTAATACCATTGCCAGGCGTACC
>NZ_DATCSY010000161.1:0-18679 GCF_036568245.1 Rheinheimera sp. | reverse complement strand
CCCGGAACAGTATGTACTCTTTATCCTGTAAATCTTTATTCAGCACCGGCAGTCCTTAACTATCAGTCAGCATGCAACCATTTTTGTACCGACTCCGCCAGCTCGTCAGGGTTAAACTTGGCAATAAAATCATCTGCACCGACTTTTTGCACCATTTGCTGGTTAAACACCCCGCTTAACGATGTATGCAGGATCACGTGCAAACGCTTCAGCCTAGCATCCTGTTTAATCTCAGCGGTCAGGGTATAACCATCTATCTCGGGCATTTCGATATCTGAGATCAGTAAACCAACCTTTTCAGTAACAGATTCAGTGCAGTCTTTTGCCACCTGCTGCAGGTAAGTCAATGCTTCGCGGCCGTTGTTCACCAGGTGCATCCGCACGCCCAGTCCCTCCAGTGCCCTTTTTACCTGATTGCGCGCAACAGCGGAATCGTCGGCAATAAGGATTAGCCTGTCGCCCAAATCAGCAGTAATACTCTGCGTGTCCAGTGTCGTCGATATTGCTGTAGGTGATGGTGAAATCTCTTCCAGAATTTTCTCGACATCCAGAATTTCTACCAGTTCTTTATCAATCTCGGTTACTGCTGTCAGGTAGCTCTGCTTGCCGGTTGTGCCCTTGGGCGGCGGCATAATAGCTTCCCAGTTAATATTAATAATACGCTCGACCGAATTAACCAGGAAACCCTGCACAGAGCGGTTGTACTCGGCAATAATGATAAAACAGTCTTTGGTGTTATCGATCGCTTTACCACCAATTGCCAGACTTAAATCAATGACGGAGATAGTCTGGCCACGGATATGGGCAATACCGCGCACATACTTATTACGCTTAGGAATAGCGGTGAGCGGCGGACACTGCAGCACCTCACGCACTTTGAACACATTGATGCCGTAGCGCTGGCGGCCTACCAGCTTAAACAACAATAACTCCAGCCGGTTCTGCCCGACTAACTGCGTACGCTGGTTTACTGAGTCTAAAATACCGGCCATCTGCCGCTCCTCTGTAATACTATCAGGATCAATTCTTGCTTAACCCCTTATCAAATCAGGTTAAGGCGGTTAGCGTCAAAGTACCGTCATATGTTATAACCCCTAGCCAGTAAAGCATAGCCGAAACCTTATGAAAAAGTACGAAAATTTATTTAAACAGGCACTTAGTTCATTACTGCTGATAGCGTTCAGTTCAGCCGCTATGCAAGAGTTGGTTTACACCCCGGCCGAACTTACCGATGCTGCCGAGCAGTGGCTGACACAGCAGATAGCAGCAGAAAATGCTACCGCAACACAAATCAATGTTAACCCGTTGGACAATCGTATTGGCAGTAAAAGCTGTTCCCAGACGCTGGAATTCAGCCTGTCGCAACCGATGACACAGCGCCAGAATACCATTCAGATACGCTGCAATGCGCAAAGCGGCTGGCAGCTCTATGTACCGGTAAGAATTGATGAGATTGTGCGGGCGGTAATCTTGCAGCAAAATATTGCTTCAGGCAGCCTGATAACGGCCGATATGTTAACCACAGCAGAGCGTGAACGGCGCTTTATCCGCGGCAGTCTGGTGGAAAATGCGGCTAGTGTTATTGGTGCCCGTACCAAAAGAGCCTTGTCGATGGGACAAATTTTAACCTTGCAGGATCTTTGCCTTGTCTGCAAAGGAGATGTTGTTACAATATCAGTCAGTGACAATGGTCTTAGCGTTGCTGCAACCGGCGTAGCGCAGTCTGATGGTAGCCTAGGAGATACTATCAGTGTGATGAATCAGCAATCTAAACGCGCGATAAGCGCTGAAGTGATCGCTGTCAATCATGTCAGAGTAAAATTTTAAAAAATTTACTAAAGTTTTGCTGTTTAACGCCGTTAACCTGAACATAAGGAACTGTATTAAGGTGATGAGGTCCGAGCATGGCTATTAATATCAATAACTTGCAAAATACAACGCAAGTAAAAAACGACAAAGTTGAACAAAATGTTCAGCGTCAGCAAGCTGCTGTGCAACAAAATGCCACGCAGGTTGCTAACCAGAAACAGGATTCAGTCTCGATCACGCCGCAGGCACAGCAGTTTTCTAAGCTGACTGAAAAAGCCTCAAACAGTAGCGGTATTGATCAGGAAAAGGTCGACAAGATCAAGCAGGCGATCAGTGAAGGTAAATACAAAATTAACGTTGAACAACTGGCACGTCGTATCGTGCAGTTTGAAAGCGAGCTGTTCGGTAAAAAATGACCACAGCCGCTGACACCATCACCGCCTTATTAAACCAGCAACAACAGCATCTGGATGAGCTGCTGTTGCTGTTGCGGCAAGAACTTGCCGCCCTGTCCAACCGCGACATCAATGAGCTGGAACGTATCACCAGCGCTAAATCTGTTGTACTGCAACAACTGCAGCAAGCAGATCATCAGCTGGCGCAGGCTCCTGAGCTGGAAACCCTGAAACAGGAAGACTGGTTTAAACAGCTGGTTACTAACATCGACCAGCAATTAGAACAGTGCAAACGCCATAACGATATCAATCAGCAAACGCTGGAACAAAGCCAGCTGACACTAGCCCGCTTTAAAACTGAGCTGCTGGCCAGCAGAGGCAAATCAGGCCTGACCTATACCAATAAAGGTATGCCCACTGTAGACAATAAAGGCAAAGGCATTAAAGCTTAAGTATCAGATATTAATCTTAGTAATACCTGACGCTTTTAATGGTTTGTTGTGGCCGCGTATTCTGATACAGATAATAAACCTGCTCAAAATCAAGCTCCAGTTCGGTAACATACACATCATCAACAGCATAGGTTTTTACTACCCTGGCGCCGTTAATCACCCCTTTAACCGAAGCAGACAACTGCTCATTCGTCAGTACCATGTCCTGCAGCTGATTGTTGGCGTCAATTTTTTGGCCATATACCATTTCTGTCAGTTCTTTATAGGCGTCGAGCTTGGACGCTTTCATGGCCTGTAACATCTTTTGCTGCTTGTCATTACTCAGCTGTGCACTGATAGGCGCATAGCCCACAGCCCGCAGCAGCGGAAACGATTCCGGCTTTACCGCTGCATATTCTATATGCTTGTTATAAAGCGCAGAACACCCACTTAGCAGCACACTGCCAGCCAATGTAAGGCTTAACCACCGTTTCATATAACCTCCGTACCATTCACCCGTTTATGCCAAGGGTGCAACCTGCATGGGTATTTTGCCAGCAAAATCCGGGCCAGCATTCAGGCACGTATTTTGCTTTGTTGGTGTAAGCATTTACCGTGTGCCAAAAAAACGATGAAACGACACTTTATTATTATCAGTGCGCTAAGCGCAGCCCTACTAAGCTTACCCGGTCAGGCTACCTGGTATGAGGCTACCGGCCAGGCTTTTATAAGCCAGGGCAACGTCGAACAGGCCAGACAGCAAGCAATTGACGATGCGGTAAAACGTGCCGCCTTAGCCGCCGGCGCCAGTGTGCACAGTACGCAGGTAGTATTAAATGGCGTATTACAGCAAGAGCAGCTTGGCGTCAGTAGCCAGGGCGAGATAAAACAGCTGCAGCTTATCACTGAGCAGCAACAAGGCGATTTGATCACGGTAACGTTAAGGCTGGATATTGAAGCACAGGCCAGCAGCTGTGAAGGCAATATATACCGCAAACCGCTGCTACTGAGCCAGGTGCAGCTGCACGCCAGGCAAGATGCTATTTATGGCCAGTTATTTGAGCTCGGTGCCGATGTGACAAATCAGCTAAAGCTGCATATGCAGGATTACAGCCCGGCGGCACTGGTTAAACCTATGCAGCAAAGCGTGACGGCGCAGCAGTTGGTGTACCCGGATACCGATCGCATGTTCCGCCAGGGTAACCAGTACATACTGCTGGCGCAAATTAATGATTTATCATTGGGCCAAAGCACCAACCGCTTCTGGCAGCAGGCACAAAAAGAGCGTTTCTTCTCGCTGCAGGTAAGCCTGTACGACCTGTTTGAACAGCACCAGGTGTTTCAGCAGGAGTACCGCACCAGCGCCAGCTGGCCGTACGAAAGTAAAAGCACCCCGGCCAGCCACAGTCAGGCATTCTGGCAAATGCCGTACGGCCAGAAAATTGACCATCTGTTATCTGCCGTAGCAGAAGATGTGCAGCGCCAGTTACAGTGCGAGCCGTTACTCAGCAGCATACGCCAGGTAAAAGATAATCAGGTAATGCTGGAAATTGGCAAAATACACGGCTTGCAACCGGGCGACGAGTTACAGCTGTTTCAGCTGCAGCGTCACCCTACCAGCCCCGGTATCAAACGTTTGATTAAAGAAGCCGTCAGCCTGAAGGTAACTGACCTCAGCGAGCAGCACGCCTGGGCCAGCGGCAGCACTAAGCTGCTGCAACATATTCAGCAAGGCGATATTGTAAGTGTGCGGAAAATAGTCAGTTATTAAGGTTCAGGTTTCCAATCACTTACCGGTCTGTTAGAATTTCGCCGCGTTGCCCCATAGTTAAATGGATATAACGGCCCCCTCCTAAGGGGCAGTTACAGGTTCGATTCCTGTTGGGGCAGCCATTAGCCAGTTTAACTCCGTCTAAACTGGTCTGCCTCACAAAGAAAACCCCTTATATCAATTTTTATTAGTCTTAGCCTGTCTAGTCCGGTCTGGCGCATCCAATGTGTTTTGTTACCACAGCCTCAAATTCCCCTGCCACTGCAACTTTTACTCCCTCTTTAACGTATAACTAAGCGTATGAAATCACCTGGACTTTCCTGAAGAAGGGTAATTAGGGTACTAACAGAAATAGGGAGAAACCCGCGTGGCACGACCATTGTCAATTCAATTTGCATCTGAGTGCGCTTTTGCAGCCACTTCAGACTTGGTCGACTTGGTCGATCGCAGGTGTGCAACCAGCCTGGATTTAGGGGGCGGCCACATAGTGCCATTAGAAAAAACCACCTTTAATACACACCCTGAGGCATTGTTTGCACAAACGTTTCCTTTCTCTGGCAACAGTACCTGGTCAGCTAACGACCAGATGGGCTTCATTACCAAAGGCACCGGCAGCAGACGAGGTGAGGTGTTAATTACCTTTCGCGGCAGTACACGCTTAAAGGATGATTATCTGTATATCGATGGCGGATTCTTGCCAGGGACCAGCCCGAAAGGCTTTGCGGTGCATGGTGCATTTGCCAAAGTGTTCCAAAGTTGCTTGCCTGGTATTCGGGCTATATTAGGTGATATCGGTGAATATCACACGGTTCATTGTGTTGGGCACAGCATGGGTGGAGCATTGGCCACCTTATGTGCCGAACATTTCGTCAACTCTTACGTTACACCCTATTTATATACTTTTGGCGCCCCCCGGGTTGGTATGTTGCCGCACGCACTTTATATGCAAAAACATTTGGGAGAGCGTCTTAACCGTTACTATTATGCCGGTGACGTAGTGACCTGGTTGCCGATGCTGCCGTTTGTGCATATGACAGGCAAACGCCTGATTTCTCCCGATTCCTGGTCTGGCAGTCATATCGGTTACAGGGAGCCCAACGGATTGGTATTGGCCGACAGTAACAATGCACAAGTCAGAGCAGAATCCTGGGCACAGGCTGAGCAACTTATCTCACAAGGCATGAATGCCGGTGGCGGCTGTGGCATGGAGTCCAGACGCTGGCGGTATTTCACCCAGGCCTTCCATAAAATATTATATGTTGTAGGTGCTACGGTTGGGCTAATAGTGACCGCCCCCGGCACAGTGGTTGATCAGATAGTTTCCCTCATTTCCTGGGGGTGTACCCAAGATCCAAAAAGACGTCCACTAATAGTGCGCTGGCTGGTTGGCTCATTTCAGGCGCTGGGTAAAATCGTCACTGTCGGCAAAGACACCTTTGTTGCTATGTTACGCTACATTCTGGGCCTGATGTTAAGCCAGATAAAAACCAAAACCGAACGCGAATTATTCCAGGCAAGGCAACTTGAAGCGATTAACCAAAAACGCAAACAGGTTATCCGTTTTAACCGCTGATATACACACCGGGCAGCCAGATTAGGCTGGCCCGGTGTTGCCTTTTGGTTGACTATTCAGCCAGCCTGTAACTGAATTGGCCGTCTTCAACACCCACACTGATTGCAGTAATAGGCGTCCCCGCCAACATGCGATTGAGTATTTTGGTACTTAGCTCCGGCAATAGCGTGTTGGTTAAAATGGCATCAATCATACGTCCGCCACTTTCAAGCTCGGTACAACGGCTAACAACCACATCGACCACCGCATCAGAATAGTCAAACGCAATGCCCTGGCCATGCTCAATGCGCTGTTTTATGCGCTCAAGCTGCAAACGGGTAATCGAATTTAACATCTGATTTGACAGCGGATAATAAGGAATCGACACTATACGCCCAAGCAGCGCAGCCGGGAAAATCTGTAACTGTGGCTCACGCAGCGCTTTAACGATACTCTCCGGCTCAGGTAACAGCTCCGGGTCGTTACAGATGTTCATGATCAAATCGCTGCCCACATTTGAGGTCAGCAATATCAGCGTATTTTTAAAATCAATTAATCGCCCTTCGCCATCTTCCATTACACCTTTGTCAAATACCTGGAAGAAAATCTCATGCACATCCGGGTGGGCTTTTTCTACTTCATCCAGTAATACCACGGAATAAGGTTTGCGCCGTACTGCCTCAGTTAAAATACCGCCCTCTCCATAACCGACGTAGCCCGGCGGCGCGCCTTTAAGGGTTGATACGGTATGCGCTTCCTGAAACTCACTCATATTAATGGTGATCACATTTTGCTCGCCACCGTACAGTGCTTCGGCAAGGGTCAAAGCCGTTTCGGTTTTACCGGTGCCGGAAGGGCCACATAGCATAAACACCCCAATCGGTTTATTCGGGTTATCCAGCCCGGCACGCGAGGTTTGAATGCGTTTGGCGATCATCTCCATAGCATGATCCTGGCCGATGACACGCTCCTGCATAATTTCGGCTAACGACAAAATACGCTGTACTTCATCGCCGACCATTTTGCCGACGGGTATGCCCGTCCAATCAGCCACTACACTGGCAATGGCCTGCTCATCACAACTGGGCAGAATTAACGGTGACTCTTGCTGTAATGCGCTAAGCTGTGCCCGCAAATCAGCCAGTATGGCTTTTTCACTGGCTATTAATGCCGGCGTATCGGCTGCAGTTTGTTCCTCTGTTGCACTGTCTTTAGGGTTGACCAATTCACGTAAGCGTCGCTGGGTTGCCAATAGTTTTTCAACCAGTTGTGTTTCCGTTTGCCACCTTTCAGTTAATTGCGCAGCCAGGGTGTTTTCCTGCTCAATTTTCGCCTTAACCTGCTCAATCCGGGCATCATGTGCCACGCCCATCGCCGCTTCGTTGGCCAGCATTTTGGCTTCGGTAGTAAGGTTTTCAAGCCGCTGTTTGCAGTCTTCCAACGCAAAGGGCGTCGCATACTGGCTCACAGCCACCCGGGCTGCCGCCGTATCCAGCAAGCTTACCGCTTTATCCGGTAACTGGCGCGATGGAATATAGCGGTGGGATAATCTGACGGCGGCCTCAATAGCAGAATCACGTATTTCAACTTTGTGATGCTGCTCCAGCATGCCCGTGATATTACGCAGCATTAATATGGCTTTTTCTTCGCTTGGCTCTTCTACTTTGACCACCTGAAAACGACGGGTCAGCGCAGGGTCTTTTTCAATGTGTTTTTTATACTCAGCCCAGGTCGTTGCGCCAATGGTACGCAGCTCCCCCCGTGCCAGTGCGGGCTTAAGTAAGTTTGCCGCATCGCCGGTACCGGCAGCGCCACCGGCACCAACCAGCGTATGGGTTTCATCAATAAAGGTAATAATCGGCTGGGTTGAGCTTTTAACTTCTTCAATGACTTGCTTCAGGCGGTTTTCAAACTCGCCCTTCATGCTGGCGCCAGCCTGCAATAAACCTATATCCAGGCTTAACAGTTTGACGTTTTTAAGCGCCGGCGGCACATCACCTTTGACGATGCGATGAGCGAACCCCTCTACCACCGCAGTTTTACCTACCCCGGCCTCGCCGGTCAGGATCGGGTTGTTCTGACGACGACGCATTAAAATATCAATCAGCTGGCGGATTTCATCATCACGGCCGATAATCAGGTCCAGCTTACCGCTGCGCGCCTGTTCAGTCAGATCAACGGTAAATTGTGCCAACGCCGCCTGTTTACCGCCTGCGCCGGAAGCCATTGCCGCACTGGCCACGCCGGGTTCCGCGCCCATATTGCTACCATCATTGGCTGCCAGGCCATCCTCACTGGACCCGGCGACAATATCCTGTAAGTTTTCGCTAAATTCAGTCAGTTTAATTTTGCCAAATTCGTTTGATATCGCCAGTAAAGCGCTTTTCAGCTGGCGGGTTTGCAACATGCCCAATATTACATACGCCATGCGTACTTTACTGTCGCCATAAGCCAAAGAGCCATACACCCAGCCCCGCTCAATGGCATCTTCGATATGGCTCGATAAATCCGAAATCGAGGAGGCTCCGCGCGGTAAGGCTTCAAGACAGTTGGTGATGTCTTTGGCAAATACTGAAGGCTCAAACTCAAAGTGCTTGGCAATACGGTGTAAGTCAGAGTCAGGCAGCTGAAGAACCTGTTGAAACCAATGCACAATTTCAACATAAGGATTACCCTTTAATTTGCAGTAAACCGTTGCACTTTCCACGGCTTTAAACGCAAGCGGGTTAAGCTTGCCGAATAAATTGACTCGGCTAATTTCAGCCATGTTAGGATCCTTTTAGTTATTAAAATCAATATTGTTGTCGATAAGCAATATGCGCCGGGCTCGGGCTGTGCGTGTGCGTCCAGCTGTTAACCCCCAATGCACAGTTTCCCAGGGTGGCGCCTTGCTGTTGCTGTGCTGCCAGTTTGAGCTGGATGCTATAGCTGTATTCGCTGCCCACGATACTTGCCGTCAGTTGACGGATTTTTTGCAACTTTTGCCGGTTAGCCAGTAGCGCCATGTAATCGGCATAACACAGTGGGCCGACGGTGATGCCAAAATTAAAACTACGCTGAAAACTGGCGGCGCCAAGCAAGGCGCCCTGCCCCAAACAAGCGTGAGCTTGCCCAAGCCGGCTAACGTCCTGTTCAGGCAGGTCATACCATTGGCCTTCAAACTCGTGAATTTCTACCGGCTGTTGTAACAACACCGCCAGCGCCTGTTGCAACATGCCCGCGCTGCTGTGTTTCTGGCTGAGCAAGCCCGCCAGATATTGATTAAGATGATTCTGCTGAGCAGATTGATCGGAGTTAGCCGTCCCGCTAAACACAGCAACACGCTGCGCAAAATGATCGCCATGACGCTGGTCGCGCAGCGTGTCACTTTGACGATAAGCATGATCGTGGCTGACAGCAGGTTGTGCATCCGCCCAGGCCCGGTAAAACAGTGAAATAAAACGGTGATGGAAGATGTCACAAAACTCAGCCAGCGTTTTGTCCTGATAACGGTATTTACGCTCTATTGCGTATTCAGTCAGATGGTGCGGCAAGGCGCCATTTATGCCAAACAAGCCCCAATACACATTATTAAGTTTGTACTGCTGGCTTTGAGGTTGCTCAACCACTTCAGCAAACGCCGAGGCATGAAAATGCAACTGCGGAGATTGCCCTAACCGAAAGGCATCCTGCTGCAGAGAAATGGAGTAACCCAAACGCTCATGCAGTGGCGAATTGGCATCCAGATACCTTAATAACGCTTCAAAACCCTGCTCATGCAATGCAGCAGGGTTATGTGCCAGCGCGGTTAAATAGTGCTTCGAGAGCCGATTCTGATGGGCCATTGGTGGATCTCGCCGCGCTCAGATGAGCGTAATACAAATTTAGAAAACGAATTGGCACTGACGTATTGGGCAAAAAACCTGTCCAGTACCATGCCAAGTAAAAAGGCACTGCTACCCTCAAAGGCGGTTTCATCCACCGTCAGAGTAATTTCGACCCCCCGGCCAAAACAAATTGGCCCGGCAAACGGCAGTCGTGCCGATACCGCTTTGGTGGCAAAGCCAATCAAACCGTCGATCTGTTTGTTCTGCGAGTGATTGTGCTTATTAACCATCAGGCCCAGCAGCTTTTTCAGCGCAGCCAAAGCCGCGTTTTCATCACCGTCAAAGCCCAGAAAGTTCAACGACAGCAAATTAATCAGGTCCCAGCTGATATTGCCGCGATTCAGCGGCGGGGTCGGGCTGGTCGGCTCGCCCAAACAGCGCACTGCCGTGCAGGGCGCACCGGTATCAATGGTAAAATCGGTGCTGGTTTTGCCAAGTGGCATCATCAAAGGCAAATCACGGTTGCAGCACAGTGTTTCCACCGCCAGTTGGCGTAAATCGCCGGCATAAGGCGCGGCTTTGGGGTCAACTATCGTTAAGTAAACCTCTGAGCCAATGTAGCTGGAGCGATGTCCGAATTTGCGCTGATTTACACTCATCGCCCGGGTGCGACGGCTTTGGGTAAAATAGGCCTGATTGCGGTTCACACTGCTGGTAGATGGCGCGTATAACGGTGCCATCGGCTTAGCCTCGTCAATGGCACTGCCGTACGCGGTGACTTTTTCAATCGTACAGACTTCATAGTCAAGCGGTCGCAAGCGATCAGGGATCACCTGAAATTCATGGCTGGCGTGAGACAAATTGATCCGCTCAGCCCGTTTCGGAAACAAGTTTATCGCCGGCACACTGTGCAACGAGAAGTTACTCACACTCACCCGGTTATCCAGGCGGCGGTCATAGTGGTCCAGTAACAGCAATAACGTTACGCTCTGATGGTCGCAGCGGCTGATACTGGCTTGCAGGTTTTGTAGCGTAAAAAACAAAAAACGCTGCGGAAATGCAAACCACTCGCGTAATAAGCGAAAACCATCAAACTGACGCTGACAAAATGGCAGTAGCGCATGTTCGGGGCTAAATTCCGCCGACACTATCTGGCTTTCATCCTGTTGATTGCGCCAGACAGAATCGCCGCTTTTAACCATCATGCCCAGGTAACCTTTAAACAGCGCTTCGAGTAAATAAAACGGAAACGACTCGCTACCGCGGATATAAAAATTGAGGCTATCGAGGCTAAGATCAGATACTTTTGTATTGTCAGGTGTTTCAAGAGTAATTTTAATCGCACTTTTGGCCATTTTAAGCGGCCCGGCCAGCGCAGCGTCATCCCCGCCATACGCCAGCAAATCCTGCGAATGAACATATTCGGCCTGCGTCAGGGTTAACGGCCACAACGTCATCTCCCGCGACGTCCGGTATTCACAGGGGGTTTGCTCATCTTTGCCGAGCAAGCTAAATAACGACGTGTGTTTAGCGATATTAACGCCACCCAGCAAACTGCCCTCTTCATAATCGGGCTGAAATTGCGCCACCAGCATTGACGGCACAGGTTGTAAAAACGTCGGAAACAACAGCTCAAGCAAATGTTGGGTAAATTCAGGAAATGAGGCGTCGAGTTTGCGGTGCACCCGCGCCGATAAAAACGCAAAGCCCTCCAGCAAGCGCTCTACATAAGGGTCGGAGCAATCAAAACCGTCCAGCCCCAAACGGCCGGCAATTTTGGGGTACTCTTTGGCAAACTCAGCACCGGACTCACGAATAAACTTGAGTTCCTGGTTATAAAGTTCGAGAAATCTAGCATCCATTTCAGTTACCCATTTTATGCTTTAACGCCATTGCTTAACGGCAACATGACCATTGTCGATATCCACCTCGGTTTGCAAAAACAACTGCAATGGAATGGGTTGAGCCCACAGGTCGGCATTTATCTCGAAGCTAAGGGTATTGCCGCTCATTTCCTCACGTTGAAAAATGACTTTAACCAGTAAAGAAGAGGCAATGATCCGCGGTTCATATTGCTTAATGCATTTCACAATTTCGCGCTCTAACGCCAGGGTGTTAAGCGAAGACGCCACCAGGCCGGACAGATCGGGAATACCGAAATTCAGTGTCGAACTTTGCACTTCTTTGTAGGCTTTAAGATCCATGCTGGCCTCTGCGGCCACACTATTGAGTAACCACCCAAGATCACGCAGCACCAACTCTTTCAAGCGGGCAACAGAGATAACCCGCTTATCACGCTGTTCGCTTTTTTTGTCAGGTTCATCGTCGGTCAGGCGGTCAAGTAATGACAGCTGCAACCGTTCTTTTTGTGATAATTCAGGCATGGCAGTTAATCAAATTCGATAACCTGAATATTCAGCAGCGCAAATTCAGTCCCGTCACTGATCAACACCCGCTGCCCCTGGCCAAGATAAAAATCGGCACACGGCGACGACCAGTCACAAACTTTGGCTAACTTTTGCTCATCGGTTGTCGTGGCGGTAATGGGGTATCGAACCGGCATAAAAATAATAAACTGTGCGTTATTTTTTAATGTCAGCCTGGCGGGCCGCCACACAACATCGCGTAAATCTTCTACAGCTTCGAACTCAATTCGTTTGACGTCGCTATAGGGCAACTGAAAATAGCCGCCATTAAGCATGATCTCAAAACAAGGGCCAAAGCGCATATCACCGTCGGTTAGCCAGCTAAACGGTTTGCCATCAATGTTTCCTGTCACTTCAGGTGCCGCATCAACACCGGCGAAGGCTTCGGTTCTGGCCTGTTCAAATTGTTGTTGCTGACAATACTGCAGCACTTGAGAAAAACGATACATCCACGCCGGGCGTGCACCAAAACAGGGGCTTGGCGTATCCGCGTTTAATACGGCTTGCCGCTTCTGTTCACTGTCGATAAGCAACGAATAGGTATTCACCAAAGGCAGGTTAGCATCAGACATTTTGCGTAGCAGTTCCAGCTGCGACAGCGCGCGTGTCCAATCCTGTTCAACACAGGCCAGCTGAAACAAAAACACGCGTAAATCCATATTGGTAGGCGATTGTTTGATTTGTGCAAATAGCTGCGCCTTGCACGCATCTAACTCACCCTGATGAAGCAATGCTTCCGCTGACATAGATTGGCCCTTCGGGGTTACGGTATTCTGATAAACAACAAAACAGCGATGCTGCCGCCACAGGCGACAGCATCAATGTTGTTATTTCTTGGTGTTTTCTGGAATGTTGAACGCAAAATCAACTGCAGCCGCGCCAGAGCCATCATCATTTTGCGGTACGTAAGACACTTTGATTTCAGCAAAATTAAGCGTTAATTGCTCAGTCAGCAGGTCTTCACCACCCGAGCCACCGGTTGAATATGAGCTGACGATCAGATCTTTCATATCAATCTTGATGTACTCCAGAGGCTTACCGCCAGCCTTACGCACGATCAGTTGCGCTTTGACAATATGCTCACCTGTAGCCACGTATTCCATCAATGTTGCCGACGCTTTATCAACATATTTGGTGATACTGATGTCCTGGAAGCTGGCCTTACCGGCACCGCCGCCACTGGACAAATGTGTGCTACCAGACTGGCTCAGACCCCAGCTCCAAGCCAGCACATGAATACTGTCTTTGTGTACTTTATCTTTAGACTCACCTTTGATTTTTTCTAACTTTAAAAACATATCTACAGCCATGATTACTCTCCTTTAAGGTTTGATGGCATACGGACTTTTAATTCTGCTCTGGGCAAAAATTACCCCTGACCGGCAGGCAGCTTGGAGACTAATCTCAACGAGGCTGTCAAACCTTCCAACTGGTAATGCGGTTTCAAGAAAAATTTGGCGCTGTAATAACCCGGGCTGCCTTCCACTTCTTCAACGGTTACCGCTGCATCCGCTAACGGTTTACGGGCTTTGGTTTCTTCACTTGAAGTGGTAGGGGCACCATCAACATAATTGTTGATCCAGCCTTGCAGCCACTTTTGCATGTCGGTTTGCGAACTGAATGACCCCACTTTGTCGCGCACAATGCATTTCAGGTAATGAGCAAAACGGGTAGTTGCGAACAGATACGGTAGCCTGGCAGCCAGTGCAGCGTTGGCAGTCGCATCAGGGTTATCGTATTCCGCCGGCTTTTGCAGCGTTTGCGCACCGATAAAGGCAGCCATGTCGCTGTTTTTACGGTGGATCAGCGGCATGATGCCGCAGGCAGATAGTTCGGCTTCACGGCGGTCACTGATGGCAACTTCCGTCGGACACTTCATGTCGACACCGCCATCATCGCTTGGGAATGTATGTACCGGCAGGCCTTGCACAGCCCCGCCCGATTCGATACCGCGAATGCGCGAGCACCAGCCGTATTCTTTAAAGGAACGGTTGATATTCACCGCCAGCGAATAGGCCGCATTAGTCCACGCATAATTAGCACCGTCACTGCCGCTGACATTTTCGTCAAAGGCGAAGCTTTCTACCGGATTGTCTTTACCATAAGGTAAACGCGACAACACGCGAGGCATGGTTAATGAAATATACTTAGCATCTTCGGTCTCACGCAGTGAGCGGAATGATGCATATTCTGGTGTAGAGAAAACCTTGGTTAAATCGCGCGGATTCGTCAGCTCGTTCCAGCTATCCATTTGCAGCAAACTGGGGGCCGCCGCGGTCAGGAAAGGCGAATGTGATGCGGCACAAATTTTCGACATGCTGGATAACAGCGCAACATCACCAGGGCTGTTATCAAAATAATAATCCCCAACGATTGAGCCAAAAGGTTCACCACCGAACTGGCCATATTCTTCTTCGTAGAACTTCTTGAAAATGGGGCTTTGATCCCAGGCAGTACCGGCGAATTTCTTCAGGTTCTTACCCAGTTCTTTTTTCGAAATGTTAAATACTTTAATCTTCAGGTATTCGTCAGACTCGGTGTTATTCACCAGATAATGCAAACCACGCCAGGTACCTTCCAGCATCTGGAAATCTTCATGATGCAAAATGGCATTGATTTGCTCGGTCAGTTTTTTATCGATTTCAGCCACTATGGCTTCAATCGAATGCACGGTGTCTTCAGAAATGCTGCTGATATTTTGCAGCGCATACCCGGCCAGCGTTGAAACGGCCTTTTCAACCTCGTTCCTGGCGCGATCTGATTTGGGTTTAAACTCTTTTTGCAATAACGCCGCAAAAGAATCCGAGTCCAGGGTTTGAACACCGGCTTCGGCGGCTACATTAAGTTCTTGCTCAGCCATGATTATTCGTCCTTCGTGCTGTCAGTTGCGTCATCTTGCGGTTTGGCGCTGGCACTGAGGGTTTCCAGCAGCGCCGGATCGGCAAGCACTTTGGCAATCAGTTGTTCTGCCCCTTCTTTGCCATCCATATAAGTCACCAGATTGGCCAGCTGGGTACGGGCTTCCAGCAGCTGCTTTAAGCCTTCTGTCTTTTTGGCGATAGCTTCAGGAGAGAAGTCGTCGATGCTTTCGAAGGTCATTTCAATTGGCAGATTACCTTCACCGGTTAAGGTGTTTGGCACAGAGAACTGCACTCGCGGTTTGGCGGCTTTTAATCTGTCATCAAAATTATCGACATCGATTTCCAGTGCTTTGCGCTCTGAAATAGACGGCAAGGGTTCAGCCGGATTACCGGTCAAATCGGCCATTACGCCCATTACAAAAGGGATCTGCACCTTTTTCTCGGCACCGTAAAGCTCAACGTCATACTCAATCTGTACTCTGGGCGCTCTGTTGCGCGCTATAAACTTTTGACCGCTGGACATGTATTCTCCTGTTTTCAATAATTTGCTTTGTAAACCCAATCGCCGGGCGCTGCTGTTAACGTTTGGCGTCACACTAAGCGTTTAATGCAAATGCTCTCACCATGAATCATCCGAGCCTGACGGCTCAGCTGGCGAAGCTCCTTCGCTTGTTCCGCCTAATTGGTACAGCGCAGGCAGTGCATCGGGATAAATATCTTTAATAATTTCAAAGAAATCCTTGTTCACCAGTTTCAATGCACGGCCAATCAGCATCGGCAGCGGGCTTGACGGCTCATATCTGGCGTAGTACTCGTTTATCGCGCGCAGGCAGCGTTCAACATCCGCGCGGTTCGCGATAGCCCCGGTGGCTACTTTTACTGCCGTAACCTCAGCCTGAACCTGACTGGCAGAGTGTTCAGCCTGGCCGCTGTGCTGGTTCGCTGCTGAGGCAGATTTTTCATCCGAGTCAGCGAGGCCATCGTCTTGTGAGCCAAGCCCGGCATACTGTTCCAGCACTTTGCCAATCTGCGTTAACAGATCAGCAAGTTGTGCAAAATTCACCGTATACTGATGTCCGGCCTGTGCAATTAGACAGCTATTGATACTCGTCAAACTTGTTAAGCTGTACGCGACAGCCTCGTATAAAAGTTGCAGTTGCCCGGAATTATTTTCGGTAAAGATGGCTCTGATTTGGCTTTCGCTTAATGCGTTATCACTATCTGCAGAGAGGCTTAATGCATTCAGCGATACCTGACCAACGCCGCGCGCGCTGGCCAGTGGCAAGGCTTTGAGCGTCTTACTGATAAAGGCGTCATTCAGATAGGCCAGTGCCGTTACCCGCTCAAGCGGGTCGCCATCGTCTTCATCCAGCGGCGGATACAGCGCTTGCCAGTGGTGTTCAAACAAAAATGCCAGGCCTTGCAGGCAAGCGGCAAACTCCGTTAAGCCATCGGTGTTCACCACCGCTTGCGCCAGCACACAAATCAGTTTGATGTCTTTAGTTTGTTCGAGATAAGCCAGCGCCTGCTTTTTCACCACCCGCCAGTCAGGCGGTTCAGCAGGAAACGTATTTTCACCGTCGTAACGCTCTGGCGTGCCTTGCGCCATAAAAAAGAAATTCTGGAATTCGGCATCATCTTCCAGGTTTTGCCCGCATACCGCGTCGTCTGCCAAAGGCTCAGAAATTAATTGTTGGTAATCCATTCATCACACCTAACCGGGGCCGCCCGGCCCATGTAACTGCCTTTCACATTAAAACTGCAGGCAACCGCAGCATTAAATAAAAGCGCTTATTTGAAGCTAGTTACGCAGCTGGATGAGAATAAGTTGCAGCAAGTCAGAACATGCAATGCAAAGATAAGCTGTTGTATCCGTTGCGAGTGTGAGTTGAGGCAGTGCCCGGCTGTTCGACTGCCCGCTGCAACTAATCTATCAGTGGCTGCGTAAGTCGCTATACCGAACGTGGTTGAAGGTAGTTTGTACCGGGTATCTGTACCTTGTTAACAGCCCCCTGCCGACGTGTCCGTATCAGCGATGCAGTTAAGGATTACCCATGCCCATTACCATTTCAGTCAGAGAATTTAAGAAGAAAACATCAACCACATTCGATGCACGTCCAACTTCACTAAGATGTATTGATGGCTGCCTCAAAAATTACCATGAGCAGGTTTCACTCAACGCCCCACACAGTGAAATAGCGCGACGCGAAGTATCGGTATTGTTAATGTTTATTCAAGATTGGACGGCGGGAAAAGCAACTGTGACAATAAATGGCCAATTGCGCTACAAAGCCTATCGTGACCGCCATGGCATGATAAGTGAGTTGGAACGTCAGGCTACCCAAACCGAACAGGAAATAGAGCGGGTGCATCAGGGAATTACTGATCATTTGAATGTCAATCTCGGCCGGCGTCATTTGAATAACTTCGCCCCCGCACCAGCTGCACCACCTGCACCGCCGCGTCATGACCGCCTGCCATTTACCTATTTTGGCGACAAACCACCACTACCGCCGCGCCGTGGAGCACAGGTACCTGTACGCCACTCCGTAGCAGGCACTGAGGAAATATTAGACCAACGTGCGTCTTTTGGTGCAATAGAAGCAAATACGGAAAATATGGGGCGAGCTAACCGGGCATTGCAGGAACACCACGCTTACAAAAATGCAGCACATATGTTAACACTTGTCACCAGACGCCAAACGACGTGGACACAAGTTCAAAACAGTGCCAACGTACCTAAAGCACTGACAGGTGGCACACTCACCATGGCAAGTCTGTTTTCTGCTATGAACAGTTTGGTACAAGGAACTGGCAAGCATATATATTACGAGCGTCACTGCACTCAGCAACAGTATTTTGCCAATATCCTGGATAATTCCAGCGACCAAAATCCGGTGTTATTTGCCGTAACCGACAATGCCAATGGCCAAAGTAAAGTAGTGATATGCCGCGGTAAACATTACTACTGGGATGGCCTGCGACAAATACCCCGATATTCCATGATTGATACCTCTATTGGCTTTGGGGTGGCTGTTGTAACCATGGATGATCAGGGTGATATGGTTGTCGAATCTAATGGGCAGGTCGCAAATTACATCGCAGCCCGGGATTTGGGCTTTATCAAAATGAAAATTAGTCCCTAATTTAACGGCTAGCCAGAACTCATATACAGCCCGGGGCTGCTGATGGCAACGTTGTTTGCGCACCGCGGCTTTGTTTAGCTGCAACTTATTCCGCGTTTATCGCGTAGGTAGGCATAACAAAGAATTGAGGAAGTTGCATGCCAATTACCATCTCCGTAAATGAATTTAAGAAGAAGACGTCAACGACCTTTGGATCACGCTCCTATTTAGAAGCTGTAGATTCTCGTCTTGAAGCTTATCATCAGTGTGTAGCGCGAAATACTCCACATAGCGAACAAGTCGGGGGGCTTTTATACGGCATGCTGGATTTTATTCAAGCGTGGGCTCAAGGCAAAGCAGTGGTTTATGTGAATGGCAAATTTCGCTACAAAGCTTATCGTGACCGTTACGGCTATATTAGTGAATTAGAGCGCCAGGTAAAACAAACAATAAACGAGCTGAATAGAGTCCACACAGACATACAAAACAATCTCGCAGCCAAC
>NZ_DATCSY010000160.1:0-3105 GCF_036568245.1 Rheinheimera sp. | reverse complement strand
CCTGCCGCAGGCACCGATATCGAAATTCAACTAGGTGAAAACTGGCGCCGGAGTGGCCAGGTTGTCAATGCCGCCAATATGCATAATCAACTTTGGATTATTGCGGTATTACCGAACGACATAACCCCGGCAGACACATTACGGCTATGTAGCGACAGTGCACCGACACTTAACATAGTTCCGTTACCTTATTCGCTAAATTAAAGAGGTTTTCATGACCATTTCTCAGGACAAAGTTGTCGCCATGCACTACACCGTTACCGACCCTCAGGGTAACGAGCTGGATTCTTCGGCCGGTGGCGAGCCTTTAGTCTTCCTGTTTGGCCACGGTTCGCTTATTCCGGGGTTAGAGCAGGCATTAGCCGGTAAAGCTGCAGGTGATAAATTTAAAGCGGACATTCCCGCTGCCGATGCGTATGGCGAGCGTCACGACGCACTGACGCAGGCAGTACCTAAATCGATGTTTGAAGGTATGGATGTCGCAGTAGGTATGCGCTTTCGTGCTGCCGGGCCGGATGGCCGTGAGCAGTCCGTTATCGTGCTGGAAGTGACTGAAGATGAAGTGGTAGTGGATGGTAATCACCCGTTGTCAGGCATTGACCTGAGTTTTGACGTTGAAGTGGTTATGGTGCGCGATGCCACCGACGAAGAGCTGGACCATGGCCATGTGCATGGTTTAGACGGCCACGCCGGCCACTAAGCCCGCTGCAGGCAGGCTAAACAGCTTGCCTGCCTTTAATCTCGGATGCTAACTCTGTTACCCGACAATAAGCTGATTGACAACAATGGCCAGCCACGGTTTGGCCATTTTAACACGCCTGTCACAGAGCTTGGGCTGGCCGATTTTGCTTACCGCACCGTGATGGATAAACCCGCCTCTGCTCTGGCGCGCTTTTTTCACTATAAACAGTTTCAGTTTATCAGTATCAGCCACAATGACTGGCAAATAGGTATCGCCATTGCAGACATCCGCTATGCTGCTAATGCTTTTTGCTATTTCTATGATCGTAAGCGCCGGCATCTGGACGAAATCAGTCTACTGAGACCACTTAGCATTGGTGTGAAAATGAGCCACTCGCCCAGCGCCGGTGTCGCGTCAATAAACGGCAAACAACAAATCAGCATCACCCCAGCAGGATATAACTGGCAGCTTAAACTGCAGGGCGAGCGGCTAAATGGCGAACTCATGCTTCACGCCGGCCCATCACCGCAGCCGTTGGCGCTGTGTACACCAACCGGCTACAACGGTTGGACCTACACCCAAAAACACAATGCACTTAATGTTAGCGGTTTACTGCAGTATCGCAGCACTTCGCTACAGCTGAGTGACGCACTGGCAGGTTATGATTTCTCGGCGGGGTATATGCGCCGCGAGACCAGCTGGCGCTGGGGCAGTATCAGTGCCCGGCTGCCGCAGGGAGTGTTTGGCCTTAATCTGGCCGCTGGTGTAAATGAAACCGGCACTACAGAAAACTGTTTATGGCTTAACGGCGAAAAACAGCTGTTACCGCCGGTGAATATCAGCCTTAACCGGCAGCAGAGTGCACAGCCCTGGCACTTCAGCAGTACAGATAACAGCATCAGACTGCAATTCTTGCCTCAACAATGCCGGCGGGAACGGTTAAATCTGGGCGTGTTAGCCAGCAATTTCCGCCAATATTGCGGCGAATTTTCCGGTGAAATACAGCTTAGCAATGGCAATAAACTTAAATTAGATCAAATACCCGGCCTCGCTGAAGACCATTTTGCCCGCTGGTAACAGTCTGTTAGCACTGGCAGTAAATTCTTGACACCGGCTGCAAAGCCACATATTTTTAGCCCCTTGTGCAGTCAACTACCATTGAGCGAAACCTGGCCCGAATGAAAGATCGTATTATCATTTCCGTCTCGACAATCAATGGTACCCGCCATTTTAATGTCAGTAAGTTATTTAAACGTAACGCAATTATTGCAATGTGGATGTTGCTGTTTGGCTTACTGATCACTGCCGCAGTCATTGAATATCTGATGCGTTCAGTCGACCAGAGCCAGGCGCAGCGTGCGCATTTATCAGCACAGGCAAGTACACTGCGTGATGAAATCAGTGCTCTGCAAGACAGCAAACTGCAACTGGAACAGGAACTGAACCTGAAGCAGGACGAAATGCTACAGGTAATAAATCGCGTTGGCGAAATCGAACTGGCGCTTGGCCTGGAGCAACAATATCCGCAAAATCTGGAAAACCGGCTTGATACCGCCAGCATTAACTCGTCAGCGCGCCATACGATATTGCAGTTGGTACCAAATGGCTCACCGCTGGAGTTTAACCGCCGCTCTTCGCGCTTTGGCCTGCGCCAGCACCCGATTGTCGGTAAGCAACAACACCATAAAGGTATTGACCTGTCGGCCAGCCGCGGTACACCTATTTACGCACCGGCAGATGGCGTAGTTGAAGTGATGCGCAGCAGTAAACAGGGTTATGGCAATTTGTTGAAAATACGCCATGCCTTTGGGTTCTCTACGCTGTATGCCCATCTTGATAGTTTTAAAGTAAAAAGTGGCTACTTCGTTCACAAGGGTGAACTGATAGCAACTTCTGGTAACACCGGCCTATCTACAGCACCACATTTGCATTATGAAGTACATTTCCTTGATCGGGCGTTGAATCCGCAGAGCTTTATGGATTGGGATTCTTCTAACTTTGATCTGGTGTTTGAGAAGGAAAGGAGCATTAAATGGGACTCTTTGGTAAGCATGCTGGAAACGAAAGCAAGCACACAGTTGCAACTGTCATCGCACAGGGATGCACAGTTAACGGCAACGTCCGACTAAGCGGTGACATTCAGGTTGACGGTTACATTGAAGGTAAAATTGTCTGTGACCGCTCGCTGATTATCAGCGCATCGGGCCGGATAAAAGGTGAAGTCACCGCCGATAAAGTTATCATCAATGGCCTGTTCGATGGCGAATGCTACGCCAACAGTGTTGAAATACTGCCACAGGGAAAAGCCCACGGTGTTATTCACTGCGATGATTTAAGCATTGAACGTGGCGGCAGCTTTTTAGGTAAAACCCTGCCAACCTCTTCTGATCAGGTTATCAGTCTGCCCAAAAACGAGGCTGACA
>NZ_DATCSY010000159.1:0-3385 GCF_036568245.1 Rheinheimera sp. | reverse complement strand
CGCCAGTACTCTCGCGCCCTGGATATCTGCTACGGCTTTGGGTTTTCTTGCCATGCCGCGGAAAAAGTCCGGATGACGGATATAGGTAGAATCAGGCCAGGCATAGGTCTTCGCTTTAGGCACATCTATTGCCTGCCAGCTGTCATCACCTTCAAACACCTGAGCATACTCTGCACTGAACATACTGCTTTGAACTTTGGCTACCGCGTCTGCAATTTGCTGGCTGTCTGGCCAGATATCTTTCAAATAGACATCGTTGCCCTGTCTGTCTTTGCCAAGCGGTTGATGGCCAAGATCAATATTTACCGTACCGGCTAAAGCGTAGGCCACCACCAACGGCGGCGATGCCAGCCAGTTTGATTTCACCAGCGGGTGAATACGGCCTTCAAAGTTACGGTTACCTGACAATACCGCAGATACATTCAGATCTGAAGCAGCAATAGCCTCTTCTATCGGCTTGGCTAACGGCCCCGAGTTACCAATGCAGGTTGTGCAGCCATAGCCCACCAGATGAAACCCCAGCTGCTCAAGTGCCGGCATTAACCCGGCGTCCTCTAAATAACGGGTAACCACTTTAGAGCCAGGCGCTAGCGAGCTCTTCACCCACGGCTGGCGCTTTAATCCCTTAGCAACAGCATTCTTTGCCAGCAAACCCGCCGCCATCAGCACGCTTGGATTAGAGGTATTCGTGCAAGAGGTTATCGCTGCGATAACCACCGCATGATTATCCAGCCGGATACGCTCGCCATTAAAGTCGAAACTGCGGTCAACGACAGGTGCATCAGTCTGACCGCCCCCCTCGTTCAGCAGCTCAGCGTCGCGCTGCTGGCTGACCTTTTTCTCTTGCGCAATGGCGGCATCACAATGCTGTTTCAGTTCGGTCAGAGTAACTTTATCCTGTGGCCGCTTCGGCCCTGCCAGCGATGCCACTACCGTATCTAAATTCAGATGCAGGGTGTCGGTAAATATCGGTGTTTCGCCGCTTTTACGCCATAACCCCTGCTGCTGACAATAGGTTTTCACTCTGGCAATCAGCGCATCATCCCGGCCGGTCAGCTTCATATAATCCAAGGTCACCTGATCAACCGGGAAAAAACCACAGGTGGCACCATACTCGGGCGCCATATTGGCGATAGTCGCCCGATCTGCCAGCGCCAGCTGGTCCAGACCATCACCAAAAAACTCGACAAACTTACCCACCACACCATGCTTACGCAGCATTTGCGTTACAGTCAGTACCAGATCGGTTGCCGTAATGCCGGGCTGCAGCTTACCGCTGAACTCAAACCCCACCACTTCAGGAATAATCATCGACACCGGCTGCCCCAGCATCGCAGCTTCGGCTTCAATACCACCGACACCCCAGCCCAGAATGCCCAGCGCATTGATCATAGTGGTGTGCGAATCAGTGCCGACCAGGGTATCGGGATAGGCCAGAGTGCCATCATCGGTTTGCTCTGCCCAGACACTCTGCCCAAGATATTCCAGATTTACCTGATGGCAGATACCTGTGCCAGGCGGCACAACCCTAAAATTACGAAATGCTTTGGCGCCCCAGCGTAAAAAGGCGTAGCGCTCGTAGTTTCGCTGCATTTCAATATCAACGTTCTGCTTAAACGCTTGCTCAGTAGCATACTTATCAACCATCACTGAGTGGTCAATTACTAGGTCGACCGGTGACAACGGGTTGACCTTATCCGGGTCTTCGCCGAGTGCAGCGACAGCGGCGCGCATAGCGGCCAAATCAACCACTGCCGGTACACCGGTGAAATCCTGCATTAATACCCGTGCCGGGCGAAAGGCAATTTCACGATCAGAGGTGCCGGTTTTCTGCCAATTCACCAGCGCCTGAATATCGTCAGTGGTGACAGTGTCGTCATCAAGATTACGCAGCAGGTTTTCCAGTAGTATTTTCAGAGAAAACGGCAACCGGTTGATATCACCAAAAGTCTCTGCTGCTTTTTTCAGACTGAAAATATGATATGGCTTCTCATTGACCAGCAGTTCGCTGGCAAAAGGATTGCGCTTTGACATGACTTACCTCGTGCTGATTGTAATTTACTCAAGTGTAGTTCATCAGCTATACAGTACGAGGGATTAACGGTGAATGACTGGCTAAGCGGGATGCGCAGCAACTATACAGCCGCTGCGCTAATCATTTATAAAATAACAGAATTTTTAAACCAGGCTAATTTTGGCAAACTTACGCTTACCGACCTGATAAATGGCTTCGCTGCCTTTGGCAATGTCCAGTTTAGTGTCTTCTACCTTGGTATCACCATTTAGCTTAACAGCACCCTGCTTGATCATACGAATGGCCTCGGAGGTACTCTCCACCAGGCCAGCTTCTTTTAGCAGGTTTGCGATAGGCATGCTGTCACCGTCACAACGGACACTCAGCTGTGGAATATCATCCGGCAAGGCGTTTTTGCTAAAACGCTGGATAAAATCCTGATGTGCAGCATCAGCTGCAGCCTGGTCATGAAAACGGGCAATAATTTCTTTTGCCAGCTCAATTTTTACATCGCGTGGATTGGCGCCTGCGGCCACCTGTTGTTTGAGTGCAGCAATGTCTTCCAACGCCCGGAAGCTCAGTAAGTCGTAGTAGCGCCACATTAACTCATCTGATATCGACATAATTTTGCCAAACATGTCATTAGGTGCATCAGTAATACCGACGTAATTACCCAAGGATTTTGACATTTTCTGTACGCCATCCAAGCCTTCCAGCAGCGGTACCATCATCACTGTTTGCGGGCGCTGACCTTCATCTTTTTGCAGCTCACGGCCCATTAACAGGTTAAAACGCTGGTCGGTTCCACCCATTTCGACATCAGCCTGCAATGCGACTGAATCCCAGCCCTGTACCAGCGGATATAAAAATTCATGGATAGCAATAGACTGGTTATTGGCATAACGCTTTTTAAAATCGTCCCGTTCCAGCATCCGGGCAACCGTTTGCCGGGCCGCCAGTTTGATCATGCCGGCGGCACCTAACTCGTTCATCCACTCCGAGTTAAACGCTACCCGGGTTTTGGCCGGGTCCAGTATTTTAAACACCTGATCTTTGTAAGTCTGGGCGTTGGCCAGCACTTCTTCACGGGTTAGCGGTTTACGGGTAACGTTTTTGCCAGTCGGGTCACCAATTAAACCGGTAAAATCACCGATTAGAAAAATAACCTCGTGCCCCAATTGCTGGAAAGCGCGCAGTTTGTTGATAAGAACGGTATGACCAAGGTGCAAATCAGGTGCAGTCGGGTCAAAGCCAGCCTTTATTTTTAGTGGCTTGCCTTCTTTTAATTTGGCAATTAGCTCTTCTTCCAGCAGAATTTCTTCGCAGCCGCGTTTTAATTCAGCTAAAGCCAGCTCCCAATCCGCCATTTTT
>NZ_DATCSY010000158.1:0-2051 GCF_036568245.1 Rheinheimera sp. | reverse complement strand
GACCTGAGCTGATGAAAGTGGCACTGCCAGCAGTGGGGGTTATGGATATGCTGCGCTACCATACTTTTACTGCCGGAGCCGGTTGGGCCTACGACTATGGCACCAGCGAGCAGAGCAAAGAAATGTTTGATTATCTGCGCGGTTACTCACCAGTGCACAATGTTAAAACCGGTGTCACTTATCCGGCGACAATGGTGACAACGGCAGATCACGATGATCGTGTAGTACCGGCGCACTCATTCAAGTTTGCTGCCGAGCTGCAGGATAAAGATGCCGGTGTCAACCCACAGCTTATCCGTATTGAAACCAATGCCGGTCATGGTGCCGGTACGCCGGTATCAAAACAGATTGAGCAAATGGCAGATATTTTTAGTTTTACGCTGTATAACATGGGTTACAAGCAGTTGCCGTAACGCTCTATATACCGGAAAAACCCGCCCGTGTTGGCGGGTTTTTTAATGGCAATACCATGCTGACAGCTGTTGTTATATTGTAAAGCGGCGCACTTCGATTTACACTGCGTGCCCTTTTTTAAAATGTGGCATGCAGTTAGCCGCTGAACACTTGATGGTTCAAAGTGGTCAGACGTAACAGCAACACATAAGCAAAAATAACAGATCAACTCAGGAGCAGGGTAATGGCAAAGAAAGCAGTGATCCTGGTATTAGACAGTTTTGGTATCGGTTATGCGCCGGATGCTGACAAATTCGGCGATGTTGGTGCGAATACCTTTGCCAGCATTGCGCGTGTGTTTCAGCAAAAAAAAGGCCGTCAACTGGCTTTGCCTAACCTCGCCAGCCTGGGGCTGGTAAAAGCGGCCAGGGCTGCGTCCGGCGGTAAACAAGCAGACGTTGCTGATGCTGAAAACGTTGTGGGTGCCTATGGTTATGCCAAAGAGCTAAGCAGTGGTAAGGACACGCCAAGTGGTCACTGGGAAATTGCCGGTGTGCCTGTGTTGTTTGATTGGGGATATTTTTCTGACAAAACCAATAGTTTTCCAGCTGAGCTGATAACCGAACTTTGTCAGCGCACCGGTGTGCCAGGAATTCTGGGCAATTGCCACGCCTCTGGTACCGATATTCTGGTAAAGCTGGGGGATGAACATGTGCGCACCGGAATGCCAATTTGCTACACCTCGGCAGACAGCGTGTTTCAGGTGGCGGCACATGAAGAGCACTTTGGCTTACAGCGATTACTGGATTTTTGTCTGGTTGCGCGTGAACTGCTGGATAAGTACAACATAGGCCGGGTTATAGCGCGGCCTTTTACCGGTGATAGCCCGGCAAATTATGCCCGTACCGGCAACCGGCGCGATTACTCGGTATTACCGCCGGCACCGACAGTACTGGATAAACTTACCCAGGCCGGTGGTACGGTGGTCAGTATTGGTAAAATTGCAGATATTTATGCGCATCAGGGGATTAGCCAGAGCTTAAAAGCGACCGGGCTGGAAGCCCTTGTTGACACGACGCTGACGCAGATGCAAAAGCAGAGTGATAACAGTATCGTTTTTACCAATCTGGTTGATTTCGACCAGAACTTTGGCCATCGGCGCGACCCTATTGGCTATGGTGAAGCGCTGGAGTATTTTGACCAGCGTCTGCCAGAGCTGATGGCGGCCTGTGATGCCGACACCCTATTATTGCTGACGGCGGATCATGGTTGTGACCCTACCTGGCAGGGTACTGAGCATACCCGTGAATATATTCCGGTGCTGGGGTATAAACCAGGTATGCAGGCGGCCGATTTAGGTGAACGCCAGAGCTTTGCTGACATAGGCCAGACGCTGGCGGATTATTTTGGGCTGGACGCGATGGCGTACGGCGATTCATTTAAAAATAAAATTAACTAAGAGACCTCTATGGCTACTCCGCACATTAACGCGCCAGCAGGCGCTTTTGCTGAAACGGTATTAATGCCTGGCGACCCGTTACGGGCCAAGCATATTGCTGAAACTTTTTTAACCGATGCGGTCTGTGTTAACACCGTACGGAATATGTTTGGTTACACCGGTACCTATAATGGTAAACCTGTCAGTGTACTGGGTTCTG
>NZ_DATCSY010000157.1:0-2742 GCF_036568245.1 Rheinheimera sp. | reverse complement strand
CTGCCAGGACACGCTTGTAGGACTGTTCCGCCTGCGGTTTGACGAGCCAGACTGGACATGGGCACTCGCGCAACAGGTTCATATCATCGCTGCCGAACAAGCGGTCTAACCATGCCAGTTTTTCGGGTGCCTTGATCACTAAATCATGCCCGTCACTGATCACCTGGCGGATAATTTCCAGAAAACGGGTGCCGTTGCGCACTTTTGTTTTAATCGGAATCTGTTGACGATAGGGCTCTATCAATGTTTCCAGTTCCTGCGAGTGGCTGGCTTCGATTGCGGATTGAAGATCGGCAGAAATCGGGCCCCCTTCGTGCATACCGATGCTGGCAGTCATGCGACTAACCACTTTGACAACGGTCAGGCAGGCCTGGTTGTTCTCAGCCAGCGTAACAGCGCGTTCCAGGGCAGTCGTACAATCTTCTCTGATGTCCACTACACAAAGAATATTTCTGAAAATCGTC
Organism: Rheinheimera sp.; assembly: GCF_036568245.1. GTDB lineage: Bacteria > Pseudomonadota > Gammaproteobacteria > Enterobacterales > Alteromonadaceae > Alishewanella. The sequence continues at coordinate 2,278 of NZ_DATCSY010000157.1, read as the reverse complement.
ATTTCACTTGCTTCATCGATCAGCTTTCGCCAATCCATTAACGGTAACCATCACCATCTGAGGTGGGGCTGCTGGAAGCCGATCCATTATCAATGCGCACAGCATTCCCGCGGCCCAGGCCTCCGCTGCTTTCCAGCGCCGGAAAACCAGAAGAACCAACAGTAGCACCATAGAGAACAAGGCCAGGCTCAGGTGTAAAAGACCCGTTGGGAGTTCAGCTACCATTTTAACTATCCTTCGCTTTCGCTACCGGCGATCACCGCGGATCGCTACTTGATGGGCGTCAGTTTGGAGATTCAACCATTCTGACACCCTGTCTAGGGCAATTACTGTAACGGTGCCTTTGAGCCTTGTCCAATATTAATGAGTCTGAAATGGTCCAAATTGTTCATAAGCCTCGGGTGAGAACGATTATGACATCAAAGAACTTAAAGACGAATAAGAGCGCTCGAAGCGTTTCTTCAAGGCAACTAAGCTAGCGACTGGATTTATTATGAAACAAGAATCACAGAGCAATCAGACTGCAGGCGCAAAATTTCGCCTTGTTTTGTTATGGCCTATTGTTGCGGCATTTTTGTTGGCAGGACTAGTCTACTGGTTCGTTCTGCCACAGGGAGAGCGTATCGCTGGCGCATTATCAGTGACCATGTTTGCCGCTGTATTATGGATAACCGAGGCGTTGCCGCTTTCTATGACGGCGATACTCATTCCGGTGGCGCTGGCTATTGTCGGTGTGTTTGAAGTTAATAACGCCTTTCAATCATTTGGTAGTCCCGTGCTGTTTCTTGTACTTGGCGGTTATGCACTGGCTGTGGCGGTTGAGGTTAATGGGGTTGATCGCCGGCTGGCGCGGTATGTCCTGGGCATGGCGGGTAATCGTAGCATTAGTTTACTGATTGCCTTTATGCTGATCTCTGCTGTTCTTTCGATGTTTATCTCAAACACTGCCACGACGGCTTTATTGTTACCTGTGGTCATCGGCATTATCAACCGTCAACTGGCGGATAAAAACCTTTCTCGCGTGTTGTTACTCGGTGTTGCCTACGGTGCCAGCATTGGTGGCGTGGCAACACTGATAGGTTCACCACCGAACGCCATTGCTGCCGGACTGCTCAATATCAGTTACCTTGAATGGTTAGCCTGTGGTATGCCGGTCAGTTTTACCATGCTGCTGACCATTCCTGTTTTATGGTGGACATACCGTCCTGAGCAAAAACACACTAACTTCGATCCTGGTGAAGAATTGCCAATGACGCTCAATGGTAAACGCACTCTATGGGTGATAGCGCTTACCCTGATGTTGTGGTTGTTCGGGCCCATGCTGGGCGAATGGCTGGCTTTGCCAGCGGCACTTATTATAAAGCCGAGGCAGTAGCGGTTATCGCCTTAGTGGCTTTGATGCTGACTACCTGTGTTAACTGGAAAGCACTGGAAAAAGGTATTCACTGGGGTGTGTTATTACTCATGGGTGGCGGCCTGACACTGGCCGATGTGCTTCGACAGCGCATTCGGAACCGCGAGCGTGCAGGCAGCGATATTTCGGAAGCAGATCTCAGCGTGCTTGAGCATCAGCTCGCGACCTACGCGGGACTTGATGCGGATTAGCAGGGCTACACTGTAACTATCGATACCGAATCGGTCTCCGGGCCGGAGCAGATCCTGGCGATGGTCAATCAGTCACTGTAACTGGTGTTTCAAAACCGGGTGGTTTGATGGCGAGCACCGAACAATCGATCTGATTCAGGATCGTCTCAGCCGTGTTACCCATGAAGAATCCCGGGACGCCGGTGCGGGCCACCGTCCCCATAACGATAACATCGGCCGCGAGCTCTTTGGCCAGCGCTGGAATCTCTATACTGGCCGATCCTTTCACCAGATGTGTTATGGGGTTAATATAGTCCGCAGCATTTCTATCTAACGTGCAAGGGACACTACGCATGAGTTCATCCAGGCTGGCCTTGTTCCTGCGCCTCTCCTGCTCTACGTAAGCAGCGATTTTCGCTTTCGGGGTATGCAAAACGCCGTGCATGGTGCTTTCATCGGGCGCCTGCCAAGCATGCACGACGTGCAGCTCGGCAAAGTCGGATAGTGCCAACGAAGCGGCTATTTCAAGAATTTGTTGGTTCAGGACCTGGTGTGTTTCCAGCTCCGCTGGCGGATACCCGTAGGCCACATCGACCGCTGCCAGGACACGCTTGTAGGACTGTTCCGCCTGCGGTTTGACGAGCCAGACTGGACATGGGCACTCGCGCAACAGGTTCATATCATCGCTGCCGAA
>NZ_DATCSY010000156.1:0-3131 GCF_036568245.1 Rheinheimera sp. | reverse complement strand
TGAAAAAGCACGGTGTTAACCTGGCTGCGGTACCGCCACGTTATAAGTCAGCGTTTTTCTCACACTCTATGGGCGGCGGATACTCAGCTGGCTACTATGCCTATATGTGGAGTGAAATTCTGGCAGCCGATGCGTTTGCCTATGTGCAGCAGCAAGGTGGTTTAAAACTGGAGAACGGCCAGAACTACCGCAAAAACATTCTGTCTGTCGGTAACTCACGCCTGCCAATGGAGTCTTATAAAGCGTTCCGTGGCCAGGAGCCAACGACAGATGCCCTGTTAATCCGCCGTGGTCTGAAGACGAAAGTAGATTAAAATCATTGAGCCAGCTTGCTCTCGTCTATACGAGGCAAGCTGCTTCTTCGGATCCTGCGGTTGACTTAGAGCAAGTCGATTCTCACCGACAGCAACACCCGTTTTACATTACCGGGTGTTGAGTTCACCTGAAGCTACTATTTTTTGATAGTAGCTTTTTTCGTTGTAACGACGACAAGATTTTGCACAGAGTCCAGATCCTACTTTTAACACCAATACTTCAATTCACAGCCCGCCTGCTTTCAATAAGATGTGTAAAGAACAGGCCAAGATTTATCGCCGTCTGCTTATATAAAGTGGACCTTGATTAGGTTTTTCATAACAAGATTCTACGCTCTTTATAACCAACCCAACAGCAAATCCCATTGTCTGCTTATTTTACATCTAGCTTAATAAAGATCTGACAATAAACCCAATGCATTGTTTTATATAAACTTTATTTACTGGCATATTATTTGAATTGAGCTACGCCAACAGATAATGTTAGTTCTAATACAGGCCTCTCAGGGTCGATGGAAAACGATGAAAAGGAAAAATCAAATGAAGTATAAATTTTTGAAAAGCGCAGTTGCGGGTTTTGCTCTGGCTGTAAGTGGATTTGCTAATGCCGCATGGATAGAGATCAATTTTGCAGACCTTACTCAAAACACCCAATATGCTAATTATGCCGGTGTCGAGTTCGATTTGATTGGTGGTTTAGACAGCTCAGGTGATCCTTTTGTGACCACAGGCGGCATTCACAACTCAAACAATAGCTGGTATCCGACAGCCCAAATTTTACAATTTTCTTTCTCAACGTTAGTTGAAGAAATCAGCTTCATTCTTGATAACTATGGTTCAGGCAATGGTAGTTTCTGGACTGCTTTTGGTACTGATAATTCAGTGCTGGAGACAGGTTCATTTTCATCAGGCGGTGGTGCATTTTCACTATCAGCTACCAATGTAGCTTATATTCAGTTCAATAATAATCAGCCATCTTCTAACTGGAATTTTCAGGTGAGCTCTTTTTCTGCCAGAGAGATCGCAAATGTTCCGGAACCTTCGACACTTGCAATATTAGCCCTTGGCGTAATGGGTTTGGCTTCCCGTAAATTTAAGAAGCAAGCCTAATTTATCTCACCATACTTGAAGATAAACACTGACCATTAGGGTGGTCAGTGTTTTTATCTATCTGAGAGCGCGTTCGCTAAACTAGCTACCTGCTACCTGCATCTGACTGATTAATACCGAGCCGGTCAACACACCGCCGCGACGGTCAATGTCGTTACCGACAGCGGCTATCTGCATAAACATATCTTTCAAATTACCGGCAATGGTCACTTCTGATACCGGAAACTGAATTTCACCGTTTTCTACCCAGAAGCCAGCGGCGCCGCGCGAATAATCACCGGTTACAGCGTTAACGCCTTGTCCCATCAGCTCTGTTACCAATAAACCCTTGCCCATAGTACGGCATAGCTGCAGTAAGTCTTCATCGCCATGGCTTATCAGCCAGTTATGGATGCCACCGGCATGGCCGGTACTGGCCATGCCCAGTTTACGGGCAGAATAGCTGGTGGTCAGATAGGTTGTCAGTATGCCAGCGTCAATGACGGTTAAATCGCGGGTTTTTACCCCTTCACCATCAAACGGGCTCGAGGCCAGCGCTTGTTTTAAATGCGGCTGTTCAAGAACTGTGATACCTGGTGCCATGATCTGCTGGCCAACTTTATCCAGCAAAAAGCTCGATTTACGGTAAATCGCCCCACCCGCAATCGCGGCAACAAGATGGCCAAACAGACCGCTGGCAATATCGGCGCGGAAGATGACCGGTACCTTTTGTGTCGCTATCTTGCGCGAGTTTAGCCGCGCTATTGTTTCCAGCGCCGCTTCACGGCCAATCTGTTTCGGGTCAAGCAGTTTGCTGTACTGGCGCGCGACGGTAAAACTGTAATCGCGCTGCATATCATCACCGTCTTCGCCAATCACCACACAGCTGAAGCTGTGGCGTGAACTGGGATGGCCGACCAGCTGGCCATGACTGTTACCATACACTTTTAAGCCAGTATGCGATGAGAACGATGCGCCTTCGGAGTTGGTAATACGGTTGTCGGTAGCAAAAGCCGCTTCTTCCGCGCCGGCACACAGCGCTATGGCTTCATCGGTACCTATGGTTTCAGGATGGTATAAATCCAAATCCGGTGGCGACATTTCCAGCCAGCTGGCGTCGGCAATGCCGGTATGGGGGTCTTCCGAGGTATAGCGGGCAATATCAGCAGCCGCTTCAACGGTACGCCGCAGCGCTTGGGGGCTTAAATCGGCAGTAGATGCCGAGCCTTTACGCTGGCCAAAATACAAACTGATACCCAGGCCACCGTCCTGATTAAACTCTACCGTTTCTACTTCACCGTGGCGGGTTTCCACGCTCAGGCCTTTAGTGCGGCTCATGGAAGCTTCGGCACTGCTGGCGCCCAGCTGTCTGGCATGCGCCAGTACCTCGGCTACTGCCTGTTTAACTTCGTCAATTTCCTGCCAGATAGTCGGTTGTGTTGAATGCATAATAGTGGTTCAGCCAAAGAATTTGCCACAAGCTTATCATAGTCTGCGAAAGCTGGCTGCTGCCAGACAGCACTATCATGTATACTTAGCGGCATTACAGTTAAGAGTGAAACAAGATGACCGATTTTATCCACGGCGATACCTGGGACGAAGAAGAAGGCAAAAGCAAATCACAGGTAAAACGTGAAATGCACGAGCTGCAAAAAATGGGAGAAGAACTGGTGGCGTTAAGCGCGGCATCCCGCGCCAAAGTGCCACTGGACGATGAGCTAAAAGACG
>NZ_DATCSY010000155.1:0-6678 GCF_036568245.1 Rheinheimera sp. | reverse complement strand
GTCCATGGGGCTCGAATTGTAAACGTCTTCCTAACGTTTACCCTAAGGGCCAGCGAAGCTGTCCAAATTCGTTCCTGACGAATTTGTCGGCTATCCATGGCCTCCAACGGTCTCAGAAAAAAGTACATCCGTATCCGCTACTACGGCTTTTTTGCGAACTTCGTCGTTACTTCAGAGACAGACGCGGATGTACTTTTTTGGCGGACCGTCTTTTTCATGGATGAAAAAGAGGAGCCTACAGGGACGTATTTACGGCGTGTCCGACGAAAAATGTACGCAGCGGCTGTCGGTACAGAACAATACTTGCAAATTAAGGTAGAAAGATGAACCTGCAAAACAAAACCATCGTTATCACTGGCGGTGCACAGGGCCTGGGCCTGGAAATGGCGCGTATGTGTGCGGCAGAAGGTGCTAAGTTAGCACTAATCGATATGAATGCTGATCAATTAGCGGCGGCTAAAGCCGAACTGGGTGTTAGCACCACAGTAAACACTTACGTTGCAAATGTGGCGAATGAAGAACAGGTAGAAGCAACCTTCGCGCAAATCGACAGCGATTTTAACGGTATCGACGGCCTGATTAACAACGCCGGTATCTTACGCGATGGCCTGCTGCTGAAATACAAAGACGGCGAGCTGCAAAGTAAAATGTCGTTAGCGCAGTTTCAGTCAGTTATCGATGTTAACCTGACAGGCGTGTTCCTGTGTGGCCGTGAAGCGGCCGCAGCTATGGTGAAACGTGGCACTAAAGGCGTGATTATCAATATGTCGAGTGTGGCGCGCGCTGGCAATATGGGGCAAACCAACTACGCTGCGTCTAAAGCCGGTGTGGTTGCAATGACAGTCACCTGGGCGCGCGAGTTAGGCCGCTTTGGTATTCGCGTGGGCGCTATTGCGCCAGGTGTTATCCGCACGGCTATGACCGATGCGATGAAACCGGAAGCACGTGATCGTTTAGAGAAAATGAAGCCGGTGGGGCGCTTAGGCGAGGCCAGTGAAATTGCTCATACTGCTAAATACATTTTCGAGAACGATTTCTTTACCGGCCGGGTGGTAGAAATCGACGGCGGCATTAGCATGTAACCCCAAATTTGAAGGCGCTACGGCGCCTTTTTTCATCCCTTGCGGTAATAGCTGCAATTGACAGTGCAATAATTTCAGACCGTAAAAGCCCGCTACTGTAACTGCTGTACAAGATGTCTTGTCTCTGCGCTACCAACTGCCTGATATAGCGCTTTAATATGTAATTCCGTCGCTGTTGTCGTTTTTGGTTTGGTTTTTGCGTCTACTTAATAACAGTGAGAGTTGAATTGGCATTAACCTGAGCTGGTTATTACGTTACTCACTGAAGGTAAAGCCAGCCGCTCTGACGGAGGAACTTGTGATGAAAGCAGTTACAAAAGCAGACATTAAACGTATTAACGAAGTGGAAGAGGAAGATTTTTTACTGATTAACGCCTTACCCCGAGAAGACTTTAATAAAAAGCACATCCGCACTTCTATTAATATTCCCTTTCCGGATAACGACCAGTTTGTTGATGATGTAGCCAAAGTTGCCGGCGAAAATAAAAACCGCAAGATTATTGTCTATTGTGCGAATAAAGAATGTGATGTATCGCCAACGGCGGCTAAAACGCTGGAAAATGCAGACTTTAGCAATGTTTACGACTACGAGGGTGGAATGGAAGACTGGGAAAATAAAAAGGAACAGGCTGCCTGACATAATTGTGGCCCACAGCTACGCCGTGCTCTAGAGAAGGCGCTACGGCGCCTTCTCTATTATCAAAGGGCTGGCCTCAGCCTGAGTTGTAATAGTTTTCCTAACCGGACGTTGTCCCAACCAAACCCCGAGTAATACCGCTGCCATACCTACTGCCTGCAGCAGGGTCAGGTTTTCATGTAGTACTAAAGCACCAAGCATAGTAGCGCTTAACGGGCTAAGCAAACTCAGTGTAGTAACGGCTGCAGCAGGCATTTTCAGCACACCACCTAGCCACATTACGTAGGTTAATCCGGTACCTATCACACCTAGCCACAAATAGCCAGCAATATTCAGCAAGCTAAAATGGGCTGGCATCGGCTCAAACATCAACGCCAGTGGTAGCAAAAATAGCCCGCCAGCAGTCAGTTGCCAGCTGGTCAGTACCATAGCACTGGCGGGCGGCAGCCATTTTTTTGTCAGCAAAGTACCGCAGGCCATAGAGAATGCACCACCAGCAGCGGCTGCCACACCGGTTAAATCCAGCGCTGCTTCCGGCCCCTGCACCAGCATGGCGACACCGGCTAAACCACAAAGCGCGGCTATCCAGCTCAGTAAACCCGTTTTAGCCTGAAACCAAGCCCAGCCAAGTAGCACCACCACTAAGGGTTGAATGGCGCCTATGGTTGCCGCGACACCTCCGGGTAAGCGATAAGCGGCCACAAACAGCAGCGCCTGAAATACACCGATATTCAGCATGCCAAGCAGAAAGATTTTGCCCCACCAACCTCTGGCAGGGAGCTGGCGTAAACACAGCAGCATAAATAATCCGATGGGTAAGGTACGCAGTGCTGCTGACAACAAGGGAACGTTGGGTGGTAGAAACTCTGTGGTCACCAGATAAGTGCTGCCCCAAATCAGCGGTGCTAATGCTGTTAAGCCAATATCGAACCAGCGAGGTGCTGTATGTTGCATCTGATACTCCTATAACGCTCTCTGTGTTATCCGACAAAGCGCGCACTGTAAAACCTTAACCAAACTTGAGGTAAAGTGTTTTTTAACTCAAATGAGTTTACGTTGCGAAATGACAAAAAATTGTTACTCTGAAGCACGCAAAAACAACATATTGGAATCTCTGATGAAAAAAATCCTGATTGTTCTGCCATTACTGTTCTGCACTATGCAGGCCGTGGCTGACGACAAAGCCGAGCTTACAACATTGCTAGGCGAGTTTTTAGATGGCGCCACCCGAAATGATGCCGCTATTCATAATAAATACTGGGCGGATGAACTTATTTATACCAGCTCCAGCGGCAGCCGTTTTGGTAAAGCCGAGCTGATGCAAGGTGTTACCAGCCGCGGCATGTTGAAACCTGACGAGATAGAAACGGTATACAGCAGTGAAGACGTACGCATTATGCAGTATGGTGACACTGCTGTAGTGGCCTTTGTATTGGTAGGCAGGTCAGGCGCTGACACAAAACGTTATTTAAACAGTGGTACCTTTGTAAAGCGTGAGGGTAAATGGCAGGCGGTCAACTGGCAGGCCACTGTTAAAGCGAATTGATACCGGCAGAAGTATTAAACATTCAGAAAATTAGTGTAATTAATAATCAGATTAGGGGCTTGTCTTGCCGCATTGTGTAATCGAGTATTCAGACACCTTAGATGTGAAACCCATTTTAACCGCAGTGTTTGAAGGTGCACTGCAGTCAGAGCTATTTGAGCCGGGCGGCGCTGATATCAAAGTGCGGGCACAAGCGTACCAGCAGCATATCAGTGGCGCAGAGCATCGAGATTTTATCCATGTGCAGCTTAGAATTTTAAGCGGGCGCAACCTGGAGCAAAAACAGCATTTGTCGCAATCTGTGCTGAACCAGCTGCTTAAACTTGAGCTGATAAGTTGCTCGCATACGGTGGAAGTGGTGGATATAGACCGTGCCAGCTATGCCAAAAAGGTCAGCTGATATGCAGATCCGCTTAGATGATCTAACCGGTGGTGAAGTGATTGCCTTGCTGCAAGAACACCTGGCTGATATGTATGCCACCTCGCCAGCTGAAAGTGTGCACGCACTGGATGTCGATGCCTTAAAAGCCAGTCATATCCGTTTTTTCAGCGCCTGGCAGGATGATGTTCTGGCCGGCTGTGTCGCGATTAAAATGCTGGACAGCAAGCTGGCTGAGCTAAAGTCAATGCGCACTGCCACGGCCTTCCGGGGCAAGGGCGTAGGGCAGGCGTTATTACAGTTTATAATCGACCATGCCAAAGCACAGGGCTTTACCTCACTAAGCCTGGAAACCGGCACTCAGGACTATTTTACCCCGGCCAGAGCGCTGTATCGTAAATTCGGTTTTAGTGATTGCGGCCCTTTTGGCCAGTATAAGCTGGATCCGAACAGCCATTTTATGACTCTGAAACTGCGTTGATGGCAGATATGTACTTGTTTCCCTACAACGCAGCCTGGCCCGGCGAGTACCAGGTACAAGCACAGCAGATAGCGGCAGCATGTGATGACGCCGTTACATTGCATCATATCGGTTCAACCGCAGTAGCGGGCCTGTATGCGAAGGATTGCATCGATATACTGGGTGTTGTCGATAAGCTTGAGCGGGTGCAACACTTTATTAGCCCGCTTGCTGCTTTGGGCTTTGAATACCGCGCGGCTTACGGCATAGAGGGCAGAGCCTACTTTGCTAAAGCGCAGCGAAAAGTGCACTTACATATCTATGCCACTGAACACCACAACATTACCAGGCAGCTGGGGTCTGTAAGGTTGATGCAGGTCAGGCCGGATCTAGTGGCAAAGCTAAACCAACTTAAACTGCAACTTGCTGCAAAATATCCCACTGATAAAGCGCAGTATCAGCTGGAAAAAGCCGCTTTTTATCAGGAAATAATCCAGTTGCTTGAAAGCGCACAATAAGTTGCAACCGATAAGCCAGAAGCTTAACGGGCCTTATTCGGGCAACTCATTATGTTGTGCAACTGCAGATAATACTTCGGCAGCTGAGTGCCCGTTGCAGCTTGATCAATGGTTACGCTTCGTATCACTGAAATTGTGACGTTAGTCTGCTGACGGTGGCAACCGAAGCTTGCAATCCGATGTGTTTTGAGTGCACAGGGCGCAAGGTGTATAACCTATTAACTTTTTCATGTTGGTCATGCTGCCGCAACTGCGTTTTAAGTGGCGTCCGCTCACCAGAAAGCGAATCGACATGCCCAGAATTACAAGCACAAAAACGATAAAGGCGGCAAAAAGTTCAAACATCAATACCTCCGTACCATTCTAACCTTGGTTAGTTTATTCGTTACCCTTGCGAAGGATAGACAACGTCGGAGCGTCATCAACAAGCGCAGGCACTGGCCGATTTTTTACTGGCCGTGTCACAACAAGTCATAGCGTTGCTCGCGCAGTCTTTGGCATCTTCCAGCTTACCTTTCTCATGGCAAGCCGCCGCTTTACTGTGGTGTTCTGCACATGCGCGGTGTTCATCGGCCGCTGCTTTGTGGGCATTAATGGCTGTAGTGTTAGTGTTTGACATAAGGATCACCTTTATTGAGTTTGGGGAAACGAACATTTGCTGATAACCGTTGCGTCGACTACTACCGGTCAACGTTCGTTAGCATGCGCTGAAATTCTCAAGGTGTCTGTGTGGTAGCGAACATCGCGCGCTGGGTGCACGGCAGCTCAGTGTTAATAGCGGCTGAAGGCTACACCATCTTTTAAAATTTAAGCGCATAGTAAAAGATTTGTATTTACATACAGTGTTATTTCAAATATCAGCCATGTCAGGTCAAATATCCCGTTAACATTGCGCACAAGCTAATTGCGGGTTTTATTTACATGCTATAAATTAGGTACTTATTATTGCGCTGCGCAGAAATATAACGCACCGCGCCAGAAATATAGAGCATGCTCGTTTTTCCAGAATGTAAAAGTGGAAGTGCCGAGAATTGTTTTTATTTTACAGTGGTATAAGAGTTACTGTTTCCTCTATCGGAAATGAGGAAGTGAGCATGCACAATAATAAAATGTTAGCACTCCATATTAGAGAACCATGACATGGAAGAATCGAAGAAAAAGTTTTTATCCGAGTTTGCAGTAAATTTGTGCTCTGCTAGATGGCTTTTAACATCTGCTAGTCAGTTTATGACTGGCGGGACTATGGGAGCGCAAGAGCAGGATGTGGCAAATAACTGCCATATTTATGTAATAGGAAAAACTCCAGTTATTTCCTATTGTAAGGAATCATTTAAATATCAGGATGGGGTGTTATCTGGAAAGATAATATACCGTATTGAAGGGGTTTTAAGAGAAAGGAAGTTTTCATTTGAGTTTCCATTATTGGATGGAGCGACCGAGGTAAAACTCTCAGCATACCCACATCGAGAAATATTAACTCTAGATCAAGACGGAAATGAAATAAGATACCTTCCAGCTAGCGCTATTTGTATGGTAAGTGGATGGCATCTCGAAAATACAGAGCTTAGCGATATCGAAGTGCTATATGTTGGGCAAGCATTTGGTGATGGAGCAAGGACAGCATTTGATAGATTAAAAAGTCATTCGACATTGCAGAAAATTTTAGCCCAAGCTCAGTATGAATCCCCTGAATATGAAGTTCAGATACTAACATTCGAGTACGCTACATATAGAATAATCTCGCAAATGGACGGCAGAGCAGGAAATGTAATATCAGATTATCGAGATATGGACCGTTTTAGAAGTATTATTAAAAACCATCTATCAGAGCGTGAACAAATATGCTTGGTTGAAGCTGGATTGATCAGATATTTCCAACCTCGATACAATGAAATATACAAAGAAAATTTCCCAAGTGATACACATAAGATTTTGGAAAGCTGTTATGACTTGGATTTTTCTGGGCTTATTGTAGAGATAAACACTGAAGAGCTTCGATTTCGCCTATTTTCCCCAACAGTAAAAGCAAGCCATCACCACATATGTAAAGTTGATC
>NZ_DATCSY010000154.1:0-5734 GCF_036568245.1 Rheinheimera sp. | reverse complement strand
CCCGTTTCACTTTGCTGCGCTTCGCGGCTTTGCACTTTTGTTACCGGCTGTCCGGGAAATCCTAAATGTTGCACGCTTTTAAAACGAACCAGCTCCCGTTGTGGGAATCCATCCCGGCCAACTCCCTGCCAGCGTTTCTGTTGATGACTAAGCTGACGCTCCAGCGTGTACACCGCCTGATAGAAATCAAAGCCTGATGGGTCCTGCTTTAGCTCTTGTACCGTCATAACAGCACCTTACTGCCGCAACGTGCCGGCCAGCGATGGTAAAGCTGTTCATGTTCTTTTAGCTTCACACTAAGACGGGTGTAGCTGTTTACTGTGGCGTACTGAGAAAAAAATACGTCTAGAATGTTGGCAAAAAAGTATATACCGCTGCCGGCATACGACGATTGTGTGAACTCAAGCAGGATCTCACTGCCACTGCACACTGCCACTTTACCTTGTTGCACCACCCTGGCGCTGCCCGAGGTAATGCGCAGAGCACATATGCCATCGATGATAGCCTTGGACTCTGGCGTGCAGCGAAAATCATACAACTGAAGTGTTTCCTTGAGCCGGTGCAGCGCGTCGCTGCCGGTAAAGTGGTTAAGTGTCAGATGATTTACCAACTGCCAGCGGCTGGCTTCCTGCAGGGCCGGTCTGACACTGGCTGTTGGCGCCATCAGACAACGAACCTCTTTGATCACATCAGCATGTTTACGGATCAGAAACCGTGGTTCGCCACCACCAAATGGCAAATAAGCCGGTAAATTCCGGTTACTGCAAAGTGCCTGCACCTGCACCACCCAGTCTTTGGCGCTCTCAGAGGCATTAACGCCTTGAAACTTGCGGTCAATCACCGACAAATACATTTCTGTACCGGCTTCAGAATAACCGCCGGCCCAATCAGCAAACTCACGCCGGCTGTGCCAGAACAAATCCTGCTGCTGCAAATAATCCGGATGCCCCTGGCTGTAGTAAGGATTTAACGTCACCTCATTGCCAAAAGGGTCAAACGCCTGCACCTGCTCTATCCTGACCACTTCGCAAACATCTGCGTCGGTATACCTGGGGACCAGACGGTACTCGTACTGAGAGCTGTCAAGATTGACGGGCTCAAGCTTCTGGCTAAACAAATTGATCACCGGCGTACAGCCAAGCAGCATGCTATCGGCTGTAATATGGCGCTCCAGCTCTTCTGCCCCATCGGCGAGATAGAAATACAATTCAAGCTCGTTAACAATACCCGGCCAATCCGGGTTTAAATCCGTCAATTCAACAAACAAAAATTTCTCAGGGCATAAAAATTGCTCTATCAGCAAGCGATACCCGGCAAAACTACGCTGGCTATAAGGCACCACCTGGTGTTCATCTGAAAAACCAACAGCTTTAAGTTGCTGAGCAGAAATAAACACCATGGCATCAGGTTGTCCCGCTGGCGCAAAACCAACGACCAACAACTTACTTAACAATAACTCATAAAGACGATAAACATGGTGGCGCTGTCCGTTCAGATAGAAGCGCAATGATGTCACCTCAAGCTCATGCAACGCAGTTTTTCCAAACTCGCAGGACAGATTTAACTTCAGCAGTGCTTTAGCACTTTGTTGCACGGGAGGTTTAGGTGCATGAAACGGTGCATTTTTAAATTCAGCAGCACTGACCTCCAACGGCCAGACATCGGTATCATAGCAAGCCTGAAAGGTGCAGGGTTTCAGGCCGTCAGTACGGGTTTCGAACTCAGTGCCACGCTTGACGACTATGCCTGAATTAGACAGGTTCTGGCTGGTCAGTTTCAGCACAGACGTTGAAGGAATTGGCGCCTGATAATCCGGGTACAACTGGCCGAGCAATGCATCAGTCAGCTCCGGAAAACTATCGTCCAGTTTCTGTCTGATCTGTGCGGTGAGCAGAGCAAAACCTTCTATTAGCCTTGAAACATGCGGATCTTCAACATTTTCTTCACTAAGACGCAAGCGGCCGGCAATTTTAGGATATTGTTCGGCAAACTCAGCCCCCATCCGTCGCACATAAGTCAGCTCGCGATTGTAATACTTCAGTAAATCATCATTCATGCCAGATAATCCCTGATGGTGAGGCCCAGATGGACAGGTTCTACTTCTGAATCAAACATGATGTGCTCTGGTTCAGGATCAGCGTACAACAGCGCCTGGATCCGTAGCCTGAGCACCCTTTCCATGCCGTGCTCCTGCTCCGGCACAGTTACCTCAACATCTACAAACCTTGGTTCAAACCTGCGGATAGTCTGCTCAACTGCGCGACAAAGCTGCAAACGCCCCTCATCTGAATCGACCACCATGACGGAAAAGTCAGGCAACCCATAATTCAGCAGACTCTGGGGCAACTCGCGGTAGCTTTGCGGCCATGTATGCCATTGCACACGGCTATTAAGCAAGTTTTCCAAATCACGACGCACACTTTGTCGCAGTGCTTTAAGATCAAAGCCTCTGCGACTTCGTCCGGTATCTTTCTGCCCGGGGGTATCATCGATCAGCTTGTCCAGCAGTGATTGCTGTAACGGCTGTTTGTATTGCAGTTTCACTGCTAAAACTCCCTGACAACTCAGGCCAGTTCAGCACTGTGTACTAAGGACAGTAGCTGTACATCTGACAACGCTATGGCCTCATCCCCTGCCAGCAACATTTTCTGCCCAACACCCGTTACCAGATGTTCATGCATCTGTTGCCAGGACGTATCTTTGCCCAGGCGCTCAGATACCTTGATACTATCGTTGTAGGTCATGGGGATGAACACCTCTCCCGATGGGCCATCTGTAAGCACGATCTCGGCTCGCCGCCATACGGTATCCAACAGTGATTCCGGCTTCTTAAGTTGCAAACTGTCAATCTCACTGAACTTGGCCAGATAAAACTTGCCGTCTGTGCCAAACAGTTCCAGATAACCGCCCAGACTGTCATCAAGATCACGCAGCTGCGACACTGTGTCACCGTTGACGTCAAACCCGGTTTCCGGGCGTAACGCTTCAAGCTCAGAGGCAAAGTGCACCGCCTGGGCTAAATCTTGCTCTTTTAACGCCAGCCGCAGTTTTAGCAGTGACTCAAACATGGCGTCCGGCTCGCTGAACAAGGTGGCAGTCATGCCTGCCTGATAAAAATCCTGCCGCGCAGAAGCCGCCCGGATTAGCTGCCGTAAATTGACAGCCCCAACCATAAAATCCGGATGCTGGCGCACCATCATATCCAGTTGCTGATCGGCTTTTTCCAACGCCCCTTGCACACATAACAACTCGATATAAGTTGCACGTACGTCAGCATTTGCCGGATCGTCTTTAAGCGCAGCTATTGCCAATTCGGTGGCGCTTATCAGTTCGCCTTGCTTAATCAATGCCTGTAATTGTTTCACTGTAAACCTCATGCCGTAGCAGCTTGTTTGGGAGAAAGCTCCGCAACCAGTTTTACCGTGGTGATCATCTGATCTAACTGAAAATGTGGTTGCAGCTGAATAATGGAATAATATCGGCCAGGTTCGCCGCGTTTTTCCCGAACCTGGATACGAGCCTCGCGCAGCGGATGTCTTGCTCTGACATCGCTGGAGGCATCTGAAGACGCTGTAGTGTAGTTATGCAGCCAGCGCTGCAACTCCTGCTCACACTGCTCAGCAGAGTGATAGCCGCCAACCTTGTCGCGGCCAATCACCTTAATGTAATGTGCAAAACGCGCCACACACAGAATGTACTGCAGCATAGCCGACAGGCGCGCATTAACAGTGGACAGCTTATCGTCATAACTTTTAGCCTGTTGCACAGACGCATTGTTATAAAAAGCAAAATGATTACTGTATGGCACTACCGACAAAGGAACAAAGCCGTTATCTGACAGTTCGGCTTCAAAACGATGCCCAACCAGCAGGTTTACCGAAGGCTTATTGTTTGGCTGGTATTTTTCCGTTTCATAGCGGCTAACCGGTAAATCACTGACCAAACCGAAATTATGCTGCCCGGCTTTCATGCCGCGGATCTGCGCAAACCAGCCTGACTCGCTATAAGCGCGTACCAGCACAGCAGCAAAAGCAAAAGCCGCATTACCCCACAGATAATCGTTTTCGGCATGCGCAAGCGCCTCTTTGAAGACAAAACTCTCACTACGGGAGCCATCATCCTTATATGGACTGCGCATTAAGATTTGCGGCAGAACAACCCCGAGAAAACGGGCATCTTCCATGGCACGCAGCGCACGCCACTTAACATACTCCGGCTGCTTAAACTGACTACCGATGTCAGCAACCAGACCCAGCTCAGAAAAATGGTCAACACCAAACAACGACGGATGTGCCGAACAGATAAAAGGTGCAAAGGCTGCAGCTGCCGTTCTGGCGACTTCTTTTAGCGTATCAAGATCATTTACCAGTTGCCCTGGGCGGATCTGATGGCTTATCTGGTAGTCACCAATCAGCACCCCAAACGGCTCACCGCCGGGCATGTCAAACTCGTTGTCGTATATCAGCTTAAAAAAATCGCTCTGATCAAAGTCAATTGCCCGGGTGATATCTTTACTCAGTTCCAGCCAAGACAACGACAGCAGTTTTACTTTGATTTTCTGCTCCCGATCGTGCCGTTCAGTCTGCTCTGTCAGATAGAGCACCCCACGCCAGCTGGCTTCAAGCTGTTGTAACTGGGCATGATGGATAATATCGTTAAGCTGAAGGTTAATTAGCCGGTCAATGTCTGCAATGGCACGGCACAGCATTGCACTAACCACATGAGTTCCGCTTGCTCTGATGCCTGCTACATGCTCCAACCAATATAGAATGGCAGTCAGCGGGTCAGATTCACGTAAAAAACGTGCCAGCACACCACTGCGCTCTAACCGCGTATAGACCGGCTGAGTAAACGCACTTTCATGCTGATCCGACGCTGCTGTTTGCGTAAAAACATCCGCTGATACAAATTTTACCGCGTCTGCCATGACATCCTCGATTGCTTACCTGCAATTGAAAACCCGACAGCCTGCAAACACACGGGGATGAGTGTGCTCGCAGGCCACAGGCATTAACTACCCATTTCAGGAATTTTCGCTACCAGGCGCAGCGATGTAGACAGCTCTTCCAACTGCAACCAAGGCCTTAGCCATGCCACTGCATTGTAAGAGCCCGGCCGGCCGGGAATTTCACGTACCTGAACTTTGGCATCGGCCAGTGGATATCGGGCACGGACTTCCTGACCACTGCCCTCTGACGCATTCACATAGTTCAGGATCCAGCGATTCAGCCAGACCTCAACATCCTCTGCTTCCATAAAGCTACCGATTTTATCGCGGGCTAACACTTTCAGATAATGTGCAAAACGCGATGTCGCCATCAGATAAGGCAAACGTGCCGAAATTGCCGCGTTTGCTGTGGCTTCCGGCGTGTCATACTTTTTCGGCTTTTGTGCCGTCTGGGCGCCAAAAAATACTGCGTAATCAGTATTCTTGTAGTGACACAGCGGTAAAAAGCCCATTTTTCCAAGTTCAGCTTCGCGTCTGTCGGTAATACCAATTTCGGTCGGACACTTCAGATCCGGATCACCGTCATCACTCATGAAAATGTGGCTGGGCAAACCTTCAACTTTACCACCGCCTTCAGCACCGCGGATGGCTGTGCAGAAACCGTACTGAGCAAACGCATTGGTAAGCTTGGTTCCCATAACGTAGGCTGCGTTCATCCAGCAATAGTCTGAATGGTTTGTGGTTTTCGCCACGCCTTTTTGGCCGTCAAGTTCAAATACTTCAAAG
>NZ_DATCSY010000153.1:0-16388 GCF_036568245.1 Rheinheimera sp. | reverse complement strand
GGTGTGAAAAACATCATCCGTATCGGTTCCTGTGGTGGTTTGCCATTGTCTGTAAAAGTACGTGATGTGGTAATAGGTATGGGCGCCAGTACCGACTCAGGGGTGAACCGTAACCGTTTAGCCGGTATGGACTTTGCTGCTATTGCCAGCTTTAACCTGCTGGAAAAAGCCGTTGCTGCAGCACGTGCCAAAGATATCGACGTCAAAGTGGGTAATGTATTTACCTCTGATCTGTTCTACAACCCGAGTGAAACCTTGTTTGATACGCTGGAGAAATACGGCGTGCTGGCAGTGGAAATGGAAGCCGCTGGCCTGTATGGCGTGGCGGCTGAGTATGGTATCAATGCGCTGGCAATCTTTACCGTCAGTGACCATATCCGCACCGGTGAGGCGTTAAGTGCAGAATTGCGTCAGACCAGTTTTAACGAAATGGTCGAAGTGGCACTGGGTTGTTTATAATTTCCGACTAACCGAATTTGTAGGACAGACGCTATGTCGCTATCAACCAATAAAATGTTTTATGTATCGTGGGAAGCTTTCCACCGTGCAACCAAGGAGCTGGCGCATCAGTTGCTAGGCAAAGAATACAACGCGATAGTTGCAGTCAGCCGCGGTGGTTTGGTACCAGCGGCCATTCTGGCACGTGAGCTGAATATCCGTGTGGTTGACAGTATCTGTGTCGCCAGTTACGAACACGATAAACAGGGCAGTTTGCGTATTCTCAAAGACGCCAGCCTGCAGGACGATAAACAACTGCTGATTGTTGACGATCTGGTCGATACCGGCGAAACCGCCAAAGCCCTGCGTGAGCATTTCCCCAAGGCCTGTTTTGTGACGATTTATGCTAAACCTCAGGGTAAACCGCTGGTTGATCATTATATTACCGATATAGAACAGGATACCTGGATCCAGCTGCCATGGGATATGGAACTGGCATACAGTAAACCGCTGGCCGACAAGTAACATACTAATCAGGCCCGCTGTTGCGGGCTTTTTTTTGAGGAACACAAATGAATAAGCATCAGGTTATGCTGGATTTACCTGGCTGGATTGACGAGGTTGTCGACTGGGATAAGGTTTACCGCAGCGATGAAGAAAAAATGGCCGTCGCGGTAGAGCTGTCTCATCAGAATGTATTGCGCGGCACCGGCGGCCCTTTTGGCAGTGCCATTTTTGATATGGCCAGCGGCAAATTGGTCAGTGTTGGTGTGAACCGGGTTATGCCACTGCATAACTCTGCAGCACATGGTGAAATGATGGCCATCATGCTGGCTGAGCATAATCTGCAAAGTTTTAGTTTGTCAGCTGATGGTGTGAAACGTGAACTGTTCACCTCTTGTGAACCCTGTGCTATGTGTCTGGGCGGAACACTGTGGAGCGGGGTAAAACGTTTGGTTTGCGCCGCCACGGCAGAGGATGCCCGTGCGATAGGTTTTGATGAAGGCCCGGTATTTGACAGTAGTTATGCTTATCTGCAAAACGCCGGGGTAGAGGTCGTGCGCCTGGTACAGCGTGAGGCTGCTAATCAGGTATTACAACATTATATTGGCAGCGGTGGTACCATCTACAACGGTTAAAGCCCGGTCAAGCTGTATTACCGCTGCTGATACAGCTTTTGGGCAACAAACAGGTCTTCAACTTTTTGCCGTGCCCAAGGCGTTTTACGCAAAAACTTTAAACTGCTTTTTACCGATGGATCCTGCTTAAAGCAGTTGATATCAATCTGGTTTGCCAGTGCAGGCCAGCCAAAGTGGTCTACCAGTGCCGTGACAATTTGCTCCAGCGTAAAACCATGCAGCGGATTATTGGCTTGCGTCATATCAGAATCCTTAACTCAGCATAAAAAAATAGCCACCCGAAGGTGGCTATGCTAACAAAATTTTTGCTTACAGGCGCTCTAATACCGCAGTAGTGAAGTCGGTAGTACCGAAGCTGCCACCTAAATCGCGGGTTGTGCGATCGCCAGTAGCGATTACATCTGCCAGTGCTGAGCGGATTTTCTCTGCTTTGTCCTGCATACCCAGGTACTCCAGCATCTGGATTGACGCCAGGATTACAGAACTTGGGTTAGCCAGGTTTTTACCGGCGATATCCGGCGCACTGCCATGCACAGCTTCAAAAATCGCGCAATCAGCACCGATGTTTGCGCCAGGCGCCATGCCCAGACCACCGACTAAACCAGCGCATAAATCTGACAATATATCGCCAAACAGGTTAGTGGTAACGATAACGTCAAACTGTTGCGGGTTCATCACCAGCTGCATACAGGCGTTATCAACAATCATTTCCTGCGCTTCGATATCCGGGTAGCGGGTGGCAACTTCGCGCGCTGTTTTCAGAAACAAACCCGAGGTTGATTTCAGAATATTGGCCTTATGCACGATAGTCACTTTTTTGCGGTTTTCGCGCCGTGCCGTTTCAAAGGCAAACACGGCAATACGTTCTGCACCTTCGCGGGTAACGATGCTGGTGGCTTCTGCAACTAAACCATCAGCAGACACGACCTGGCCATGCCCTGAGTACATACCTTCGGTATTTTCACGGATGGTAATGATATCAATGTTTTCATAACGGGCTTTGGTGCCTTTAAATGAGATCACCGGGCGCACGTTAGAGTACAGGTTGAATTTCTTACGTAAGGTAACGTTAATTGACGTGAAACCTTCACCAACAGGCGTGGTGAGAGGGCCTTTTAACGTGATCTTGTTGCGGGCAATTGCATCTAATGTTGCTTGCGGCAGTAACTCACCGGTTTTTTCCAGTGCGGTTAAACCGGCATCGACATACTCATATTCAAATTCACAGCCAACTTTATCCAGCACCTGAATGGCGGCTTCAACAATGCTCGGGCCAATGCCATCGCCTTTAATGACAGTAATAGTTTGTTTGCTCATGGGGATCCTTAGCTGTCGTAATTATTCGGGTCGTAGTTATTCGACGTACTTAATCAGACGTACTTGTTTGAAAACGGCCTCTGGCGGGCCTGAAAACGGCGCAGAATATAGCATTTTTCGGCACATTACGCCAGTTTGCTACGAAGCAGGCACAAAAATCTCAGTTATACCCTGTATAACGTATATGAATGTTGTAATAAAACTACAATGACAAAGTCAGTGGGCAGTAACATTCGCTGTTGGCTGCCAGCTGCGCCAGCCAGTTATGCTCATTTGCCACTGCTGCTGGACGTTTTTCAAGCAGCTCAATGTTGTCATTAAGCAGCAGTACTTTACAGCTGTTCCAGGCAAACGAAATCGCCAATGTTCTGTTGTCGGTTAGTGTCGTCATGTTATGCAGCCACTGTGTGACCGGCTGTTGCCAGATTGTCAGTTGATACTGACACAGTAAATCAGATATCAGTGCATGAGTGCTGTCCTGGCGATAAATACTATCGTCAAAAGGGGCTGTACTGCCCAGGCGCTGTGGCGCCAGTGCCGGGCTGCTGTAGTCGTTGTGTCTGAACCAGAGTGGCGCGCACAGGCAAAGTGACACGGCCTGCCAGTAAGCTTCTGAATGCTGTTCGGCACTAAGCAGGGCAAGAGCGTGCGCCATGACTTTACTAAACTGCTGCCATACAGCCTGCGACGGGTTTTTCAACCTGGCCAATTGATAATGCAGCTCAGCTTCGGCCAGGATAAACGGTATTTGCTGCCTGCCGAGCAGATTCAGCGCCAGATGAAGATTGCTTATTTGTTGTTGTTGCCGGTTTAACTGACTTGCTCTGGCCAGCACCGGGGCTGCCAGCTCTGGCTGTTGTTGCAGATACTGTTCCAGCTGTTTGGTTTCAGCATCGTATAACTCCGTGAAGCGGGAGTCCGCGCTGAAGTTTTCAGGGCTTGGCGCAAGGTCTGAATTGTCCAACTGGCCCAGGCTCTGTAGCAGCTGTCTTAGCAGGGCTATTTCATACTCGCTTTTTGTCAACGCGATACGCAGGCCAATCTGCTGCGCTAATGGCAGCGATTGACTGCTCAGATATTCCGCCTGCGTCAGGACCAGGCTCAGAGGGTTTTGCAGCCAGTAAGCAACCTTGCGCTCAGTCGGATAACTACCGGCCAGTATTAACCGCAGGCTGCTGCTTTGCAGGCTTTGCTTTAATATGTGCGCTGCTAACAGTGCAGGGTAGGCTTGCCACCTGGCGCTTTGTGGCTGCTCTGGCATAGCCTGGCACAATACGCTACAGAACCCGGCCCGAAGGGCAAGCTGCTGTATCTTTTCTGGCCAGCAATAGTGCCTGCATAGCAGTAATATGATTTCGATGCGCTGTAATGCTATCGGTATGCCGGATTCGCTTTGCAGTAACAGCGCACCGTTGTCTGGCAGTGATAAACGCAGCGCGCTTAGCTGTAAACTTAACTTCAGCGCTGTATCGGGTTCTGAGCGGGTACGCAGATAGCGGCAGCTTTGGAGTACCAGCTCCTGATACTGATTGAACGTGGTAACTTTAGTCTGCACTGCCACGCACAGCCTGATACTGCAACACTGCTGATTCGCCTATTGCAATTAACTGCCGGTTTTTAAACAGCAGTGCAGTACATTCTGCTGTTGTGGTGATACCGTCCGGCGTGTCACGGTGCGTACGGTAATACAATACCTGATACAGCGTATGCCCTTGTTGCTTCGCCACTGTGATGTCTGGCGAGCCAAGCCGGTCCAGTACCTGTTGCTGATTAATGCCGCTGCTCAGTGTGTACTGGCTGATGATTTTATGATTAAACACTTCGCGATCAGCCCAGGTCATTTGTTCTACATCATCCTGATACCAGAACAGCACTGCCAGAGTCAGCAACATATAAATCAGCACGCCTAACATGAAGCCGGTGAATTTGCTGATGCGAAAGTGTGAGGTAAAGCGCTGAATGTTTGCCTGCATATCTATCCGTCCTGCTGGACAATACGCATTTCCTGCAGGTTAAGGCCCAGTTGTACATCTGTTTTTAATGTCAGGATCTGCATAAAAACCTTAATTTGCTCTTTGTGCTGCAAAATTTTCTCGCGCAGCTTTTTATGGCAATCCGGATGTTCCAACGCATCAGTCAGAGTGGCGCCTAATGCCAGTAAATCATGCGCGCCTTTTGGGCCAATACCATTTACGCCAGGAATATTGTTGGTGCTGTCGCCCACCAGGCTCCAGTACCGCACCAATTGAGTGGTGCTGACACCAAATTTCTGCTGCACATCTGCTGTGCTGTGGAATTGGCGGGCGAAAGCATCATAAACCTGAATATTTTGCTCTAACAGTGGCAAAAAGCCTTTGTCTGTTGAAACAATCGTAACCTGTTGTCCATGCTGGGCCATTTTTACCGCAACAGAAGCAATAATGTCATCAGCTTCATATTCAGCTTGCTGAAAACTGTTTATACCGGCGTTTTTCGCAACCTGTTGCAGGTTTTCCAGCGCACCGGCCAGTATTGCCGGCATGGGTTTACGATTCGCTTTATAGTCCTGATACAGTGCTTTTCGCCACAGGCTGTCACGGCCGTCAAACACCAGCAGCGCGTGGCTGGGGGACAATTCCTGCTGCAGTCTGGTCAGCGCCTGGCGCAGCATGTTTTCTGTGTTACGCACAATTTGTGCTTTTGTGCTTTCGGTCACATCGTCAGGCAACGGCAGGTAAGGCCGCTCCTGCACAGCATATAAACGCCGGATCAAGTTTAAAGCGTCGATAAGCAGTAAATGGGCCATCTAGCGCACAACCCTGTAGCACGGGATGTATTTACTGCCAGGCAATTTCATCCTGCCCTGATCAACGAAAGCCTGTAACAGCGTGTCCATCATTTGCATCAGTTTCGGTTCACCACTTATCTGGAATGGCCCATGCTGGCGTATTGCTTTAATGCCTTCGTCTTTCACATTGCCGGCGACAATGCCGGAAAAGGCGCGGCGCAGGTTAGCTGCCAGTGTTGCTTTGTCTTGCTCCAGGTGCAAGTCCAGTGCGGCCATGTTCTGATGATTCGGGATAAAAGGCTGCTGGAACCCCGGTTCAATTTGCAGTGTCCAGTTAAAGTGGTAAGCATCTCCTACCGATTTGCGGTAATGTCTGACGTCTGCTGCACCAAGCTTGAGTTTACGGGCAACGGCAGGGGCGTCATCAATAATAATCTCAAATAAATCCAGCGCTTCTTTGCCAAGTGTATTCTCGATAAAGCTGGCAATTTCACGGAAATAAGCTTCGCTCTGTTTCGGGCCGGTCAGAATCACGGGTAGCGTTTGCTGTCTGTTGTCCTGGTGCAACATGATACCAAGCAGGTATAACAACTCTTCTGCTGTGCCGGCGCCGCCCGGAAAGACGATAATACCGTGAGCCACCCGGACAAAGGCTTCCAGCCGCTTTTCAATATCTGGCAGTATCACCAGCTCATTGACAATAGGGTTAGGGGGTTCGGCTGCAATGATACCTGGCTCAGTCAGGCCCAGGTAGCGGCCACTGCTGCGCCGTTGTTTGTTATGGCCTATAGTGGCGCCTTTCATCGGCCCTTTCATGGCGCCCGGACCACAGCCGGTACAAATATCCATGCCGCGCAGGCCAAGTTCATAACCTACTTCTTTGGTGTACTTGTATTCTGTCTCATTGATAGAATGGCCGCCCCAGCACACTATCATGTTGGGTTCATTGCTGGCATCTATAACGCGGGCATTACGCAGAATATCAAACACTGTGTGGGTAATGTGTGGGCCAAGATTTAAATCGAGCCAGCTTTTGTTGCTCTGCAAGCGGCTGTGATAAAACAAAATATCCCTTAACACCGCAAACAAATGCTCGTGTATGCCTTTGATAATATGGCCATCAACAAAAGCGCTTTGCGGCGGGTTAAACAGCTCTATTTTGATACCGCGCTCACGGCTAATCAGGTTGACTGAAAAGTCTTTATATTGCTCATATATTTCTGCAGAACTGTCTGTATGGCTGCCGACGTTCAAGACAGCAAGACAGCAGTTACGAAATAACCGGAAGGCCTCTTGCTGGGTATTTTGCTTTAAATGGTCTACTTCTAATTGTGATAACAGATCCATAGACCCTAGCGGGTTTAACTGCACATGCATATGTGCTCCTTCAATATTGATAAAACCCGCTATTCGCTGGCGGGTTTTAAAATGACTTTGTCCCGGCCCGATCTCTTCGCTTCATACAAGGCTTCGTCTGCACGATCAAAAGCACTGCGGCTGGTATCTTTCGTGACAAACTGTGTAGCGCCAAATGAAATCGTGATTGGAACACTGACATTTTTGAATTTAAACGGGATTTTCCTGATTTTCTCTCTCAGCGTATTCAGCGGTACTTCCAGCTCTGCAAGCGATGTTTCAGGAAACAGGATAATAAATTCCTCGCCGCCGTAACGGGCGATGAAGTCGGTCTCACGCAGGTTTAATTTCAGCGTCTTAGCAATAACTTTTAATGTTTTATCACCGGCGCTATGGCCGTAGTTGTCATTAATACTTTTAAAATGGTCCACGTCAGCCAATACTACGCAAAGTGGCTTTTTATAACGCTGCCAGCGTTTAATCTCGAACTGGTAACGTTCGTCAAAAGCAGCACGATTCGGGATCTCTGTAAGGGCGTCCTGCAGGCTGCGAAAGCTCTGATCTGAAATACGCTTTTTAAAGGTTAAAGCTTCGCTTTCCAGTTCATGTAACCGGTGTTCCATATCACCGAGTGTCAGCTGCAGGTTATGCCGTTCTTGCTGTTCCAGTTGGTCTTTTTCACGCAGTGAGCTGTTAATGGCGGACAGCTTCTCACTCACCAGCGTTTTTAGCTGTTCGAGCGACGTAGCTTTCTCGCTGGCGGCGCCCAGGTGAACAATCTGCTGTTCAATTTGCTGATTCAGTATCTGCATACGCTCTTTCAGCGCAGAGGATGTACTCAGCGATGAAACAACCGCTTGCTGTACGCCGGACAGAGCATCGTTTAACTTCAGGAGAAAATGCTCTGCTGATTGTCGTTCACGATTGATGCTGCTGATAATAATACTGATCGTCTTAAGACAAGCTTCCAGCAGGGCGTCGATAGGCAATTTTTCCAGCAAGCTATGCCGGATATTATCCATCTCTGCAGCGCTCTCTTCAGCGAAGGCCAGTTCGCTGAGCAGATTTGTCAGCTCTACACTGATCTGGCGACAAATATGGCTGTAGCGGTCTTCATCTGCGCAGTCGCTGCTTAATTGTTGTTTCGCTTCCAGCGCGTGCTGGTATAGCCTGGTTAAATCATTCAGGTGGGGTAAAAAAGCGTGTACCGTAGCGGAGGGCGTTTCAACTTTGCCCAGTAATTCTCTTAAGTCGCGCCTTAGCTGGTCCGGTAAACCTTTTTGTTTCTGCAGAAGTTTGCCTGCTTCTGTCAGGCCGCGCTGCACTTTTTGCACGTCAAGCTGGTGTTTTGCTTCTAATTGCTTCAGGTTTTCGCTGGTGCCTTCAATAAAAGGCAGCAATTTTTCCAGATCGGTACCGCGGTTTAACTCGGTACGTAATTTCGCCAGCCGGTTGTCCAGATCAACGTCTACGCCTTTGCATGCCAGAGACAATCTGGAAACAAATAATGCCAGTATTTTAAATTGCGCTTCATAGGTATCTTCCAGCGCTTTACGGGCTTTGAGGGCATCATTCAGTTGTTGTTTAGTGTCGTCCTGCAAGGGCATCACCCATCAACCATTTAGTTAAATACATGTTTAATCTTAAGTATATCGAGTATCGCTGCAAAAGCGATCACTGTTTGTACTCAAATCAGACTTTTGCACAAAAAAAACGGGCCAAAAAGGCCCGCTATAGTAGGGAATGTTTTTATTCAGGTTTACTTCTTACACAGGTAGTAAGGTAACCATGATTGTTCTTCAGTAGAGGTCAGGTTAAACATAATCAGCATTCCTTGTTGGAACTTGCGTCTGATTTTCCCTCAGACGCTGCACATTTAACCAGAAATGCCGCTTTTTTGAAAGTTTGTTTGTAATATTTCTTTTTTATTTCAGATTTTGCCAGCAAGAAATAGTTTTTATCTGCTTTTTAGTCATTCTTACGCATTGAGAATGCCTTTACCTTCACTTTTTGGTGAAAGTTGCCTTGTAATATTACATGTTACTGTCGGCTGAGGCGGATGTTTGGTGGTGTACAAGGTTCACTAGCGCGCCAGGGGTTTATATCCAGGCCACCACGACGTGTGTAACGGGCATACACGGCTAAAAAAGAGGGCTGGCAGCGCAGCCAGATGTCGGTGAAAATGCGCTCAACACACTGCTCATGAAACTCATTGTGGCTGCGAAAGCTGATCAGATACCGCAGCAATGCTTCATGATCCAGCGCTTTGCCACGGTAATGAATATACAGGCTGGCCCAGTCCGGCTGAGAGGTGATCAGGCAATTAGATTTTAATAAATGCGAGTGTAAACGCTCTTCAGTGACATCTGCATCAGGTTGCAGTTGTAGCAGACTGGCGTCGTACTGATACTGGTTGATCTCAATGTCTAAATCATCAATACAGCGGCCGGGGATCCAGGTCGGTTGAAAGGTGGTAATTTCATTAACGTTGTGCAAGCTGACTTTAACTTGTTTGCCGGCGCAGGCAGATAAATCTTGCTGCAGATGCTTATAGACCTGGCCTAGATCGGTAAAGCGGCTTTGGTTAAAACTGTTCAGATACAGTTTGAAAGATTTAGACTCGATAAGATTGGCAGAATCGAATGGCACAACAAAAGTTGCAAGGGCTACCATAGGTTTGCCTTTCGCGTTTAACCATGACAGTTCATAACCGTGCCAGATATCCTGGCCAACAAAAGGTAAGGCGGTTGCATCCAGGCCGATATCGTCCCGGCCAAGGCTGCGCGGCACGGCTTGTAATAAACTGGCATCATATTTATCGGCGTAGGCGCTGGCTTTCCCCAGGCTGAGCCCGGCAAGCAAATCTGAGTTAAGGCTGGTCATGTCTGTTGGTGTCATCGCTTTGCTTTGGCGTTACAATGGCGCAAGTTTATCATAAAGTCTGATGGAAGATCGCGTGGTGCTAGAGAGCAATTACACCCATTTTGTGCAGCAAGCCGTGAGTTGGTACAAACAGAATCAACAATCTTTAATGACCTGGTGCGATCCAAACAGCCCGTCACCTTGTCAGGTCGGCGCAGTACAGGATAATTCCGTGCAGTGGCAACCGGTATTGCAACAGCAGCCGGCAGATTATCGCAATGTTGAACAGGCGCTTGAGCTGACACTGCACCAGGACATCAAGCGTTTTTATCAGCTTTACTATGGAGCAGGTTTATCTGCTTTGCATCAGCGCGGTAAGCTGATGCTGCTGATGGTGTGGAACGAAGATGATGTAAAACGGTTACAGGAAAATATTATCGGCCACGTCATTATGAAGCGGCGTCTGAAGCAGCGGGAAACAGTGTTTTTTGCCACAACAGAAGATGACGATATTTTGCTGTCCGTATTAAACAGCACGGGTGAGGTGTATCTTGAGCATGTTGGTCAGGAAGTAACAGAAAAACTTTCTGATAATCTGACCGACTTTATCGCCAGCCTAAAACCATGCAGTTACGATGGGCTTTGACAATCCCAGGCTACATTGCTGACTAAACGGCAACTGTCGCATTTAAAATCAAATATATCATGTAAAGGTTCAGCTAAACGCCAGTTACCGTTGCAGCCGGGGCAGCGTTTGTCGGTTTCAGCTATGCAATTGTCGCTACTGCCGCTGTACAAGGCATAAAACACTGGCGTGAGACTAATACGTTCAAAGCGGCGGTCTAATGCTCGTCCTTGCTTATTCAGCTTACTGTTAAGCTGCTGCAGGCTGCGCTCGGCGCTTTTATGCAATACCCGTTTTTGTTGCATCTGAATTTCGTCCAGTGCCTGATATTGCAGTTGCCAGCGGATTAACTGCTCATGGTCATCGGTAAGGGCAGAAAACTTGTATAACGGCACAGGGGCAAAGTGTTCGCCGCAGCGCAGCGGTGAGCAGGTTTCGCTAAAGCGGCTGTACAATATATAACACTCACTGCTTAGGCACGGATCGGTATGAGATGACATCAAATCCATCCCCAATATTTGCCATTGTGGGTAAGCCAGGCCTGAGTTCGCCAGCTGCTCAAGTACAGCTTTGCCACGCTGGCTATGATATTGCTGCTGCAGCGCATCTTCTGCCGGTAGTACGACCCTGCTGTTAAATCTGTCCTGCAGCCAGGCTGTAGGAAACTCACGCCCCAGTACCTGGCCGTTAAAAATGAGCGCTTCGATATAACGACGAATGGCCCCTTCTGCCTTGCTAAAATCAGTATCGGCAATGATTTTAAAGCTCAGTTCCGCCAGATACACGCCGTTACCCCAGCTTACTGAGCAAGAGGTCAAGTTTGGCCTCTATACGTTGTAGGCGGGCATTAATGTCGTCAGAACCGGTTTCAACCTGCAGCGTATCTGTCTGCCCGGGTAGCTCAGACCCATTGTCTGCGTACACCGGGTTATTACGCCAATGCTGATACGCCGCAAACAGTTGTTGCGGTGCTAACTGTCCGGCAAGGCGGGCACGGAATAACGCCAGGCTGGGGGTTTTTCCTTCTTGTTGCAACTGCGCTGCAACCTGCTGCAGTAGCATTACCGCGTCGGTCATATTATTTGCCTGTTTGACTAACTATTAGTGGAATTTACCACCGCTGACAGATTAATGATAGCTGCTGTTTTTTAATTCATTGTTTTTAAAGGTTTTAATCGGTGGCATAGTCTTTGCTTTTCTGGGGAGTGGTCAGGTAGATGGCCCTTTAATCATAACAACACAGGAAAATCATTATGTTAGCAAAGGTCTTCGTTACTGCGGCTCTGGCAGTAACCTTATCAGGATGTGTCGTGGCGGTAGGTGGCGATCATGACTTCGAACGTGATGACAGCAGCTGGAAGAAAACCCAGCGCTATAATCAGGAGCAAATCAACAAGCTGACGTTGCAGATGAGCGCTGAAGATATCCGCACTTTGCTGGGCACGCCAGACTTTACTGAATCGTTTAACAAAGATGGTGAGACAGTGCAGGTGCTGTTTTATCGCACCCATCACCAGAAAAGCGATGGCAAAACGACAAAAGATGAATGTACGCCATTAGTGTTTAAACAAAATCGGCTGACGGGCTGGGGTGATAAAGCCTATCAGTATTTATAACTGTCAGAACCTCAGCAGCCAGGGGGGCTGCTGAGGTTTTACTGTTTAATGCATCAGGGTGTTTAGCTCATCAATAATTTCACACCATTCTGCATCCTGTTTCAATGACTCGCGCAGGAAGCTGGCCTGAGCCTGACTCCAGAATGGCGCGTCCTGGATGGCGGTGCCGGGTGACAGTTTGTGCTGGCGGATAAACTGTGCCATCGCTTGCTCGTCATTATCCAGCCCCAGCTGGGCAAATAAGGTTGTTAACGAGTGGTTTGAGGTATCCATCTGTTCCTCCTTTATGGTGTTTCACTGGTTCTTTAGCATAGCTAATCGATTGTCGCTTTGCTGTGACTGTCTGCTTGGCAACGACAAACCTTACTGCTATTGTGGATAAAAAAACAACAATATCACCGGGGCCTGTATGTTAGCTGAATTGAATACCATAGAGCTGGATCGGCTTAAAGCCGTTTTGCTCAGCGCAGATGAACTGAAACTGGCGGCATCTTTACTGTATCAATCTTATTATGATGACCCTTTGTTTATGGAGATTTTTCGCGCTGATAAGCCGGACTATGAACAGCGTTTAAGGGCCGCGATACGTGAAGAGTTAAATACCTTCTGGCAGGCAAAGCAGCCCATTATAGGGCTGTTTCAGGGAGAACAGTTATTTGGTGTGGCCTGTGTCATAGAACCGGATTCGGGTATTGGTAGCAGCCGTTTATGGCACTGGCGGTTAAAAATGCTACTGACAGCAGGTTATGTATCGACCAAACAGCTGCTGGATAAAGAGCAGAAAATTCATGCTGCGATGCCGGCAGAGCGTTATCACATGCTGGCGTTTATCGCCGTCGCTCCGAAGCAGCAGCATTTGGGACTGGGGCATTATCTGATCCACGCTGTAGACTCTATCGTTGATAAAGATGTGTCATCAGCGGGCATCGGTGTTTTTGTTACGCTGGAAAAGTACAAAGCGTTTTTTGCAGATGATAAATATCAGGCAGTTACCGAGCTGGCGTTTAACACGGTAAGCGGTACGCTGATGTTCCGGCAGCGGCAAGCACAGCAGTAGCTGAAAAAGCAGGTAAATTCAGCCTATGGATAAATTCAGCAGTTTTGCCCAGTTTTACCCGTACTATTTAAGCGAGCATCGTCATCCGGTGTGCCGGGCACTGCACTACATTGGCAGCGCACTGGTCATTATTGTGTTGCTGTACAGCTTGTTCAGTCAGCAGTGGCGCTGGTTATGGTTGCTGCCACTGATTGGTTACGGTTTTGCCTGGGTTGGGCATTTTGCTTTTGAACACAACCGGCCGGCAACCTTCAAACATCCGTTTTACAGCCTGGCGGCCGACTGGGTTATGCTAAAAGACTTCCTGACCGGTCAGCTCAAACGTAAGTTGGGCGCTAATTAATACGGTATGCTGGCAGATTAAATGCTGCCAGCCGCATCCCGCTCAGTAGCAATTCTGCCTGATAACGGCTTTCGCCGTCACCGCTGAAATCGACCTGATAGACGGTAATAAAGCGTAACCGGCCATCAACTTTGCGTATGCTGTGACCGCTGCGGCCGCAGTCAAGCAGTTGTAATTGTTGTTGCTGACACAATTGTCTGGCAATGACAAATGCGCGCTCATCCTGTTTGCGTTGCATCCAGAACAAATAACAAATACTACTGATAAACAGCAGCAGTAACACCGGACCCATATCGTACTCCTTATCGCTATCGGCAGATAATGCTGACTGCCAACGCGCTTTGCAAGGGCTGGCTGCGATCTTCGCTTATGGTAAACTGTTCTCTGAATAACGAGGATGCTATGCCAGATACAATACAGCAGTTGCTGAGCGCACTTGAAGCAGAGCTAAAACAGCTGCAGCTTTGGAGTGCTTCCCCGCCTGATACCCGTGCGCTTGAGAGTACGCTGCCATTTTGCTGCGATACTTTGCCACTGGAACAATGGTTACAGTTCATTTTTCTGCCAAGAATGCAGGCATTAATTGATGCCAGGTTAAGTTTGCCCGGCAAAGTTGGCATCCTGCCAATAGCAGAAGAAGCATTTAAACCTCACGGTGAGAAGGTTGCGCCGTTGCTTACGATCATTGCCCGTATCGACACGCATGTACCGGGGGGGAAATGAGTTCTGCTGCGCCTTTTGTACTTGATGTACCGCTTAATATTCTGTATCAGGATCAGTATCTTGTTGCAGTAGATAAGCCAAGCGGTATGTTAGTTCACCGCTCATTTCTGGATAAACATGAAACCGTATTTGTGATGCAGACGCTGCGAGATCAGATTGGTCAGCATGTGTTTCCGGTGCACCGGCTGGACCGCCCGACCTCTGGTGTATTGCTGTTTGCATTATCTGCCGATGTTGCCCGGGTGCTTAGTCAGCAGCAAGAACAACAATGCTGGCGTAAGTACTATCTGGCCGTGGTGCGCGGCTTTTTAATGCAAGGTGGCGAGCTGGATTATCCGTTGAAAGAAGAGCTGGATAAAATTGCCGATAAGTTTAGCCGCGACGATAAAGCACCACAACACGCTATCAGCCGTTATCAGCCATTGCAGCAGGTTGAGCTGCCGATCCCGGTCAGTAAATATCCTGCCGCACGTTACTCTTTAGTTGCGTTGCAACCGCTGACCGGACGCAAACATCAGCTGCGCCGGCATCTGGCTCACCTGCGCCATCCGATTGTTGGAGATACCAGCCATGGTGACGGTAAGCACAACGCGCTGTTTAAGCAACATTTTAATTGTCGCCGCCTGATGTTAGTGGCAAAGCAGTTGCAACTGCCTCATCCGGTAACCGGCGAACCTTTAAGCCTTTCAGCAGGTCTGAACGAGCTTGAGCCGCTGTTTGTCAACTTTGGCTGGCCAATAGCAGAGGCGTATTATCAGCAGCAGTTTGCTGAGCTTTTTAGGGAGAAAACATGACCAAAGTCGCGCTAATTATAGGTACTGTGTATGGCGCCGCCGAGTATGTTGGCGAGCAGGCGCAGGCATTATTGAATGAGCTGGGCTACCAGACGATGCTGTTTACTGAGACAAAGCTTGACGATGTACTTCGTTTTAACGCTGATATCTGGCTGGTCATCAGTTCGACAACAGGGCAGGGCGATATTCCTGATAACCTGCTGCCGTTTTATCTTGATGTGCAAAACCGGTTTCCGCTGCTTACCGGTAAGCAATTTGCCGTGATTGCCTTAGGTGACAGCAGCTACGATACATTCTGCGGTGCAGGTGAGCAACTGCACGCATTATTGCTGGAAATTCAGGGCACTGAGCTGGCGCCGATGCTACGCATCGACGCAGGTGAAACGCTGGAGCCTGAGACGATAGCGCTGCCGTGGTTACAGCAGCAGTTTGCTAATTTGGGCCAGTAATACTGACAAAGGGTTAAACAACGCCCTGCTCAATCATGGCGTCGGCAACCCGACGAAAGCCGGCAATGTTGGCGCCCAGTACCAGGTTGTTTGGTTCACCAAACTCGGCTGCGGTGTCACGCGCCTTAATATAGATATTGCGCATAATA
The DNA here is from genome assembly GCF_036568245.1 of Rheinheimera sp. GTDB lineage: Bacteria > Pseudomonadota > Gammaproteobacteria > Enterobacterales > Alteromonadaceae > Alishewanella. Next base: position 753 of record NZ_DATCSY010000153.1, on the reverse strand, counting down.
ACCTGCAGTTTTTCATCTACTTCCTGAAAACTCCAGCTTAGCATACTGGCGTTTTGGGCCATTTCTAACTGGCTGGTGGCGACACCGCCGGCATTTGCTGCTTTACCCGGACCATAGGCTAAACCGTGACGTAAAAATACAGCTACGGCCTCCTGGGTTGACGGCATATTGGCCCCCTCTGACACGGCAATGCAGCCATTAGCTACCAGCGCTTCGGCATCGGCCCCGGTCAGTTCGTTCTGGGTGGCACAAGGAAAGGCTAAATCGGCTTTAAAGCGCCAGACTGCATGGCCATCGGCGGGGTAGTCGCTGCGGGCAATATAAGTGGCGTCCGGATGATGCTGCATGTAGCTGGTCAGGCGGCCCTGCTCAGTCTCTTTAATTTGCTTAAGCGTAGCCAGATTAATGCCGGCCGGATGATAAACCGTGCCGGTAGAGTCGGAGCAGGTGATGGTCGTTGCACCCAGTTGCTGTAGTTTTTCTATGGTGTAAATAGCCACATTGCCAGAGCCTGACACCAGACATGTTTTACCGGCAAGCTCTTGATTGCGATCTGCCAGCATATAACGGGCAAAATAAACACAACCATAACCGGTTGCTTCTTTACGGCCCAGCGAGCCGCCCCATAAAATACTTTTACCGGTAAAAACACCGTCAAAGCGGTTAACCAGCTTTTTATACTGGCCAAACATATAGCCTATTTCGCGGGCGCCAACGCCAATATCGCCGGCAGGCACGTCGGTGGTTGGGCCT
>NZ_DATCSY010000152.1:0-8744 GCF_036568245.1 Rheinheimera sp. | reverse complement strand
CGCCGAAAGCATGGTACTGATAGTTCAGGTTGGCATCGACAATGTTGTAACCGGACTCCGACACCCCCCAGGGCAGTCCACGCTGCTTACCGTAAGCGATCTGTCTGGCCACCGCCGCGCGGCAACTCTGATCCAGCAGGGAGCTGTCGTACAGGGGCATGACCAGCAGCGGCATCAGATATTCAAACATCGAACCGCTCCATGACACCAGTACCGGATCCCCCCCCGCGGTAGTCAATAAGCGCCCCAGGGCAAACCAGCTCTGCTGCGGCAATTTGCCCTGGGCGATCGCCACAAAGTTGCACAGCCGCGCCTCCGAAGCCAGCAAGTCGTAATAACTGCTGTCGCAACGACATTCATCCACGTTGTAACCCACCGCCAAGAGGTGACGCGACCGGTCATAGAGCAGTTTGTACTCCACCGTGGCGAAATCGCTGGCCTCTCGCGCCAGGCGCTGCGCCTGCGCCTGGCGATTTGTCATAGTAACTCGACCTGCTTCGATGCTTTGCCGCAACTGCAGCAAACCGCTGCATGGCTCGCCGGCGGGCACCGTAGAAAGCTCCTGCAGAGCCTGTTTATCGCTTGCCAGTTGCTGATCAATCGTGGCCAGCCACTGCGAGGTGCACTCAAGCAACCCGGCTAAAGTCGGGATGCCGTTAAGCGCCGTCAGCGCCTGCATGTCCTCGGGCAGGTTTTTCAGCGCCAGCCAGGGCGCCGTTAACAGCAGGTCGTCAAGTCCATCCTGCGCCTGCTTTGCCACTGCCCGCAGCCACTGGACTGCCTCCACGAATTGATCATCAATCTCGGGGGCGTCCGCGCCCGGCAGATCGCCGCCGGGCTGTGCGCTGACAGCCTCGTTTTCTGCTTGCGACTTATTAGTACTGTTAGAAGCTTCTAACAGGCGTTCCACGGTCGGCACAATTTGCTGCAGATAATTGACAGCATCAGGCAGGGTGATGGTCGGTAAGGCGGCGGCGTCATCAATCAGAGTCTGCAGCTTTGCCGCTGCATCGAAGGCCTTGTGCTCACTGCCAGCCAGCGCTTCGTGCATCAAACGCAAGCTATCAGCCAGTCCGTAGAATAGCCGTGGCGACATGATCGGCCGTGCCCTCAGCTCCAACAGTGCCGCACGCAGGGTCAACAGGTGTCCGGCCAGATTGCCACTGTCCACCGAGGAAATATAACGCGGCGGCAAGGGCTGTAATGTTTCAGTGTCATACCAGTTAAAGAAGTGTCCCTGGTGACGCTCCAGCTTTGCCAGTGTGGCAAAGGTGTCGGTCGTACGGCTAAGCAACGCGCCTGCTGGGATATAACCAAAATCAGCCGCAGTGACATTGGCCAGTAACGCGAGGCCAATATTGGTCGGCGAGGTGCGATGGGCAAGAACCGGGCCGGGCTCCTCCTGAAAGTTATCAGGCGGCAGCCAGTTATCCCCGGCGGTAACAAAATAGTCAAAAAACGCCCAGGTCTTGCGCGCCATGCTGCGTAAAAACAACAGCTGATCTGCATTTAAGCCATGGCTATCGCGCACCAGTGGTTTGCTGAGCCACCAGGAAAAAAACGGTGCCAGCAGCCATAAACCCGTCACCGGTAGCACCGCCAGCAGCAGGTTCAATCCGGCAAAGGCGCTGGCCACGGTAACGCCAATCGCCACTGCTGGCGCGATCCACAGAGACCGGTAAGCAGAGAGGACGGTATCGTCGTCACGCGCCAATCGGGGAAGTTGCTGCCTGCCGACGTTGTCATTGCGGGTGTCGCAAGGGCTTGGCCGGTTATTAAACACCTGCCATTCGAGCAGGTTTTTATGTGTGCCCAGCACCCGCCAGGACGTGCGCAAAATCGCCGACAGATGCACCCAGGCTTCATAGGGCAGACAGGCGAAGCGGAAAACCGTCAGTTCGATATTCTGCAGCATGGAATGCAATACCGTCGCCAGATGCCGGCGGTAAAGCACCTCTCGCGGTCGGCGCAAGGCATCGACCAGACCCGCCAGCAAGGGTGGCACCAGCGCTATAGCCACCACGATCAAGGTCCAGCGCCAGGGTTGTGACAACACAAACCAGCCAGCCAATAACAACAGCAAAAAAACCACGGGCATAAGACTGCGACGCAGATTATCCAGAATTTTCCACTGGGACAGCATCGACAGTGGATTGCGCTCACGCTGACCACCGGCGCCCGGCACCCTGGGCAACAGCCAGTCTGCTATTTGCCAGTCGCCCCGTATCCAGCGTTGCTGACGCGCAATGTCGGTCAGATAACGCGCCGGGTATTCCTCGTACAAATGCACGTCACTCAGCAACCCGGAGCGCGCATAGCAGCCCTCCAGTAAGTCATGGCTGAGTATCCGGTTTTCGGGAAAGCGCTGGTCGAGTGCCGTTTCGAAGGCATCGATGTCGTAAATACCCTTGCCGATAAACGATCCCTCGGCAAAGAGATCCTGATAGATATCAGAGACTGAGCGGGTATAGGGATCAATGCCTGGCTCATTGCCACACAGTTGCGCATAGCGGGAGCGCTGTGCGCCAGACAAACTGGCAGCCATGCGCGGCTGCAGAATACCGTAGCCGCCGACAACCCGCCGGTAACGCTTGTCATAACGCGGCTGGTTGAGTGGATGTGCCATGGTGGCAATGAACTGCTGCGCCGAATCCCGCGGCAACCGGGTATCAGTATCCAGGGTAATGACGTACTTGACCTCTGACAGTGCCGCTACATTACCGCTCAGGACACTGAATCGATCCCAGCCATGGCCCCGTAATGCGCGATTAAGTTCAGAGAGTTTGCCACGCTTGCGTTCGTACCCCATCCACTGGTTTTCCTTCGGGTTCCAGCGACGTGGGCGATGCAGCAGAAAGAAACGCTCATCATGTACAACCCGGTTAGCGGTTTCCTCGGCGTCTGTGGGCGCGTATTTCTGGTTGAGTTGTTCGATACCGTGGCGAGCCAGTGACAGCAGTGCCTCATCAGTCGGCAAGGTCTCTGAGCTGGCATCGCAGAAATCGGACAGCAGCGCGAAATGCAGGTAATCGTCGCGACTGCCAAGAAAATGCACCTCCAGTGCTTCGAGCAAATCGCCAATACCCTGCTCACTATTGAGCAGGGTGGGAATAACCACCAGCGTACGACGATCGGCTGGCAGTCCACGGGAGTAATCCATGCGCGGCAACAGTTGCGGTGTCATCAACATAGTGACCAACCAGTTCACCAGTGTCGACGCCACTTGACTGGTCGCCAATACCACCAACCCGCTCAGCAGCAGAAACCGCCAATCGCTCAGCCCTTGATGATAGACCGGGATCAGTGCCGCGGAAGAAAACACCACGGTCAGCAGTAATATTGAAGCCAGGTAAACCAACAACGGCGTACGGCGCAGCCAGCGACTGATTCGTTCAATGCCGGAATACTGCACACCCAGCGCTGCCGTTAAGGAAGGCCGTCCCTGGTCGATCAGGTAGTAGCCTATATGAGCCGCCGGGGCGCGATGGCCGTGTTGCTCTGCACCCACTTGTGCAAGATTAATCGCCGTCTGCGCCACAGCAATTTCCGCCTGCGCCAAACTTGATGAGTAATCGGAACTGCGCCTGGCCAATTGCTCGACCACCTGCCGATAACGATCACGGGAGGGAAAATCCATCGCTGAATAAACAGCGCTGTTATCCCGGCACAACACCTGCTCGACCAGACTCATGTCCTCGGTAAACTCGCGCCAGTCCATCGCCGCTAGAAAACGCAGGCTGCCAATGGTGTTACTGACCGATACCTGGTCGGCGGCCTGCTGTTGAGTTTCTGATAGCACCAGTTGTTCGATGGTCAAACTGGATTCCGCCAGTCGCTGCCTGATCCAGGTCAGCGGCAAGGCCAATGCTGAACCGTGACCCTGCAGACAGCGCTCCAACTCGGCGACGAATGAACTCACCATGGGTGGTTTGGATCGCGCCATATCGGCAACCATCAATATCAGGCTTTTCGGATCGGTTTCAGCCACCTCCAACATTTTGTTCGCCCACGCCTGGGCAAGGTTGACATTCACCCGGGCGGCGGCAATCCGCACACTGACACGGCGCAAATTCTCGATCATCGCCAGCCGCAGCATGATAGGAATGGCCCACAACTCACCCAACAAAAGCGGCGTTACGGTTTGATAAGAAGCGACAAACAGGGTTAAGGCCTCGCTGTCAACACGGCCATCGCCATGGGATATAGCTTCCAGGGCCAGATCATAAACCCGTGGCAAACCGGCAGCCGCCCCCTCGGAAAGCCGTGGCAACTCACGACTGTAATTCTTTGGCAAATGTCGCCGGGCGATACGAATTTGCTCATCGATCAGATAGAAATTATCCAGCAGCCATTCCCCGGCAGGCACTATCGACAATTGATTTTTCACCGCCTCGGTCAACAGCGCGTGCGTTGCGATCAGGCATCGCTCGTTGTCATCCAGACGCGCCAGCAATTGATCCGGGAATCTCGATCTTCCCACAGTATGTTTCAGAGCCAAATATTTTCCGTGCTGCTCCATTTGCTCAGCACAAAACAGCTCGTCACGCAGGGGCGTTTCATCGATTACTGAATCAGGATACAAAGCTCGAGCATAAATTCTCTTGAAGAAATCAGTGTTGCGTAATAACGCGTTTACTGCTGTTTTTAACCACGCCCTATTGGCCCACATCAAAAATCTGCTTGTATCGCAAGCCTTGAAAAAACGGATCTCATCATCGTCTGCTTCCTTCTCAGTTGTATTGTTAAATTGACGCTCAGTGAATACCCATAGCAGTGCCATACCCGCCAACGCAGACACCAATGATGCCAGCAGAACACCGTAGTTAGCGCTATTAATATTGCTTTCATCAAAACCTAACGGGCCTATAAACAGCTAAGGCCATGGAATATATCTATGGCCTTGACTATCGATACGATTTATACAAACAACATAACACTTAACAATGCAGCTTAGCTCCGTGAAGCCATCGAATGAGATATAATGATTTCAACGCGCCGATTGTGCTGACGACCGATGGCTGATTCGTTACTGTCTAGAGGACTACCCTCGCCCTTGCCCAACACGGTCATTCGCCCGGAATCAATGCCTTTTGACACCAGATAATCTCTGACTGTGCCTGCACGTTGCTGTGACAAACTTAAATTAAGGGCTTCACTGCCAACGTTGTCGGTATGCCCTTCGATGATGATGGTGCGATCATCGTACTTGTCGAGAAAAGCCACCAGCTTGTCGAGATCCCTGCCGACACCACTTTTGAGTTCAGATTTACCGGTTGCAAACGACAGGTCGCCCAGCGTCATGATCACACCGCGGTCAGTAGCCTTAGCGTTTAATGCGCCAATCTGCTGTTGCAATTCGCTGCTGCGCGCCAATTCAGACTTCATTTCCGAACGGGATTTTTCAACCGCCGCCAAGGCAACAACAGTCTCTGCCCTGACCGCGTCAGTCTCACTGCGAGCATTCTTGACATCGAGCGTACGGGCCTGCAGTAATACATCATTACTTTGATTTTTCAGCGCCTGGCGTTGATCAACCAGCAAACGTGTTTTGGCACGGGCCGTGGCAATATCCACCTTACGATCTGCCACATACACCAGGTGATTGGATAACTTCGTATCTTCCATCGGCTTTTCCGCAGCACGCACAGCGGACTCCGCTTCTTTTATTTCAACCGAAACTAAACCTGCCAACTGTGCATCGGCTTGCAGTAGCGCCAATTTATCGCGAACGGCATCGACACCTTCAGGTTTCATTGCCGGTGTGGAACATGCTGACAACATGACCACCGTGGCGACACCCATTAGTTTGTAGAGCTGAATCTTCACCGTTTTCATTGTTGTTCTCCCGAATTTCGATATGATTCCTGTTTCAACATGTCAATACTTCTTTGCATATCTGTGTTAACTGCCTGAGCTTTGTTCACATCGGCATTGGCAGCGGCAAGCTCTGCATTCACGAGCGACTCTTCAGCGAGCCGAATCGCCACAGTCATTTCTTTTTCCTGCACCGCAGCGCGAGCATCGTTGAGCTTTTTGCGCGCTTCGATCAACTCCGGCGAAGAATAGCCGGCAACTCGATTGCGGTCGGCATGGCTAATAGCCATCTCAGCCGCTTGCAGGGCGGCATCCGTTGAAGGTTGTGGAGCCTGTACGCAAGCGGGCAATGTGCAAACCAGCGCCAGTATCACTAATCGATTCCGTGAACGGGCAGTGTGTAAAGCTATTATATTTTTTTTTACTCTGAACATGATGACTATCCTCCCTCGGGGTGTATTACATTTATTCACAATGACAATATTCGTATAAAAACAATATTCGTACAAAGAGATTAACGCCCCAAACCTATTGCTTTCTGTTCGGCAGCGTACACCCCCGACTTTATTTAACCGTGGCCACTAAGCTGCCAGAAGATTTTTTCAGCTTCTTTTCCTGTTTTTTCTCCTTCTGCGTTTTGGCTGGTATTTTCTTGCTTTCCCTGTTGCTTTTTCGCTCTTTACTCATCTCATTGACTCCGATTATTGATTATCAATTTATTCGTTTACCTGGAAACTTCCTTTCTTTCAGGTTTAATATCGAGCATTCTCTTTCGTTCAAGCAACCGCTTTTCTTTGCGTAACCGTGATTGATCAAGCATGCATACCCATTCATCGGAACGACGCTGCCACTCTTTATCATTTGCCATTTATCATCTGCCTTACGGTTTTTAAAACCTGCCATCGAAAAACTGCTGTTTCATTGCCTGTATCGTCGATGTCATGCCCTTTAGAAACTTAAACAGGTCGCTGTTATTCCAAAACGCGTTTAGCGATGGGGTTAAGCTCCTGAATAACAGCTTATTCCTGGTCGACATATCGACGCCAGCCATCAGCCTCTTGGATTCCTTGCTCGTTTTCAGCTTCGGCTGATAAAATAATTTTGTTGTATTCTCGCCGCGCTTCGTTAATTAACCTCTTCTTCGGCTGTTGTGTCTGGTTCACTTCATTAAATGATTCCTGCATCTTGAGCAGCGCACCAACTGTTCGATCACTTATCACTCCTCGCATCACGGACTCAGAGACGTGGCGCAGTGTTTCGTCGGGCTTACGAACTTCAAACAGAAACTTAACCGGAAACGCTGCACCACCGACACAAAGTCGCTGGGCACGGTATAGTAAGACGGCCAGACATTCAGCCCGACTACCATAAAGACCAGAAAGGCCAGCGGCTTGCCATAGCGACCTACCGAATAATATTTTTAACCGAATCAAGTTGGCGATTAATCAGTAACTCAAAATCGGCAGGAGAATTTTCAGACGGCATACATTGTTGCCTTTGAAAGGTCGCTGGTACGCGTCATTTGCGCACCACTACGTTTCGCACACCACTACACACCACTATATGGCATTGACACACTTATCAATTGGGTAGCGATGTGAAAGACAGACTATCGCAGATGACTTTCTGGCGTCGGTGCGGTACCGCACATGAAGCAACGCTAAGGTACAGAACGACGAGACCAGCAGTTCTTTGCTTGCCAATCCCGTGCTGTAATGGCTTAAAAGTTATAGCCCATACCAATGCTATAGATGTAGGCACCGTCATCAAAACGATCATTGGCGTCGCTGGTGTCTTCAAACAAAACCTGATACTCGAGCTGCCCGACAACAAAAGTTGACTGCAAAACATAGTACTTCAACCCCAGTTCAGGCCCGGCAATAAAGGTGTCTTCCACGGATTCACCATAGAGATATCCGATATTGATGCCCAAATATGGGCGTAGATTTTCTTGGCCCAGGTGATAATCGTAAAAAAAGCGAGTTGCGCCATTCCAGTTACTGTTATTGCCTTCCGAATCAGTCACACTCGCCAACTGACGCACGCCGAAGGTTGTCGCCGGTGACAAATAGTACCCATAACTAACTTCCATAGCGAAGGCATTATCGTTGAACTCCTTATCACTGGAACCGGCACCAGATATTGATAATTCTCTGGCGCCTTGCGCCGGTGTATCGGCCCAGCTTAGTGCAGAAAACAGGGAAAAAGAAACGAGAGGAATAAAAAGTAAACTTGTTTGTATGTATTTCATAAAAAATCCTGATTTTCTTTTGTTGAATAGGTATATCTTTTTTGGACGTTGTGCCATTAGTGACTGCGATCATCAAGACTTGACTGCGTCACCGTTATTGCCAGCATCTGAATCCGATAAGTCTGGCAGGTTTTTAATGGCAACAACGTTTCCCGTTGATACACATATATGGAGAACTGAGTATGCGTATCCGTGAACCGGGCATCTGTTCGCTCCACCACATTAACGGTTGATTATTGCAGAAGAATAACTACACCGAGAATAACTACACCGAAATACCGTTTTGATTTTTTACAGTGTAAGGGGTAAGACCGGAGTCATTGATTATATAGAATTCAGGAAGGGAACCTCATGACCCGCTTGCCCGCCTCTCATCTGCCTGGTCGCACCCAGCATGTGCTCCAGCACGGGAGCAACCGCGCAAAGCCTGTTTTTATGACGAGGCGGACGCCAAGGCTTACTGTTATTCCTCAGGGATGCCGCAGCCAAATACCAAGCTACCATTCACGCCTTCGTGCTGATGACCAATCACGTTCATCTACTAACGCCTGCCAATGAACAAGGTGTCAGCCGCCTGATGCAGACCAGGGCCGCAAGTACGTTCAATACTTCAACTTCACCAACGGTCGTACTGGCACCCTGTGGGAAGGGAGATACAAATCTACATTGGTTGATGCCG
>NZ_DATCSY010000151.1:0-11400 GCF_036568245.1 Rheinheimera sp. | reverse complement strand
CTGATAACCGGTCGTCATGTCCTACCTAGATACATTGTTTTTGTATCTTTTTAATATGGCATGAAGCGCTAGAATTTGCACATCAACTTTGAGTAACAACGATAGCTGACTAGCCGCCAGCGCAGGAGAGAATATGAAACTATTGCATATTAAAGTCAGCCCGAACTTAGCCGGCTCAGCATCGAGAGAGGTTGGCAGCCACCTGCAGAGCAAGTTGCAGCAACGTTATCCTGCACTGACAGAAACCGAGCTGGATTTAGGCCAGCAATATTTGCCGCATCTGGATGCGTTGACCGTGAGCGCTTTTTTAACCAAACCCGATCTTCGCACTGTGGCGCAGCAAAATGCCATCGCCTTATCGGAGCGTCTGGTCGACCAATTGCTGGCGCATGACACCTTACTGATTTCCTCACCGATGTGGAACCTGGGTTTACCCTCAGTGCTAAAAGCCTGGTTTGATCATATTACCCGTGCCGGCCGCACCTTTGCGTTTACCGACCGCGGCGAAAAGGTGGGCCTGGTTAGCGGTAAAAAGGTTTTTGTTGTGGTGGCTAGCGGCACGCCTTTTATTGGCCGGCCAAATGAAGGGAACGATCAGTTTACCCCTTATATCAGCACAGCTTTGCGCTATATCGGTATTACCGATGTGCGTTTTATCCGGGTTGATGGCACGCATCACCCGCAAACCCGAGACGCTGCTGTACCTGATGCTATTGCCGCAGCTGATCTTATTGTCGACCTGTTAACTGACTAACTTAACGCTAAAGCTAAACACTGGAGCAACTATTATGACTGCACGTTTAAACCACTTTGAAACCGTACCGGCGCTGACAAAAGCCCTGATGGATGCAAGCATGGCTGCCTATAAAACATCTATTGATCCGCTGATTAAAAGCCTGATTGATATCCGGGCGTCACAGCTGAACAACTGTGCCTTTTGTCTGGATATGCATATTAAACAAGCCAAAATTAAGGGCGAGCGCGAACTGCGCATTTACCATGTGGCTATCTGGCGCGAGTCACCGCTGTTTAACGCCAAAGAAAAAGCCGCTCTGGCCCTGACTGAAGCGCTGACCAAATTGCCGGAAACCGGCATCAGTAACGAGCTGTATCAGGCGACTAAAGAGCATTTTACTGATGTGGAGATCTCTGAGCTGACTTACAGCATTGGCCTGATCAACTTCTGGAACCGGATGCAAATTCTTGCACAGGTAGAGCCAGGTTCACAGGATACTGCTTTTGGCCTTACCAAAGCCGGCCTGAATTAACCCCGGGTAAAAATCCACCTCCATAGGAGGTGGTTTAAGGCTGACAATTAAAGAAAACCGGAGGTGTTAACGCACCTCCGGTTATTGCTGTTACAAATCGCTATGCGGGCCAAACACTTCGTAGTGAACGCACTCTGGCGTGACACCAAGGGCCAGTAACTGGTCTTTAGCAAACTTCATAAAACCGGTCGGGCCGCAGATATAAAACTGTCCGCTTTGCAGCGGCAGTTCATCAGCTAACGGTGACAACTGCATCAGGCCACTGAATTGGTGGTGGCTTTGTGGCGCGGCCTGGTTATACCAGGTGTAGCAGCGTAACTGCGGCAGTTGTTGTTGTAACTGTGCCAGCCTGGCTTTAAACGAATGTTGCTGCGGGTTTTCACAGGCGTGCAGGTACCAGATTGGTGTGGGTTCTGCCCGCGCGGCTAAGGTTTCCAGCATCGACATCATCGGCGTCAGGCCGACACCGGCAGAAATCAGCACCGTTGGTACAAACACCGATTTCAGGTAAAAATCGCCGGCCGGTGGCATGGCTTCAATCACATCGCCGACCTTAACCTGCTGATGCAGATAGTTTGACACCAGGCCGGGCTGTGGTAAGTCTTCACGTTTGACGCTGATACGGTAACTTTTACCATTAGGTTTATCTGATAATGAGTACTGGCGGATCTCGACATAATCTGCATGCGGTGGTTTTACTTTTACGCCCAGATACTGGCCACTCTGGTAAGACACCACAGCGCCGCCATCTTCCGGCACCAGGGTAAAACTGGTAACCAGTTCTGACTCTTGCGTTTTGGCCGCAACCACGAATCGGCGCGCGCCGGTCCAGCCGCCATTCGCCTGTGCGGTGTGCTGATATAACTGCTTTTCACGACCAATCAGAATATTCGCCAGTAGCTGATAAGCTTCTGTCCAGGCGGTGGCAACTTCGTCGGTAAATTGCTCCGGTGCCAGTTCTTTTAAGGTGCAAATCAGGTGATGCCCCACAATGTCATAGTGCTCTGGCAGTATAAAGAAACTGGTGTGCTTATTGGCCATCCGTTCTACTACAGCGCCCAGTACGCTTGGGTTATCAATATGTTTGGCGTATGACGCTACCGCACTGAATAAGGCAAATTGTTGCTTGCCGTTTAGTTGGTTACTCATATTAAAAATGTTTTTCAGCTCCGGGTTTACGGTGAACATGCGGTTATAAAAGTAGTTGGTTACCGCCACGCCGGCGTTCTCAAGCAGTGGTACGGTACTTTTTACTAAACTGATGGTTTTTGCAGATAACATAACAACCTCATTGATGGTAAACACATCAGCCCGGCCGGCCATCCAGCCGCGGTGATGTAAGAATGGGTAAGTACACCCGGATAAAAATCAGAAACGCGACCAGCCAGAGCGCACCGCTCAGTTGCCACAGCAATAGCGGTTTGGCCAGCAGTACAGCCAGCGTGCGGGCCACACCCGACAGCAACACGGCAGCGAAGCTTAGTGTCAGTAAGTTGCTAACCAGCAGTGGCCGGCCGGTATGGCCAAGCGATACCCTGGCCATCATCGACAGCATCATCGCGGCCATAGCGCTTATCGCCACCAGATGCAGCATATCTTTGAAGTACAACAGCCCTGTCAGCAGGCTGATTGCCATTAACATCAGGCCCAGCGCCATTGCCAGATAAGACAGGTGCAGTGACCACAAAAGCGGATGCTTTAGTAGCTTGGGGGTAAACCAGAGACCAAGGCGCAGCAGATGTAGCAGTGCGCTTAGCAGCATCAGATAACCCGGAGAAAACAGTGGTGGGTAAAAGCCGCTGCTGACAAAAAGAGCTGTCGCGGGCAGAGAAACAAACAGCACGATTTTATTCAGCCGTGGCGTGCTGCTTTGTGTTGTTGCGGTGGCTCTGGCAGTGAAAAATGGGATCACCCGCGCGCCGACAATGCCCATTAACAGGCAGAACATCAGGATCATGCTGTGGCTTAAATGCGCGGCATAATCAGGCATGTCAGCGTGCGCCAGCAGCAGAAAGCTCAGGTTAAGCAGCATCATCACCAACAAAATGGCGATAAACTGATAGTTACGCCGGCTTTTAGCCAGCCATAACTGGCGGGAAAAAGCGGCCAGTACGCCAAGCCACCACAGGCTTTGCAAACCCAAAAGCAGCACCATACTACTTTTGCCCGTAACTAAATAGCGGCACAAAGCGTGCGGCCAGCCAGCACAGTGATAACAACGCCAGCTTAGTGCCACGTAGTGCCGGTACGTTAGTCCAGTTCTGCGCGGCGGTAAGCAAAAAGCCGGCGGCGACCAGAGCACCAAAACCAAATAGCATCTCATGGGCATGCTACAAAGAGGCGGGCAGCAGTTGCTGGACGCTCCACCAGCCGGATAGCTGACCAAGCCACAGCGCAGCGGAAGCCAGTGCCCAGGCACCTGCCAGCAGAAAAAATGGCCTAAATGCCAGCGCCAGTACAGCAGGGGCTGCACTGGTAGCCGGGGTAATATTTACCGGTTGCACCGCCACGTTAACGCACCTCGCGCTTTAACGCATACAGGGCGATACAGCGGCCGACATAGCTTATTTTCACCAGTGTTGCACTGGCCAGCATACTCAGGTGGCCAGCAATCAGCTGCGGTAGTGAAAACCATTGCTCGAACGGGTAACACATCAATACTGTTGCCAGCAACACCGCTGCTGAAGCTGCTAAAAAGCCGTTTGCCCAGTACAGTAATCTTTCATAGTTGGCTTGCCGGGGTAGAGAGACTAGTGTGTGCATAAACACCTCCGCTTAATGGTTGTGCCTTACTACAGCAGAAGTTATGCCATGATTTTATTTTTATTATTTTCAAGTGTTTATGATTTATTAATTTTATTATGAGTCATAATGACCTATTCTATTTCGTAGTTATTTTGAATCTTTGAAGTCATTTTGACTTGGGTGGGGTATGTCAGAACAGAACAACAGGTTACTGCTGGAGGTTGCGCTGGATTTAGCCAACAGCCTGAACAATGAAGACCGGTTTGACCGCTTGCTGACATCCGTACGCAAGGCCATCCGCTGTGATGCTGTCGTGCTGCTGGGTTTACATCAGCAAGTGTTAACTCCTCTGGCCGCGCAGGGATTATCCGCTGATACCATGGGCCGGCGTTTTGCACTGGCTGAGCATCCGAGGCTGCAGCAGTTATGTTTAAGTGCCGGGCCGCACCGTTTTCCGTCGGACTGCCCGTTACCCGATCCTTATGATGGTCTGTTGCTGGCCCGCAGCGGCGATCTGCCGGTGCATTCCTGTATGGGGCTGCCACTGTACTCTGATAAGCAGTTACTCGGGCTGTTGACGATAGACAGCCTGGAGCCGGATGCCTTTACCCAGATTGACAATAAAACGCTTGAGCTGATGGCGGCATTGTCAGCCGCGACGCTGAAAACTGCCTTTGCTATGACTCAACTGACGATGAGCGCCCGTCATGCACAGCAGCTGGTGCAGGAACTGACACAGGAAGCACTGCTGCGCGATGGCGGGGAGCTGATAGGGCAGAGCAGTGCAATGCAGGCGCTACGCAGTGATATTCAGCTGGTAGCGGGTTCAGATTACACGGTACTGATCCAGGGCGAGACAGGCGTGGGCAAAGAACTGGTTGCCCGCACCCTGCATCAGTTATCCGGTCGTAGCAGCGCACCTTTGGTGTATTTAAATTGCGCGTCTTTGCCGGAAAGCCTGGCTGAAGCGGAGTTATTTGGTCATGCCAAAGGTGCTTTTACCGGCGCTGACCGGGAACGGCCAGGTAAGTTTCTGCTGTCGGATGGTGGTACCATTTTTCTGGATGAAGTGGGCGAGTTGCCGCTCAGTATGCAAAGCAAACTGCTGCGGGTACTGCAAAGCGGCGAAATTCAACCGGTGGGTAAAGATGAGGTACAAAGCGTTGATGTGCGCATCATTGCTGCAACCAACCGCGATTTACAGCACGAAGTGCAGCAAGGCCGCTTTAGGGCTGATTTGTATCACAGGTTGACGGTGTATCCGCTGACCGTGCCACCGCTGCGTCAGCGTCAGGATGATGTACTGCTGCTGGCGGGGTATTTTCTCGAACACACCAGCCGTAAATTGGGTATCCGCCAACTGAAATTATCTGCTGATGCCGCTTCGGCACTGCTGCAGTATCACTGGCCTGGCAATGTGCGCGAGCTGGAGCATGTTATCAGCCGCGCGGCGTTAAAAGCTGCCGGCCAAACCGGCCGCAGTGGCATTGTCAGTATCGGTAGCGCTTTGCTGGAGCTGAGCGCAGCTGCGCCAGTGGTTAATCAGCACACGCCGCAGGTTATCACTGAGCAAAATGTAACGGATTTAAAAGCCGCAACAGAGCTTTTTCAGCGCCAGCTGATTTTGCAGGCACTGCAGCATTCACAAGGTAGCTGGAGCCTGGCTGCCCGTCAGCTTGGGCAGGACAGGGCAAACCTGGCCCGCTTAGCCAAACGGCTGGGCATCAGCGTCAGCAAGAACGTGCAGTATTGACTGGCGGTAGCACCGAGCGTATGTACGACGCTGCTAAGGCGACGCTGTCACATAAGGCGATGGCAGTTGCACCCCCCACATGCGTTGCCACAGCCAGGGGAGCGCTGTGGCGGCATCGCGGCGCATTGGTTGCTGTATCACTGCCCTGTGGTTGCTTGGATCTACCTCAAACTGAAACGCGTAGCTGCCTTCCTGCCCCATACGTAAATCCGTCAATAGCAACGAATCGCCTTGCTGCGCCAGCGTGTAAAAACCGCGGCTGAACCAGCTAAGCTGCTGCACAGCTTTGACATCGGCATAGCGTTGTTTCAGGCTGGTATCCTGTGCTATCAGCGTAAATTCAATCTGGTCGCTGCTGTCAAACAGCGAATAAAACCCTTCGGCGTATCCCTGGTCTGTCATCACTACTATGCGCCACAGTATTGTGTTCAGTGGCGCCGGTGTAACCAGAACTTGCTGATAACTGCTAAGCTGCTGCCTGGCATTATGCGTAGCAATGCCAGTGACATATTGCTGTGCCGCGAAGCTCCACGCCAGATAGATGCCCGATAGTACCAACCCAATTGTATTGGCCCGATAGCCTTTAGCGCTGCCGGAGAGCAAAAACCACAACACGCCGACGAGCAGAGGCAGGGTATACAGCGGGTCGATAATAAACATGCTGCCTACAGCAAAAGGCGTGTTGGTAAAAGGTAAACCAAACTGGGTGCCGTATACCGTCATGGCATCAATACCCGTGTGGGTAATCAGGATCAGCCAGGTTGCGAGTAGCCAATGGCGATAATAGCTACGCTGGTTGCAGCATAAGGCTGCCAGCCAGGCCAGCAGTGGCGATATCAGCGTTTGATAAAATAAGGCGTGGCTCTCAGTGCGGTGCAGCACCATATTGCTGACAACATCGCCATAATCGACCAGCACATCTAAATCGGGCAGGGTACCGAGCACCGCGCCGGCCAATGCGACTTTTACTTTACTACCCGGCTTTTGGCCCAGTGCTGCAACGGCGACCGCCGCACCCAGGGTTAGCTGTGTTACTGAATCCATACTCTTGCTACCTGCCCGACACTAAAGGTTGTCAGTTTACGTTAAAAGTCATGTAGTTGGCAGTTTGCGAAATATTATTCTAATATGAGCGAGTATAAATATTCAGCTGTTGCCATGTCTGGTCGCTTTTACTGACATAGACAACTAAACCTGCCACATCAGCCGTATTGAGATGTCATACTATGCTAAGAAAAATACGTATTACCAAACGATTATCCATTGCGTTCGTGCTGATGGGGCTGTCAACGCTGTTTGTCGGGGTAATGGCGATACTGAGCCTTAACGAAACAGAGCGGCATTTTGACAATATTGCCGAGCGGCGCCTACCCGCATCAATACTGGCGGGAGAGCTAAACCGTGACTTTCTGCTGATACGTATTTACACCCTGGGTATGCTAAATGCGCATACCGCAGAGGCGCGGGAAAATAACCGCACCCTGATGAATAACCTGCTGGGCAGCTATGATGAAACCGAGCGCAAGCTGGCAGAGTTTCATAAAACGCCACAAGGGCGGGCGGTATTTGAAACTGTCGACAGTGCGCGCAAGCACTACGATCAGCTGCATAAGCAGTTATTACAACTGATTGACGCAGGCAGCCAGCAGGAAGCACAGGCATTTGCCCGGCAAAGTTTCAGCCAGGCATCGGTTGATTTCAATAATGCACTGACGCAGATGTTTGAATACCAAAAAAGCACTGCAGACATAGCGGCAGATGCCGCTCATCACAGTGTAAAGCAAGGCAAAACGGTTACCACAGTGGTGATTGTTATCGCCACCTTGTTTGGTGCCGTTCTGGCCTGGTTGTTCAGCAGAAGTCTGATTGTGCCGATGCGTAATGCGGTATCAGTATCGCAGCGTATTGCAGCAGGTGATTTAACTGCCGTTATACAGGACAACGAACCGGATGAAGCCGGTGATATGGTCAGAGCCATGGCACAGATGCAGCAGCAGCTGCGCCAGACGCTGGATGAAATTAATAAATCATCTTCGCAGTTGGCAGCCACGTCAGAAGAGCTTAGTGTAGTCACCGAGCAGTCTACCCAAACCATGCATCAGCAAAGTGATGAGCTGGACCAGGCCGCTACCGCAGTGACTGAGCTAACAACAGCGATTGAAGAGGTTGCCCGTAGCGCCGTTACCACATCGCGCGACTCTGAACTGGCTGATGAGAAAACCCGTCAGGGGAAGAATCAGGTTGAGCACACCATTAAGAATATCCGTGATCTGGAGAGTGAGCTACAGCATACCGGTAACAGCGTCGGTAACCTGGCAACGCGGATCCGTGATATTGCCTCGGTGCTGGATGTTATCCGTGCTATTGCTGATCAGACTAACCTGTTGGCTTTAAATGCCGCTATCGAAGCCGCAAGAGCCGGAGACAGCGGCCGTGGCTTTGCGGTAGTAGCCGATGAGGTGAGGGCGCTGGCGCACCGAACTCAGGAATCTACTAAAGAAATAGAACGTATGATGGGGGCGATTGACGCTGAAACGGCCACCACAGTAAGTGCTATGAGCAGCAGTAGTGCAAGAGCCGCAGAAACCTTGCAGGTAGCGCATCAGGCCGGTGAAGCTCTACAACTTATCGCCGAAGCGATATCACAGATCAATAACCAGAATCTTACCATCGCCAGTGCCGCAGAACAGCAAGCCACTGTAGCCCGTGATGTAGACCGCAATCTGGTTAATATCCGTGATTTGGCTGCACAAACCGCTTCAGGCGCCAATGAAACTCAGGCATCCAGTGCTGAGCTGGCGCGGCTGGCAGAGCAGCTGAATAACCTGATTAACAAATTCAGCTTATAACTGTTGCAGGCACAGCTGTGCGATGCAGTTGTGCCTGTGATCAGCGCTTAATGCACACGAACAGTGCGTTACCGGATGCCTGATCCCAGGGTACTATATTGTCGTACTGATGCGCCAGAATATGCACTTCAAAAAACGGGCTTAGCAGTGCTTGCAGCTGATGGAAGCTAATAGCGACCATCGGGTGCTCGTCGCGCCACAGCTCAGTTGTTGCCTCATTGATTTTAGCGATACTCAGTTTAAGTGATTGCTGCTCGCCAGCACCGGCATAATGCCAGCCCGATTCAAACACAAACTGGCTGTCCAGATGATGAGTGCTGTGGCGTACCACACTGCTGTTACAGATTTTATCTTTATCCACCGCATTAAAGCAGAATACACCGCCTGTAGTTAAAGCATTAAATACGCTGCTGATGCACTGCTGTAGCTGCGTTATGCCTGGATTATAATGAATGGAGTACAAAAAACAGGTAATAAGGTCGACCGGTTGGTCCAGTGTAAAATTGCACATGTTCTGCAGCACAAAACGCGCTTGCGGGCAGCGGGCCTGCGCCAGTGTCAGCATTGGCTGGTTCAGGTCAATTCCTGTGCATTGGTAGCCCAAGCTTAGAAAATGATAGATATGCGGGCCCGTACCGCACGCCAGATCCAGATGATTACGACCAGCGTTGCCCAGCAACTGGTGCAGCCGGTGCACGGCCTGGCTTTGCGCGTGATAGTCGATATCGCAGCACATCAGGTCGTAATAAATGGAGAGATCAGTATATAACGCATTGGAAGACTGCATAACTAACAGCACTTCAGGCTGAATTTCGGTGGCGCATTCTATAGCAGAATAAGCATTTCGCGAAGCAGCATTTTTGACGAACACAAATCGGCTATGCCCGGCTCACAGAGTGGTCGGGCAGGGCTGTTAAGAACGTTCAGCGGTGGTAGGCACCTGCACGTTCAGGCTGGTAGATAACTTCGTCAACGGTTATCACCGACATTTCGCCGCCAGGTAGTGGCCAGTTGATGCTGTCACCGCATTTTAGCCCGAGTAAAGCACTGCCTACCGGCGCCAGTATCGATATTTTGTCGCCACTTGGGTCTGCATCTTTGGGGTATACCAGCGTCAGGGTGCTGGACTTACCGTTAGCCAGGCTAAAGCGTACAGTCGAATTCATACTAACGACGTCTGCCGGTAGCTGTTGCGGCGGTACAATAATTGCGCGCTGCAACTCCTGGCTTAATGTATCGTAGCCAACGGTGTCCTGGCTCAGACTGGCCAGCAAATTATCCAGCCTGTCAAAATCAGTGGTGGAAAGCGTGATGTCAGGGGTTTTCATTAAAGCTCCTTATCTTATTTGGCGTAATACTCATCACAGTAAGTACACGCAGGTTAAGTTGATGACGTAACAGCCTTAACTGAACATCATGATCAATCGTTTTACCCAGCAGGTCAGCGCCAAGCGGCGAGAGTATTGAAATACGGTTTCGACGATAGCTCGCTTGCGACGGTGCCACCAGCTGCAGCCAGCCCCGCTCGTTAGTATCCAGATTTTTCAGTTCAACTGAGCTGCCTAACCGGATTGCACTGCTGTCGCAGTTGAATTTGCTCTGACGACGATAGTCCGCCAGTGAATGCACAATGTGGTTCAGTTGCAACGCTGTAAACGGCAAAAATTGCTGACAGGCCAACGCTGCAACGACGCTGGCGATAGTGTTATGTGACGCTTTGGGATAACAGAAATACATTATAGCTCCGCATTACAGAAGCAAAAATGAACAAAATGGTTTAACGAAAAAGTGTCAGGCCGGTTTCGCGCAGGGCAAAACCGGCCTAGGAATGGAAGGCGATAGCGGTGTAATACTGGCCGGTCACCGTAGTGGTGAGCGCAAAGAATTTTTGGTTTGGCATGGCTGCACCATAGAGTATCTGACGCCAAAGTGCAATCCCATAAAACTGTGCGGATACTACTGATAATGAATGCACACTACATGGCAGTGTTATTACGCCGGTTTCATTTTGATTAAATATATTTATTTGTTGTTAAGTTTTGGTATTTATTTGCTGCCGCGAAAAGATTAAAGTGTGCGCCATTATTGATGACTTATGTAAGGAGTATCTATTTTGCGCGCAGTATTGGTTCTGTCAGTTGCTTTATCAACATTTTTATATACCGGTTGTGCCAGCACCTCAGGCAATAAAGCCGACGTGGTGAAAGCAGACGTTGCCAGGCCGCAATCTGTGTTTCTGGCCCGGCTACAGCAGCGCACCACTGCACAGACGTCTGAACTGACTGATGGCAGCATCAAGGTGGCGTTTCCCGGCATTACAGCGTTTTCTCACGACGGTGCCAGATTAAGTGACGAGCAGCAAAGTCTGCTCAGCGGTGTGGTTGAGTCTCTGGAGCATATTAACTATCAGAAACTGACCGTGGTTGGACATACAGATAGTTCAGGCCAGTTAGCTTACAACAACAAGTTATCGCAGCAGCGGGCTGATCAGGTAAAAACATTTTTACTGCAGCAGGGGTTAAAAGCAGAACAGGTTGCAGCTGAAGGGCGCGGCCCGGCAGAGCCGGTGGCAGATAATAAAACTGCGCAGGGCAGAGCGGCAAACCGGCGGGTAGAAATTGTATTAGCGTTCTGAACAACTGAGGGTTCTGAACAGACGGTTGCTGTCACTGCAACCGTTGTTTGCGCAGCAGGCGGCTGTACTTGGCTGACAAACATCAGGTTGTCGTGTCAGCCGCCTTTATGTTAGATGGCTTACTCGGTCAGTACCCAACCGTTGTCCGTT
>NZ_DATCSY010000150.1:0-8938 GCF_036568245.1 Rheinheimera sp. | reverse complement strand
GCCATTTACAAGCGGGAAGAAGACGGCATTGTGCTTATTGATCAGGACAAATGCCGCGGCTGGCGTATGTGTGTCTCAGCCTGCCCGTACAAAAAAATCTATTACAACTGGAAAACCGGTAAATCAGAAAAATGTACCTTTTGCTTCCCTCGCATTGAAGCAGGCCAACCGACAGTATGCTCTGAAACCTGCGTTGGTCGGATCCGTTACTTAGGCGTGCTGCTGTATGACGCCGACAAAATTGAAGTAGCGGCCAATACTCCCAACGAGAAAGACCTGTACCAGGCACAGTTGGATATCTTCCTCGATCCAAATGACCCGGTGGTTATTGCCGCGGCCCGTGCTGAAGGTATCAGTGACAATTGGATTAAAGCCGCCCAGCGCTCACCGGTTTACATGATGGCGATGGATTGGAAAGTCGCACTACCACTACACCCGGAATACCGCACCTTACCCATGGTTTGGTACGTGCCGCCACTGTCACCTATTCAAAGCGCAGTGCAAGCTGGCCATGTCGGCATGAATGGCGAAATTCCGGATCTGAAGTCATTACGGATCCCGCTGCGGTATCTGGCCAATATGCTTACTGCCGGCGATGAAGCACCGGTGGTGCGGGCATTGGAGCGGATGATTGCGATGCGCGCCTTCAAGCGTGCGCAGCAGGTCGATGGCATTGAGGATGTTGACGTGCTCAAGCAAGTGGGCCTAACGCCGGTGCAGGTTGAAGAAATGTACCGCTATATGGCTCTGGCGAACTATGAAGATCGCTTTGTTATTCCAACCAGCCACCGCGCCTATGCCGAAAACGCTTACGACTTAAAGTCGAGCTGTGGTTTTAGCTTTGGTAATGGCTGTGGCGATGGTAATAACGGCGTAAACCTATTTGGCACTAAAGCCAAAGGCGTGCGTCAGGTTATCCCGGTTGATATTCAGGAGTAAATAACTATGCAGATCCTACAACTGTTATCACTGTTACTGGACTATCCACACCAGCCCATGCTGGACGGCAAAGATGATCTGCTATCGGTAGTGGCCAACGCCACTATCGATACTGACCATAAACAGCAACTGATTAAGTTTATTCAGTCTCGCACCGCCGGAGCCCTTATGGACTGGCAATCGGAATACGATGGTCTGTTTGAACGCGGCCGGTCGCTTTCACTACTGATATTTGAACATATTCATGGTGAGTCGCGTGACCGCGGCCAGGCTATGGTCAACTTACTGGCGCAATATCGTGAAGCCGGTTTGGATATCGGCGTGAAAGAACTACCAGACTATTTGCCACTGTATCTGGAGTTTTTATCCACTCAGGGTACGCAAAATGCGCAAATTGGCCTCGAAGAAATCGCCCCGGTGCTGGCAGTACTGCTGTGTCGCCTCGAACAGCGGCAATCAGATTATGCCGGCATTTTCGCCACTCTGCTGTCGTTATCAAAAGCAGAGGTCGATTTGGCCGACATTAAACAGCAGATCGCTAATGAACAGCGCGACGACACGCCCAAAGCGTTAGACAAAGTGTGGGAAGAGGAAATGGTCAGCTTTATAGGCAATGAACAGACCAACTCAGCCTGTGGCACCGGCAATAAGCCGGCAGAAGGCCAACGTCGAGATCAGTATATTCCGTTAAGTACTGAGCTGTTAGGCAGCCCGGCAACGGAGCAAACCTTATACCAAGTTGCGGCTGAAAAGCGCGCCTAAAGGAGTTTTAGCATGGCACACTTAAATATGTTTGCCTTTGGCATTTATCCCTATATCGCCATCGCCATTATGGTGATAGGTAGCTGGATCCGCTATGACAGAGAGCAGTACACCTGGAAAACCAGCTCCAGTCAGTTGCTGGAAAAAAAGCAGTTACGCCTTGGCAGTATCCCGTTTCATATTGGCATTCTGGGTATTTTCCTTGGCCATTTCTTTGGCCTATTAATGCCAAAAGAAATCTGGCATCTGCTGGGCATCACTGCCCAAATGAAGCAAATGATTGCTGTTGGAGCCGGTGGCTTGTTTGGCTTGATTTGCTTTTTTGGACTAACCGTGTTGATCAAACGGCGATTAGGTAACCCGCGTATCCGTGCGACCAGCAATACCATGGACATCGTAATTTTGTTGCTATTATATGCACAATTGATACTAGGTTTACTGTCCATCACTGTATCGCTGGGGCACATGGATGGCGCTGAGATGCTAAAACTAATGGCCTGGGCGCAAAACACCGTTACTTTTAACAGCACCGCTGCGGTTGAAGCCATAAGCAACGTACACTGGATATTCAAAATGCATGTATTTTTGGGTATGACGCTGTTTGTGGTATTCCCGTTCAGCCGCTTGGTACATATGTTAAGTGTGCCGGTGCAGTATGTGCGCCGTCAGCACCAGATTGTACGTCAGCGTTTTGTGCGATAGCCGCGTTTGGCCCTGACGGTTGCAACTCTCGCTATGCTCGCCACAGCAACTCGCCCTGCTGCCTGCGGCAGGGCTCAGACACTCTGTGACTGCGCTAACGAGGTTCCAACCTGGGCCAGGCAAAATCGGATGACCAGCAAGACAGCGTGCCGATATTGCTAAACAAAGCGTCTTTGGCATGGATGCCAAAGAGGAGCCTCCAGGGACGGATTTACGGCGTCTTTGTGTGCAATATCGGCTAAAAGCTGTCTTGCGGCAAGTTACACCTAACCCGGTTACAGAGGTTTAAAATGATACAAGTCAACAATGCCAGTATCAGCGAAGCGGCCATCATGGCTGAAATGCAATATCATCCGTCCAACAATAAACGCTCTGCCATGCTAAAGGCCGCTGAGTCACTGATAATTGGCGAACTTCTACGCCAACGCGCCAAAGCATTGGGGCTAAGCGTAAAAAGTGAAGCCAACACCGCCAGTGATGATAACTTTCTTGATGCACTGATCAACGCCGAAGTGGCTATTCCACAGGCAAACCATACCGAGTGCGAGCAATATTACCGGCTAAACCCACAGCGTTTTCAAAGCTCGCCGCTGCTGGAAGTCAGCCATATTTTGTTGGCGGCAGCGCCAGAGGATGACAAAGCCCGGGTAGAGGCCAAAACCCTGGCCGAGCAGTTAATTAGTAAGCTACAACAAGGCGAACCGCTGGCCGCGCTGGCACAACACTACTCGGCTTGTCCGTCAAAAGAAATCGGCGGAAGCCTTGGTCAAATCAGCCGCGGACAGACCGTACCCGAGTTTGAGCGGCAACTATTTAATGCCGACCCTGGTTTAATGCCACAACCGGTAGAAAGCCGTTATGGTTACCATATCGTCTATATTGCCCGCAAAGTAGCGGGAAAACAGTTACCCTTTAGTGTGGTTCAGCAAAAAATTGCCGACTATCTAAACGAAAAAGTGCGACGTAAAGCTGTAGCGCAATATATTCACCGCTTAATCGTCGATGCTCAAATAGACGGCTACGATTTTAACTTATCTGACTCTCCACTCATGCAATAACCCTTGTTGGTGTAGCTGGTAACATTTGGTTGCTGGCTATACCAACAGTTAGGTAACCCCTTAACCTAATTATAAAAATATCAGTTTCAGGCTAGGATCTGTGCATCAACCCGCAGTCTGGAGCGCCATCATGAAAACATCTGTTTCTGCCCTGCCCTTTGCCATTACGCTGACTTGCTTTGTTTCTACTATTCCTGTTCCGCTGTATGCCAGCATTAACGAGCAGTTCAGCTCGGCCATTAAGCAAAGCGAGGTCTCGGCACAGTTTCGTTACCGTCTGGAACATGTTGAACAAGACAACACCCTGGACAATGCAATAGCCTCCACTTTGCGCAGTCGTTTAACCGTAACAACCGGTAAGTTCGACAACTTCAGCGCAGTGGTGCAACTGGATAATGTTAGCTTGCTTGGCAATGATAACTACAACAGCACCTACAACGGCAAAACCCACTACAGCGTAGTGGCCGATCCGAAAGGTACCGATATCAATCAGGCGTTACTCAGCTATCAGAATAAACAAGGAACCAGCTTCAGCGCCGGTCGCCAATTGGTCAACCATGCCAATCAGCGTTTTCTCGGTGGCGTTGGCTGGCGACAGAATGAACAAACATTAGATGGTTATCGTCTGCAACAAAGCGTTGGTAGCGAACTTACACTAGAACTTGGCCACTACTACAACGTAAACCGCATCTTTGGCCCCAAAGGGACCGCCGCCGATCAGCACGGCAGTTTCAACACCTTTACTGCACATTGGCAAGCTAACGCTGATCATAAATTTCTGGCTTTTGGTTACGACTTTGAATTTGATAATTGGACCAGCCGCAGCAGCCGAACCCTGGGCATCGATTATCAGGGCAAACTTGCTGTACTACCGCAGTTAAGCTGGCATTTATCACTGGCTCAGCAAGACGATGCACACAACGCAACACAAGCGTTTAGCCACAACTATCACCGTATTAGTCTGAACTGGGCACTGCCTGGTGTTACCGTGCAGGCAGGGCAAGAGCGCTTAGCCGGTGATGGCCAAACTGCGTTTCAAACACCCCTGGCAACGTTACACGCCTTTTCTGGCTTTGCTGATATGTTCTTAAATACACCTGACAACGGATTACGCGATAACTGGTTGCAGCTAAATACCAAAGTAAAAGACGTTAGCCTGATGCTGGGGTATCACCAATTCGACAGTGATACCGGCAATGCAAAATACGGTGACGAATGGAACGCAGCGGCCAGTTACAGCCTGAATGCCCAACTATCAGGCGTGTTCAAACTGGCCCACTACAATGCCGACAGTTTTGCTGTCGATACCACTAAAATCTGGTTGATGCTGGTTTATCAGTTGTAGCCTTTCCTGGAAAATCCACGTTTGCCAATATAATTGTTGGCTCCTCTGCGCCGCCCCTGGTTTTCAGCGGGCGGTTTTTTTATTTGGATTAAACACGCTCCACTACTCCCGAAGGGGTAACAAACCCTGTACTGGTGCGTATTGCCGCTGACCTCACGTTGGTCGCGATGGTAAAACTTGATCCAGATCAAACTTTCCATTTCAGAAGACATTAAGCTAAAACACAACATATAGCAATTAACAAACAAAAAACCACTATATAGAGTAATTATGCTGAGATTCACCGACGAGCAAATAGTATTTCAGGAAGTACCGGGGGAAGTCTCGCTGGCGTTTACTATCGCCGGTTGTCCATTAGGTTGTAAAGGCTGTCACAGTAGCTATAGCTGGCGGCCAGAGCAAGGTACACAACTTAGCGCAGATTACTTTCAGTATCGGCTGGCATCCTATGCTGGCCTTATCAGCTGCGTGCTGTTTCTGGGGGGTGAGTGGCAGCAGAGTAGCTTATTACAAATGCTTGTTATTGCGCGCAATGCCGGGCTCAACACTTGCTTATATACCGGCTTAGATGACGTTACCAATGCACTGAAACAACAGCTTACTTACCTGAAAACCGGGCGTTGGCAGTCGGAACGTGGCGGCCTTAACAACCCCAACACTAACCAGGTTTTCACCGATTTACGTACAGGCCAATGTTTGAACCATTTATTTCTCGGACAATAACAGAGGGGCACCCTATGCAAGCGCTGAACTTTTATCAATTGCAACAAAAACTCGGTTTTATCAGCAACTATCTGCATGCACAAAATGCCGCTGACGGCTCAAAACTGGACGCCAACGCCAATGTGACACAAAAAAACATCGCTACATTGGAAGCTGAACTGATGAAAGACCAGTTTATTCAGGTCAACCGCGCTCTGGTAAGCAATAAAATCAGTGAATTGTTCGGCGCAGAACTGGCAGCAGAATATCTGCGCCAGATTACTGATCACGAGATTTATGTGCATGACGAAACCAGCCTAAAACCCTATTGCGTGTCAGTAACCATGTATCCGTTCTTGCGGGATGGTTTAACTAAACTTGGCGGCGAATCCAGGGCGCCTAAACATTTAGAGTCATTTTGCGGTTGTTTTGTAAACTTTGTTTTCGCCGTATCCAGTCAGTTTGCCGGGGCTGTCGCAACAGTTGAGTTTTTAACCTATTTTGATTACTTTGCCCGTAAAGACTATGGCGAAAACTATCTTAAAACGCATCGCAAACAAATTGAAAATCATCTGCAACATGTGGTGTACGCGCTAAATCAGCCCGCTGCCGCACGTGGTTATCAAAGTGTGTTCTGGAATATCTCCGTATACGATCAGCATTACTTTAACAGTATGTTTGGTGACTTTGTTTTTCCCGATTTTGTAAAGCCAGAGTGGCACTCTGTATCAGCGTTACAGCAATTCTTCTTAAACTGGTTTAATAAAGAACGCGAAAAAACCGTGTTGACCTTTCCTGTTGTTACAGTCGCTATGTTGACCGAAAAGGGTCAGTGTAAAGACAGTGACTTCGCCAATGATATTGCGCAAGAGATGGCTCAAGGAAACTCGTTCTTTATCTATCAGTCAGACAATGCCGACTCGTTAGCCAGTTGCTGTCGCTTGCGCAGTGAAATCAGTGACAATACTTTTTCATACTCATTGGGTGCGGGCGGTGTTGCTACAGGCTCTATTAACGTTATTACTATTAATATGAACCGCTTGGTCCAGGATGGCAGAGATCTGGCTACTGAAGTGGCGAAAATTCACCGCTACCAGGTGGCCTACCGAAAACTGATGGAGGAATACAAAGCTGCAGGTTTATTAACTGTGTATGATGCAGGTTTTATCAGCCTTGATAAGCAGTTTTTGACTATCGGTATAAATGGCATGGTCGAGGCGGCTGAATCTCAAGGCTTAATTGCCGGCAACAATGCACAGTACATTCAGTTTGTACAACAACATCTGAAAACGATATTTGATGCCAACAAGGCCGCTAAAGCTGAGTATGGTTATATGTTTAATACTGAGTTTGTGCCGGCAGAGAATCTGGGGGTTAAGAATGCGAAATGGGATCGTGAGGACGGCTATCTGGTTTCGCGCGATTGCTATAACTCTTACTTTTATGTTGTTGAAGACGAACTCACCAACACTCTGGACAAATTTCAGTTGCACGGCAGGAAACTGCTTGATTACTTAGACGGCGGTTCAGCGTTACACTTGAACCTGGAGGAAAAACTCGATAAAGCCGGATATGTTAACTTGCTAAATATTGCCGCCAATACGGGTTGTAACTACTTCTGTGTCAACGTCAAAATTACCATCTGTAATCAGTGTGAAGCTATTGATAAACGCACATTATGTGCTTGTCCGGCATGCGGTAGTAGCGATATAGATTACGGCACCCGGGTGATTGGCTACTTAAAACGCGTTTCTGCCTTTAGCCATGGCCGGCGCATCGAACACAGTTTACGGCATTATGAGCGTGAGCCGGGAAGTGTTAATACGCTGCACGATTACAAACAGCACGCCTGATACAGCTTATTGTTTCTTTACTAAACATAACGTCGTACCGCCTAAGTGGTACGACTCTACCCTACAAGCAGAATTTACCTACACAGCGGCCTTGTTACACTGTTTGAACAACTTTAACTCAGAGAAAACGGGAGATTGCGTTGGTAAAAAAACCCGATCTAACCACAGCAATGTTGCAGTTAATAGCTGATGTAAAGCAGCAAATGCCGCTTTACGAACCTGCCACTTTTGTTTGCGGCACCAACACCGATTGCATAGGTTGCCCGAAGAAAATGCTGGAAATGGTTGATTCAGAACTGAGCTTTTGGGAGCACGCCATAAAACATGGAAGAACGCCTAAATTTGATGAATTGCGCCAGTTTGGCAAACTGTGTCAGAGCGTACGGCGCATGTTAATTCGCAACAACCTGATGCCGGACATAAAGCCCAACACCAGATAAAAACTAGCTAAACAACATCGGCTTATTTATCGCCAGATACAGAATGCCACTGAGCTGTAGTAAAGCCAGCCCAGCCCAGCAGACTCTGCGCTTTACCGGTAGTGACAGTTTGAATGCTCTGATCCCGGTCAGGATATACCCTACCAGCAGTACTATTTTCACACCAAGCCAGGCATGGCTGAATGGCTGCCAGGGCCCTATTGCGAGCAAGGTAAAGGCGAACGTCAATAGCAAGGTATCGTTGATATGCGGCAAATACCTTGCAGGGCTAAATCGCCAGCCAGTTATACCTGACATGTCCAGTAGCAGCCGGCCAATAAATAAGGTAACACTAAGATAGGCACAAAACATATGCAGCTGCTTGACCTGTAAGTAGTACTCCATAGCTGTTCTCAACTCTGTTTATTGCTGTTGGTTCAAGTGCCAGCTTAAATCAGCCAAGCCTTGTTGCCTATATCGCCAAAGAGGTAGAAAACACCATAAACAGCAAGGGAAAGGTACTTTTTACCCATAGGGTATTATTAACCCTAAAACATCGTGGTAATAACCACCCTCTCACTAGAGCCGAAGAAATTAATTAAATTAAAAACAATAACTTAAATTATGGCGCGATTCTTGTAATATCTGCACAGGCGGCAACGCCCATTTGATAAAAACAGGAGTGAACTATGACACCTTGGCGCACAAACAATAACATTAGGGGGCATTATGGCCGGATATCGTAAACTCTGGTGGCTGCTAATTACCATTTTAGCCATTACCTTTAGCGTGCTGGGCTATTTTGGTGCCGAGGTATATCGCTCGGCGCCGCCTATTCCGGCGAAAGTAGTAGACGCCAGAGGTCAGGTGATTATGACCAATGAGACTATCTTAAACGGCCAAACCGCCTGGCAATCGGTTGGTGGCATGCAGCTGGGCTCGATCTGGGGCCACGGCGCTTACCAGGCACCGGACTGGACTGCCGACTGGCTGCACCGCGAGCTGATGGCCTGGCTGGAACTCGCAGCACAGGATGAGTTTGGTTTAAGCTACGACGCCTTGACACCCAGCCAGCAAAATACGCTGCAATTTGCGTTAAAGCAGGCCTATCGCACTAACAGCTACGATAAAGCCACCGACACCCTGGTACTTAGCGAC
>NZ_DATCSY010000149.1:0-23175 GCF_036568245.1 Rheinheimera sp. | reverse complement strand
GCTGTTAATGCACTATGGTACGCAAGAGCAGAAAGATCGCTGGCTACCAAACCTGGCAAACGGTACCGATGTGCCTTGCTTTGCGCTGACTGGCCCTGAAGCTGGCTCAGACGCTGGTGGTATCCCTGATACCGGTGTTGTCTGCAAAGGCGAGTTTGACGGCAAAGAGGTTGTCGGTATCCGGCTGAACTGGGATAAACGCTATATCACGCTGGCGCCGGTAGCAACGGTGCTGGGCCTGGCATTTAAACTGTACGATCCGGATAGTTTACTGGGCGATAAAGCAGAGTTGGGCATTACTTGTGCTCTTATCCCTACCAGCCATAACGGTGTGCAGATAGGTGATCGTCACTTCCCGATGAACATGGCGTTTATGAACGGTACAACCTACGGCAAGGACGTGTTCATTCCGCTGGATTGGATCATCGGTGGCCCGGATTACGCTGGCCGTGGCTGGCGCATGCTGGTGGAATGTTTATCAGCAGGGCGTGGTATCAGCTTACCGGCACTGGCAACCGCTACCGGCCATCTGGCAGCCCGGATGACAGGGGCTTATGGCTATGTTCGTCAGCAGTTTGGTATGTCTATCGGCAAGTTTGAAGGTGTACAGGAATCGCTGGCGCGCATCGGTGGCCTGACGTACAGTCTGGAAGCGATGCGGGTGATGACAGCAGGGGCTATTGATATGAATTTAAGCCCAAGTGTGGTTACTGCCATTGCCAAGTATCATATGACAGAAATGTCCCGCACACTGATGAATGATGCTTTTGATATTCATGCTGGCCGCGCTATTCAGGTAGGGCCGAAAAACTATCTGGCACATGGTTATATGGGGATTCCGATCTCCATTACGGTCGAAGGCGCAAATATTCTGACCCGCAATCTGATGATTTTCGGTCAGGGAGCGACGCGTTGCCATCCTTATGTGCTGGCTGAGCTGGAAGCCGCTGCCAACCCGGATTCAGAAGAGGGCTTAAAGCAATTTGATAAACTGCTGATGAAGCATGTTGGCTTTGCGGTGGGTAATACTTTTGGTGCTTTATGGCAAGGTTTGACAGCAGGGCGCTTTAACAATGCGCCGGTATCTGGTGAAACCGCACAGTACTATAAGCAGCTAAGCCGTATGAGCCGTGGTTTGGCACTGAGTGCCGATTTTTCAATGTTGATTTTAGGTGGGGAGTTAAAGCGCCGCGAAATGTTGTCTGCCCGGTTAGGCGACGTATTAAGCCAGCTTTATATTGCATCGGCAGTACTTAAGTTCTACGAAGATAATGGTCGTCAGCAGTGTGATCTGCCCTTTGTGCATTACAGTTTGCAGCGCGCTTTGTTTGAAATAGGGCGTGCCTTTGACGGTTTCTTTGCGAACTTCCCGAACCGCTTTGTCGCAGGCCTGTTGCGTACTTTGGTATTCCCATTCGGCATTGGCTATAAAATGCCGGCAGATGACATTGCTATCCAGATTTGCGAAGCCATGTCTAAACCGGGGGTGGTACGCGATAGGTTAACGCATCTTTGTTACATCGGTGCAGATGAAAACGACGCTACCGGCTTGATGGAAAGCGCCTTCATTGCGATGTATGAAGCTCAGCCACTGATGAAGAAAATTTATCAGGCCCAGCGTAATGGTCAGTTACCGCGTAAGCAGCCGCTGGAGCACACCATTGTGCAGGCGCAGGACGCAGGCATTATTACTGCTGAAGAAGCTTTGCAATTAAACAGAATGAATGAGTTGCGTTTTAGCGCTATCAGTGTAGACAGCTTTGCTGCCGGTACACTGGAAGCCATGGCGATAGCGCCGGCCAGCTGACGGCAGCGTTACAACTTGCTACACTGCAAAACCGGCAGGGCTTGTGCCCTGCCGGTTTTATTTATTGGGGAGTGAGAGATGTCCACACAAATTAATATCCGTCTGGCAACGCCGGAGGATGTGCCAACCATACTGGCGTTTATTCAGGGGCTGGCCGAATATGAGAAACTGGCCGATCAGGTGGTAGCGACGGAAGATAAATTAAAACAAACGTTATTCGGTGACAAGCGCTATGCAGAAGTGGTTATCGCCGAATATAACCAGCAAGCGGCCGGTTTTGCGCTGTTTTTCCACAATTACTCTACTTTTTTAGCAAAGCCGGGTATTTATCTGGAGGACCTGTTTGTCTTACCAGATTTTCGTGGCAAAGGTTTAGGTAAAGTGTTACTGAGTTATCTGGCTAAGTTGGCGGTTGAACGGGATTGCGGCCGGCTGGAGTGGTCGGTGCTTGACTGGAACCAGCCGGCAATAGATTTCTATCAGGCGCAGGGCGCCACTATGTTACATGACTGGCGGATAAACCGGGTTACCGGTGAAAACCTCAAAGCGCTGGCACAGAGTGTCTGATTAGCGTTAAGTGCAGTGCTGCTCGTCGCCGCACTGCGCCTATTAATCAGCTGGCGTTACTATTTTGAGGCAGTATGTACAGGCAAGGTTAGCGTAAAACAGCTGCCTTTACCCTCAACACTGCTGACCGTCAACTGGCCATAATGTTGCTGAGCAAACTGCAACGCATCATAAGCGCCAATGCCCATACCCGAGTTGCCCTTAGTGGTGTCAAATGGCTTGAATAAACGCTGCTGAATAAACTGCTCGCTCATGCCGCAGCCGGTGTCAGCAATATTAATCTGCAACATGGTTGAAGCTGCATCAGCTTTGACATCAACAGTCACTTCAACTTTGCCTGTTTCTTCGGTGGCATGTTGGGCATTGTCAATAAGATGATAAAGTACGCTGCTAAAACGCTCTTTATCTAAAGATAACATGCAGTTGTTTAATACACGCAGGGTGGGCAGGGGCTTTCTTACCGCACACTTGTGTTTAATGACCTGCTCCAGTTCTTGTGCTACTGAAAACTTACTGCTGTTATTTGAGTCACTGCGTTTATCTGTTAGTTGTGACAGCATATTACCAAGCCGTTGCTGCATGGCTTCCAGAGTGTCGAAGCTATCTTTGATAAACTCGGGGTTTTGCATATGTTTTTTGCTGTTGTTCAGCATCAGGTCTAACTGGGCTTTTACGTTCTTTAAATCGTGTACGACGAAGGCTGACATCCTGCTGAACGCGGCAAACTGGGCATTTTCACTCAGCGCTTTACTGGCCAGCGTCAGCAGTAAATAGCTGCTGATCTGCTCGGTAATAATCATCAGATAGTCCCTTAGCTCCCAGTTCAGCTTGAGCCGCTCTGCTGTTGGCGTATTGATCATACATAAGCCCCATAGCTGCTGCTCATCAAAAACCGGGATAATCAGGTGCCCGTCAATCTTCAGTGTATCGCCCTTAAATTGCACAAAGCTATCAGTTGGATCAGATAAGTCAGTGATCCAGCCCGGCCTGGCATGGTGTTGGCAGTAATGTCGTAGCAGATTAAGCTCATCCGCAGTTACGGATACCCGTCCCAGGCAGGCAACTGCATGCAGCTGTGATGGGGTAAAAGCACGTATCAGCGCCCCCCTTTGATAGCCGGTAGCGCTCAGCCAGGCTTTGAGGTAGGCCTGATAGTCGACATCCTGCTGCAGTTTCAGCGACTTCAGATACTGTGTCAGGCTTAGCCACTTGGTACGGTAATCAAATTTATTGGCGTAAAAGTTTTTCTCAATGTACACCTTAAATCTACGTCTGACTTTGCCTGATAACGCCACAACGGCAAACAGCAAGAAACCGGCAGCAATCAATATTGCCTGCAGCAGGCCGGTCCAGCTTAGGTCAAATAACTTGATGGAAAAGCCCGCGACAGCCAGCACACTCAGGTAAATACCCGCCAGTAACACTATAGTGCTGTTAACAACAATTTCCCGGGACACGTAAACACTGATTGCCCATGAACGGATACGGCGAATAGCGACGACCAGCAATGGCAGCACCAGGGCGGCAATAAAGCCCCTGGCGGCCCACAGTTGTGGATCGATGCGGCTGAATAATGCTGCCTCTGCCAACAGGATAAAGTCGAACAGAATTTGCAAACCAAGCCCAAGCACTAATGGTTTGAACTGCCATACAACAGGCCCTGCCCGCCGGTAAAGTGTTTCGAGCAGTGCCAGCTGGCCAATACAGAGTAACAAGTTGATACTGAATGTAATGTTGTTACTTAGCGGGATAAAGACATTGACCAGAGCCAGGCCAAACACTAATGGGATAACGAGTTTAACCGCTCCCTGCGCCAGAAAAGACCACCAGCGTATCTCATTGCTGCTCAGACAGGAAAACAATAACAAGAACAACAGTATATGACGCAGTGCCTCAACAATCACTGAGTCTGCACTGATAAAAGGCTGTGTACTGAACACCAGATAGAACGTTGCCCATAAGACCTGTACTGCAGCAAAAGCCAGCAGCAGGTTTTTAGTTCTGTTGGTGGCTTTGTCTGTTAATAACAACAGGAATAAAAAAGCGTAGCAGCAGATCGCCAGCACGAAACCGGCAGAGCTGATGGTAAAGACCAGACTAACGTTGTCCTGCATCAGGGCGCAGTTCCGGTGCTGAGCAGGTTAAGCAAGTGGACTACCGGAATAGCATAAGTGATGCCACTGGGGTCTGATAATACGGCCTCTTTGGTCGATTTAACATGTACACGGTTGATAATGCCGATAACCGCACCGTTCGCCAAAGAAAATAGCGGGCTGCCACTGTTGCCAGGGTAAGCTGTTGCATCCAGCTGATACACCAGATAGGGCTGTTTCAATGCGCGAATCGCCCTTGTTTGCAGCTGTTGAGAGTTTTGTGCCGGAATAACAACAGGTGTGTGCGCGGCAATAATACCGGTATGCGTAGCGGGGTATAACCCCAACACTGAGGTGATAGGATAGCCCGTCAGGCTCACCGTATTGCCCTCAGCCAGCATTTCGGCGCCGGACAACTCAAGCGCTGGCAGTGTTTGCTCTATGCTCAGTACAGCAATGTCATGTGCTAAATCCTCTGCTGTATGCAAGATTTTATGCACTTCGACTTTCTCGCCCTGGCCCGATAGAACAACGTATTGCTCTAATGTCGACGGATCAGTCGGCCGGGCGATAATATGATAATTCGTTGCTATCTGCTTACCGTTACCCGTGACAAAACCTGTGCCGAGCAGGGTAATGCGCGGGGATGCTGTCGGATTTAACAAACCGATAGCGACAATAGATGGCTTTATGCGGGATATGAGCTCCGGCAGGTCGACTGTGCTGGCTGCCAGGCTCCATTGACTTAGCAGCAGTGCTGTCAGGCAGAATAGAACGCGCATATTCTTATCCCTGAGGCTGATGAGTAAATCTGTCCAGCTCTGCCGGGCGGGCCGTTGCCGCCGGATCTGACAATGGGTTCCAGACCGGTTTGATCAGGGTTTTTAATTTCGCCACTATACGGACTATTTTATTGCTGACGGAGATAGGCAGGTGCAACCAGCGACAGACCAAAAATACTTTACGGCGAAACACCCAGTGATACATAGCTTGTTCGGCGTAAAAATTGTAGTGCCAGCGCTGCTCAAATAACCTGGATGAGGTGTAAGTTAATTTCGGATCCCAGCGGTAAAAGAAAAAGCGCATATCAAACCAGCTCATGCGGGTGCCCAAATTGTCGAAAATAATGACCGACTCTGGTTGGCTTAGTAATTTGTAGCCCAGTTTACGCAGTTGAATACCAATATCGATATGTTCGCGGATCACCATTGACGGCAATTCGATCTGTTGTAACGCTTTGGTCAGAAACAGTACGCCATGCAGCTCAAACATCTCACTGTCCGCAACCTGCTGAGGTATATCTTGTGGCAGCGCCCGGCGGTATGATTTGTGCTCAATCAGATACTCTTTGCCTTCAACATCTACTACCTGTATCGCGTTGGTGTATAAATGGTTGCGCAGTGTGGCGCCTTCGTCAACACCTTCTTTTTCCAGCGTCAGCGGGTTAACAACGGCAGCACCACTGCTCAGCGCCGTTTCAAGTAGCGGAGGTAACCATCCAGGTGTTACGTTGGAGTCGTTATCCAGCAGCATGGTATAGGGCGTCGTGATGCTGTCACGGATTTTACTGACTGCATCCATTGGGATCATCAGCCCTAACTCGACTATTTCGGCGTTCGTTTTATCCTGCAACAATGCCTTAATTTGCTGTTTTATATGCGATGGGTAATCCAGATCCAGCACTTTTAGTAAAAACGGTTCTGGCGTACAGCGGTACAGGTTTTCAATGCATGCAATGATGCCTGAGTAGCGATCACGTGGGCTGATAACTACAGTTACGCTAGCTTGCGTCATAATAAGATCCTTCTTTTGGCATAAGTTTTTGAAAAATTTTCAGATACCGCGTCGTCATCGCTTCAACGGAAAATGTCTGGTGCACGCGGTTGAAACCCGCATCGCCCATGCTCTGGCGTGAATCTGCGTCATCGAGCAGTTTTTGCATATTTTCAGCCAGTTGGCGTGCTGAAGCTGGTGTAACTAACAAACCGGTTACACTGTGCAAAATAATCTCTTTTATGCCACCAACATGGGTAGCGATAACAGGTCTTCGCCGTGCTCCGGCTTCAATAAACACCAGACCAAATGCTTCTTCGTGCGATGGTTGCACGAAGATATCACAAGCGTCCAGCCACAAGGCCGGGTCGGTTATCTGGCCGAGAAAAGTTACCTGATGTTGCAGCTGAAGTGTTTGCGTTAAATCAACGAGTAGGTGTTTTTCTGCTTCAGTGCCGGTGCCGGCAATAAATAACTGCACATCAGCGTCATTTAACAACGCCAGCGCCTGCAGCGTATCCTGATGCCCTTTTATTGCACCGAGATGACCGATACTGAGCAGGATTTTGCTGTCAGTGTTCAGGCCGAGCTCTGCTCTGGCCTGCTGTTTCGTGCGTGCAGGCACTGATAACAGCGACGTTCCGCCATAAACGACACTGCAGTGGCTATCACGCAGCCCCATATTGCCGGTCAGAAGCCGCATACGATCTTCTGATACCGCAACAAAATGTGACAGCGCAAAGCGGATAAGACGGTTACTTAGTGAGGGGTTATAGCATTCCAGTCTGGAGCGGTGAAAAGTACCAACTGCAGGTATACGGCAGAGCTTAGCGGCAAGCCCGGCATAAAGTTGACTGGACTCGCAATGCGCATGTATCAGGTTTATGTTGTGCTTTTTAATCAGTTTGGCCAACTGCCATATCAGGCCAAATTTTTTACCGGAAATCTGAGGCAGGGCAATATCTTGTTCAGCGTTAGTAGGTTTATCAAAGGGACCGAAACAAACAGCAATAACCTGATGGCCAGACTGGCACAGCGCATTTACCGTGTCATGGAACCTTACTGTTCTGCCACCTTTTTCGAGACTTTGCACTACTTCCATAATGCGTAATGTTGTTGCTGAGGTCACCCGGATATCCTTCCCTGACATACCAATGAACATATTTATCTTTCAAACTATATCACGTACAGTCTACCATGTAGGGCGTAAAAATATATAATTCACCAGATCTTTGACATCATAAGGAATTGATATGTCAACTACCGGTAGGCAGTCGGTAATTCATGTTGTTAGTAGTTTAAAAGTCGGGGGCGCAGAACGTTTTGTTATCGACTTGTGTCAGGAGCAGGTCGGTCAGGGATTAGACGTCGCCATTTTGTCTTTTGGCCTTGCAGAAGACACCCTGGTTTCGGTATGCCATGAACATCATATCCCGCTGACGATTACAAACGGTAAAGGCTGGCGCGCGCAGAAACAAAGGTTGCAGCTGTTAACACGCTTTGATGTCATTCATGTTCATTCTCCGGCCGCGCTTAAAAGCCTGGTGTTCCATCTATTTCTGTTAAAGCATAAGAAGCTGATATATACCCGCCACGGCGCCGCACCGTTAAATAAACCGCACTGGATAAGACTGCACCGTTTTGCCCGCAGGTTCATTCATGCCATCACTTTTGTGTCGGCAGAGGCTAAACACAGCTTCGCTCATCATGGCTGGCATAAAGTGCCACAGTATATTATTGATAATGGTGTCAGACTGCCGCCAGAAGTGTTAACAGATGATAGAAACGCCGCGCACAATGATGTGCTCAGGCTCGGATCTGTTGGCCGAATGGTGAAATTAAAAAGTCAGTTGAGTCTGTTGCAGGCCGTGTCACAGATGGATAACGATAGCCAAAGCCAGATCGAAATACATTTCTTTGGTGACGGAGAGCTAAGATCGCAGTTGGAAACTTTTCATCAGCAGCATCACGCGCTCCGGGCTGTGTTTCATGGCATGGAAATTAACCGGCAAAATATTTATCCTCATATTGATGCGCTGGTTGTTACTTCGAGTACTGAGGGACTGTCGATGGTAATACTTGAAGCGATGGCGTACGGCAAACCCGTTATCGCGACCAACGTTGGGGGGAATCCAATGCTTGTGAAGCCAGGTAAAACAGGTTTTCTATATGAGTTCAATGATATAGATGAGCTAAGCTCGCTGATTTCTGCTTTGCAGCAAAGAGCACAAGACAGAGTAAAGCTGGGCAGGCAGGCCCGGGAGTGGGTTGAGCAGCAGTACTCTCTGACGAAGACAGCCGGGCAGTACCTGGAGCTATACAATGCCCGCTAGCGCATGGCGGGGATGGCGTAGTTTGCGTATTCTGGCATTCGCTTTTGCTTTGCTGCTGGCGCTGGTATCTTACTGGCCTAACTGGCGGTGGTTACAATGGCTCAGTTTATTGGTGCTTTACTCCCCTTCCTGGTTGTATTTTGGCCTGTTTCTACCTTGGTTGCTTGGGTGGAGGTCACTGAAGCGCTGGCAATATCTGATGCTGCTTCCAATGCTGCTTGTCGCGGTGAAAATACTTGATGTTGGCTGGCCTGCTAGCCGTAGCGCAGAAGATGCTAACCTGGTTTTGCTGTCGGCCAACTTAGGTAATATGGCAGATACTGAACAGTTGGCACGTTTAATGTCGCAGCATAGGGTGTCAGTTGCTATTTTTCAGGAAGCCCGGCTGGAAAAGTTAGTTGCTTTTAACACCAATGATTGGCAAACGCATTGTGATGCTGGCTTATGTATTGTCAGTAAATTCCCTTTTGACGTTGAGCAAACTCTGTCCCGCAGCTTGTTTCAGGGTTATGGTAATTTTGCAGTGTTCTATCGACTTAATTTACCAGAGCGTAATTTATTGCTGGCGAATGTTCACTTTGAAACACCAAGGCCTGCGCTGGAATCTCTAATTAAGTTAAGTCCTGATAATACCGCTATGCAGCTGAGGCAGCAGGATAGAGAACTACAGTCGACAATCATTGCCGACTGGGCGCATTCTCAGGCAGAAGCACTGGTGATTGGCGGTGATTTTAACATGCCGGTTTTATCACCAATATACCAGCACTACTTTTCTTCTCTGGGGAATGCATTGTCTGAAAGACCGACGCAAATAGTGCGTTACACCAAGTACACACGCTGGCATGGTATTCGAATTGACCATCAGCTTTATCGCGGTGATTTGATGCCGCTTGAAGCCCGCGTGCTGCAACTTAGCAGTGGCGACCACCGGCCTGTTCTTGTCAAATGGAGGATATAATATGCGGTTTTCTCATATTAGCGTCTTACTGTTAATATTTTTGCCAGTGGCGCAAGCCATTACTCAGCCTAGCTTGTGGGGGCCGGATCATGTCACAGGACAGGTTGATACCAGTTGGTACGTGGAACCGATGATACGCTACGCCAGTTACGTGACAGATGCTCAGTTGCTGCTGAAAGACAAAATCACTGCGGATAAAGCCAGCCAGTATTTGTACGACAGGCCACGAGCGCTAACACAATTGTTTTTGCTAACCGGGGATCCTAAGTGGAAACAAGAAGCTATAACGGCAAGTCAGTTTTATCTGGCCAGAGTCGCAGATGATGGTTATTTTTCACTGGTAGAGAAAAAAGACGTTAAATACCTGATGCCCCGGGGTTTACTGTATTACTATCAGCTGACCGGTGATGAATCCGCCAGACGCGCTATTAACCGTATTTATCTGGCATCTCTGGATTGGAACCCTGAATACCGCAATCGGGGGTTTTGGACAGAAAGGAATCAGGCCGCAGCGCTTGAATCCGCCTTAAGTTATTACGAATTGACGAATGATGCGAAGGCACTGCAACGAATTGAGCAGATCCTGAATGCGACCTTAGACATGGTAGTCTCACCGGCCAACG
The DNA here is from genome assembly GCF_036568245.1 of Rheinheimera sp. Lineage (GTDB taxonomy): Bacteria > Pseudomonadota > Gammaproteobacteria > Enterobacterales > Alteromonadaceae > Alishewanella. The sequence goes on along the minus strand of NZ_DATCSY010000149.1, from coordinate 13,021 downwards.
GCTGGCCGCAGCGTGGCTGCCCACAGCATAGTTTTAAAGCGCATGAAGGCGGGACAGACGAATCAGCTGTTTGCTCTCCTTGGATGTTAGCGCTGCTGGCTGATCCTATCTGGCGTTTTTATCAATTGACTCAGTCTGAGAAGGCTGAGAAATTATTGCGGCTGTTCGGCCGTTTTGTTCTGGAACATGGAACTTATCCGGGCAAAGACAAGTTTGAAGGTCAGCAGTTGCCCAAGTATCTGGTGGTATTTGATAACGCGCAGATGGAGGATATCAATCCATGGAACGATATGCAGCATAGCTGTGACGTAGCTGCTCTGCTTGGGAAGGCGCTGTACTTTGAACCACAGATTTCCCGGCAATCTGCCGAAACCTTTTTTGCTTTACTAGCCCCTTGTAAAAATAAAGCCAGCCGGCTGAAGGACAAGAAACCATATTGGCGTGTACGTCCGCCGCGGAAGTTTGGCTGGGAGTATTCCACTACCAGCGACTTACCCTGGCTTGAACAGATCGTTATTCAGCGTCAGAGTAAATAGTGAAATAAATCAGCAACCTTAGTTTTAAAAAGTAAACGGTTATTCATGTAACGTTAAGCAAGGCGCATAGCCTGAACACAAAAGCACAAATATTGTGCTAACGTTAATTCACATAATTATCAGCCAAAAACGACTGATTTTTGGTAGACGTAGTATCGCAGGTGAAAAATGAAACATTTAAAGTTCATGCAGAAGATTCCTGTGGTGAAACACCTTGTCAACAAGGCTATTTCCCGGTTGGCGAGTAATGACGCCAGTGCCATCGCCAGTCACTTTTCGCAGTTTCTGAAAGTTGAGCTGGCCAATACGGACGAGCTCAAATCTGAGGTTTTCAATGTCAGGCATCAGGTTTATTGTGAGGAATTGCATTTTGAGGACGAGCGAAATAACCGGCTGGAACAGGACGAATTTGACAGTCATTCATTTCATAGCCTGATACGTCATGTTACGACAGGCAGAGTCGCTGGTACCGTGCGGTTAATTACATCAGAACAGACCGGCGACATGCTGCCTATAGAAGTGCATTGTATGCACGCCATTACAGACCCTGATATTAAACCTTCTGCCTTTCCCAGAAGTGAAATTTGTGAAATCTCCCGACTGGCGGTGCCAGAGACATTCCGCCGGCGTAAATTCGACCAGTACAAAGGGGCAGCAACCGGTGTCATCAATGAAGTATTCTTTTCTGAAAAAGAACTGCGCTGCTTTCCTTATATCGCGATATGTTTATATTTGTCAGCCGCTTTAATGGCACTACATAACAATAAAAAACACGTTTTTGTAATGATGGAACCCCGTTTGGCCAGAAGTCTAACTTTTGTTGGTATTGTTTTTAAACAACTCGGTGAACCGGTTGAGTATCATGGCAAGCGGGCAGCGTATTATATTAACCCCGAAATGTTCAGAAAAAACCTGTCGATCGGCTATGTGAAATTGCTCGAGTCAATTGAGAGAGAGCTTTATCCGAATGAAAAACCCCGTCCGATCAAGCGTAAATTTCCGAAATTAGGCTGGGGTGTTCGTTACAGTTAAACAACAATTGAGATTTCTTTATGCCCTCAAATGGCTTTGGCAGCGCGTTATCTGCGTGGAAACAGCTACTGGCTGACGATCAGGTTATTGATGACACAGCCAGCTTAAAGGATGCGCAAAAGGCGACTTTTGCATATAGCGCCAAAGTGCTGGCAATTCTTCATCCGGAAAAAGATCAGTTGGCAGACTGTCTTGGCATAGCCCGTCAGTATAACCAGACACTCTACACGGTGAGCTCAGGAAAAAATTGGGGATATGGTTCGCAGCTGCCGGTAAGCGAGAACAGCGTGATTCTTAACCTGGGCCGGCTTAAAAAGATAAGTAATTACGATCAGAAAAACGGTGTTGTAACCGTTGAGGCTGGTGTAACTCAGGCTGAACTCGCTGCATTTTTAAAACAGCAAGGTGACCATCACTGGATGGATTGCACAGGCTCCAGTGCCAGCTGTAGTGTAGTGGGTAATACTGTTGAGCGTGGATTTGGCCATACCGCTTATGGTGAACATGTTAAATATGTGTGCGGCCTGGAGGTGATGTTAATTGATGGCCGGGTTATCAAAACTGGTCTGCACCGCTTTGGTAGCGCTAAAGCCGCCGGCGTTTATCAACCAGGTTTAGGGCCTGCGCTGGACGGCTTGTTTTTCCAGTCTAATCTGGGCGTGGTGCTGAGCATTACCCTGTGGCTAATGCCAAAACCAGAGAACTTTCTGGCATTCTATATTTCCACAGAACAAGACATGCTGGAGGATATAGTTGAAAGCCTCAGCAAATTGAAGCGGCAGGGGTATCTGACAAGTCTGCCGCATATCGCTAATCCATTTAGAGTGCTGCCGGGCCTGCAGCAATTTCCCGCAGAAGATGCTGCGAAATCAGCTTATCCGCTTACTCCCCAAAGACTACAGCAGTTGCGCAAACATTGGCAGGTTGGCGTGTGGAATGTATCCGGTGCGTTATACGGTACCAAGGAACAGGTAAAGCTGGCAAAATCGGCATTAAAAAAACAATTTCGTCATTTCAAAGCAACCCAGCTAAATTTTGTCAGTGATACCTTATTGCAAGCTATTGAAAAGTATCAATGGCTACTATCAAAGCTGTTACGTCGCGACATGGCTCGCGTGTTAGCAGTGCTTAAGCCGGTACATCTTATGATGAAAGGCCAGCCCAGTGATAACTTTCTTGCCAGTGCATATTGGCGTATGCCTGAACTGCCTGATAGGGAGTACCAGCTTGACCAGGATGGTGTCGGCTTAATCTGGTGTGCCGTTGTTGCGCCGGCAGAAGGTGGGCATGCCCGCTGTATCGAGAAGATAGTGACGTATACTCTGGCATCATTTGGTTTCGAAGGTGGCATAACCTTTACTTTGCTAAATGAGCGTTGCCTTGATGCGGTTATCAGCATCAGCTTTAACCGTCGTTCAACGGACGGTATTGACTGGGACCAGAAAGCCATTACCTGCCGGGCTCAGTTGTATAAACATTTACTTCAGGATGGTTATTTTCCGTACCGGCTAGATATCAGTATGATGCAGTTTCTGGCTGCACACAGTGCACCCGAATATGAGCAACTTTTGCGAAGTGTTAAGCACTTGTTCGACGCAGATAATCTACTATCGCCCGGCCGCTATATTGTTAGTACAGATGTGTAGGATTTTTTTACACATGTTTACTTTCACTTGCCTTGCTTCTGTTCAACTTGTTGTTTTTAATGCAAATTTAACGTTGGCACAATAACTGCTTGATCACCGCTCGTGATGTAGCAGTTGTTGCCGCATGCATAAACAGCAGTCGAAGTAAAAATGGAGGCGTCATGAAATCAGGATTAGGTTTTTTGGTAGCGGCACTTGGAAGTGCAGTATTATTTGCGGGTAGTGCAGCAGCTGCACCACTTAGTCTTACTTTTGAAACATCCAGCGGTTGGTTAGCTGATGGTTTAAATTATAACGGTTATGCCCCTCAGACCCGTCATCGCAACGGCGTAGAGACAGTATACGATTGTGCTGCAGGCGCAACTAATGCTGCAAATGGTTGTGGTCTGGAGTTTTACAATGCTGCAGATGGCATTGCCCAGGGCTACACATCTGTAGACTGGGGTAACCCTCTGGTTGCTGGTCAGTACAGTGGTTTAGACATTGCGTCATATGATGGTGTGTTAGAAGCTGATGCAGGTTGGGTAGACACTGGTATGATCACTCACCGTAACCGTATGGTCAGAAGCGGTAGCGTAACTTTGGCCGAGTTAAACCTGTTCACAGTATTTGATATTGTGAGCCCGTTTGTTGCTCAGGCAAGTTCAGCTTTTGGTATCAGTTTTACAGAAACAGTAAATAACCCTTATGGTTACTGTGACGCTGATATTCAGTTCTCTGATGTACCTTGTGATGACTACTTCAATATCTCTGGTATCCCTTTACCAATCGAGTTTACTTTTGAAGGTCGTAAATACGTTATCGAGTTCCGTTTATGGGGCGATGCAGATTCAGGCTTCTTAATTGAAGATAGCTTGCTGCGTACCGCAGAGAACTCTGACAATGATTTATTTGTGCAGGCTCGTTTAGTGTCTGTCCCTGAGCCAGCGACAATAGCTGTGCTGGGCATGGGCCTGTTAATGCTGAGCTTACGCCGTCAGAAAGTGTAATTTAGTGTCTTAAAAGAAAGCCAGCGGTATGCTGGCTTTTTTATGTCTGCATATGGCAATGTGAGCCGATAGTGAAGGGGTAGTTGATTTAGCAAAAAGGATTTCTGAAATGGAGTTGTCTGCGCTAAAAATAGAGAATGATCATAACGGTGTGCTGATAAGCTGGTATGCCGATAACCGTGCTGTTCGACTAAAGTTCAGCGGTGATGTTATCAAAGTGCCTTCAGCGGCTGACGCCGCATTTGCCAGCTGTTTAATGCCAGCCATGATGCTAGGCGAAACGTTAAGCGTCGACAGTACTTTTACGCTTAGTCGCGATCTGATTAAAAACCTTACCAAGTTCCAGCAGATTTTTTCGGGTTGGTTCAACGACCTGCAGTTTGTCAATTTTGATCTAACCGAGCCGAGCTTACATGACTCTCTAATCAAACCCGACGGTAATGCAGTGTTTTACTCTGGTGGAGTTGATGCGAGCTACTCTTTTTTTGAGCTACAGGATGATATCGATTACCTGATTTTTTGTCTGGGCCTCGATATTCAGCTGCACGAGAAAGAGCGCTGTGATAAGGCATTGGAGAGTGCCCGCAAGTTTGCTGAGCATTACGGTAAACGCCTTATCGTCATGGAAACTAACTTCAGAGAAGCCTTTCCTGAGCTATCTGCCCAAAGGTGTCAGGTCGTACTGCTGATCAGTTACAGTCTGGCTTTAGGGTTAAGATGCCTTTTTGTTCCGGCAAGCCACGATGTACTGGAGTTGGAGCCTTTTATTACGCACCCAATGACAGACCCTCTGTTAACCAATGGCGTGACTGAAGTGGTACATCACGGTATGGTCAGCCGGGTTAAAAAAACCATAGCGATTGCCCGCTCAGAGCAGGCATTAGCATTTCTGCGGGTATGTAATGCCTCAGACCAATTTAACTGTGGTAAGTGTGAGAAATGCCTGCGTACCATGGCAACATTGGCTGCAATAGGCGGTAGCTCTCCTGCATTGCCAGCTCTGACAGATTTTAAGCAGTTACGGGAAGCAAAAATATGGACGCCGGGCAAATACCATATGTGGCATGATATTTACCATTGTGCGAAGCAAAATGGAGCTATGCGTCTGGCACAAGCGGTTAACAAACTCTGCCGGCGATATGAATGGAAACAGCTGCTAAAACTCTTCAGGGCACAAAGCCTGAAGCTACTACGTGATCTTACGCAGCGCTAGTTAGATGTCTATTTTTTTTACAATTTGAGTTTGTCATTTCATAATTATTTTACTAAATGTCTAAAAGATAACGGTAAAGTAAATCTGGCCCAGTATATGCAGCCATTCCATTGTCCCAGTCAGCTTAGCGCAGTAGGTGGCTGGCATAGACCCAATAACAAATGGAGGCGTTATGAAAAGCAAGAAAACGTTGCTCGCAGCCGTTGGAGGTTTTGCATTACTCACCGGCAGCGCGCAGGCAGCACTGATAGCTTCATTCGATTTTGATACAGCCAGTGGTTGGTTAGCTGATGGTTCAGCGCAAACCCGTAACTCTGCTGATGATTCAATTATTAATTGTGCGGCGGGCGCTTTACCAGGTGCTAATGGCTGCGGTTTAACTTTCTCTGGAGCACAGGAAGTTACAGATGGTTATAACTCTGTTGACTGGTTCAGTAATGGCGGTGAAGGGCCTAGCGGTCTGAATATTGTATCACTGTCTGGCACTTTAATGACCGACGGTGCGTGGGTAGACACAGGTGTTATTACTCACAGTAACTTTATATTACCGTCTCCGGCTACTACGCTGCACACTTTGGATCTGATGTCTGAATTTGAGATTACCGCTCCATTTGGTCTTGGCCCAGTAGCAGATACTTTTGACATTAGTTTTGCCGAAACACCAAACCAAGGTGGTTGCCCTCCACCAAATCCTTTAGGTTCATCTTGTGATGATGCTTTTACCATTGATGGACTGCCTGATGCTATCGTATTCGAAATAGATGGTATTACTTATACTATTGAGTTTCGTCTGTTCGGCGGTGAGGGATTTATTGTTGCTGACAATACGTTGTATACCAGAGAGAATGACGAAAATACCTTATTTGTTCAGGCTCGTGTTACTGCACGTCAGGTACCAGAGCCGGCTACCCTGGGTATTCTGGGGTTAGGTTTGCTGCTGTTGAATCGTCGTAAACTGACGAAGTAGAACCGCAAAATAAAAAAAGCTGGCATTTGCCAGCTTTTTTTATTTATTAACTAGGATACGGCATTAATCTTCCAATCCCAGCTCGGCCATTAGAGCTTTTGCCTGAGCTGCTACTTCCTGATTGTCTGCAAGCTGCTCCAATACTGACCGGGCTTTTTCCTTGCTCCCCGTTTTTACCAATGCCTCGGCATAATGTAATTGAACTTGTGACGTATCCGGCCTGACGTTTAGCGACGCTTCAAACATTTCTTTTGCCTTTGTTGCATCACCTGTTGCTAGTAAAACTTTGCCGTAAGTGTCCAGGATGTCCGGATGCTTCGGCTGCAGATCGTGCGCCTTTTTAGCATGTGCCAGTGCGACAGATAGATTGCCTTTTTCCAGCATTAACCAAGCCAGATTGTTAAGTGCCAGCACATTGTCAGGTTGCTCTTTCAACATAGTCTGATACGTTTGAACTGCGCGATCAGCATCAGTGTTTAATGACAGCTGCGCCAGCATCGCCTGTATTGTAGGCGTACTGCCTTGTGCTGCTATGTGTTTTTCCAATAGCGCGATGCCTTTATCGGTTGAACCGATCCTGCTATGTAATTCGGCCAGCAGTAGGGCAGTTTTAACGTTGGCTTGCTTGGCGTAGCTTTTAGACAATGTCTGCACAGCGTCGGAATACTTTTGTTCTTTTGTCAGGGCTTTGCCGACGAAGAACTGTGTTTCTGGCTTCTGTTGTATATCATCCGGCAGTGTGTGCACAAACTCCAATAGCTGCTGACTGCGCTCAGCCTCATCAAGAATTTGCAGTTTTATGTTGATAAAGCGGCTATGTCCTGGCTGAGCTGCCAGTAGTTGATCAACGAGTTTGAGCGCAGCTGTATAATCTTTGTTAGCGTATAGCGCCTGCATATAGGCTTGGGTCGCCATATTAGACGCCGGCTGCAGGTTATGCCAGCTTTGAGCGCTTTGCAGAGCTTGTGCTGGTGCATTCAATCTTAACTGGGTATCAATCAGGTAGGCCCAATGCATAGGCAGCCATTCACGTTGCTCTGCTTTGATGCCATTAAGTAGCTCCAGTGTCTCATTATAAGCGCCTTCACTATGTTTAAAACTGGCCAGCATTAATGTCAGGTTGTAGTTTTGCGGGTCAGCTTTTTGCGCTTTCGTCAGGCGTTGTAATGCATCCGCTTTATCACCTGTGCCGTGGCTCAGCGCGATATATTGCTCAAGCGCCTGAATATTTTGTGGCTCATCGTCCAGTAGTGATTTAAAGCGTTTTGTTGCGAGCTCCGTGTCGCCCTGAGCTGCAGCCAGAGAGGCATTTAACAACCGGGCCAGACTGTTCTTCGGTTCATTTTTAAGCACCAAAGAAATATGCTCAGCTGCGATGTCCGGTTGTTCGCTGACTAACGCAACATAAGCTTTCATATTATGGCCGGCATTACTACGTTCGGTACTGGCAATCCATTCGTCTGCCAGCGCCATCGCTTTATCATACTCTCGCTGCTTGATATACGCTGTTAGCAGCAGTACCCGGGCCTGATCAGCGGCTGGATCTAGCTGCAATGCTTGCTCCAGCGAACGGATTGCCGTATCACGCTGGCCTGGCATTTTAAGTTGTATTGCGCCCAGCGTCAGTAACTCCCGTGCTGAGAAAGGCTCATCGGATTTGTACTGCGCCAGCAGATTTTGAGCCGCTTCAGTACTACCTTGTTTTGTCAGTTCAAACGCTGTTGCAGCAAGCAGTTGAATGTCGGATTGCTGCAGTTCCTTTCCTGACAGTAATTGTTGTGCCGCCGCTGTATTGCCTGTTTTCAGCATGAGCTGGGCGTAAAGCATTTCAGCTTCCGGGTAATGTGTGAGAATGTCTTTAATGACTTCCAAATGGCTCAGAGCGACATTTTCTAATTTCAGGTTGACGGCGATCAAGGCGGCGAGAATGCGCGCTTGTGCCGAATTAAATCCCCCGCCTATCGCTGTGTCTATGTTGATTCTGGCCTGTTCAAACTCTTTCTTGTCATAGGCGATAATAGCGGCGAAGTAATTCGCCAGCGGCTGCTGTGGTACTTTCTTCAGTAGCGGCTGCAGTATGGCATCGGCTTGCTGTAACTGCTCAGTTTTTACATAAGACTGGGCCAACAACAACTGAGGCAATAAATGAAAGGGATTTTCTGCTACGTATGCTTTTAACAGTGTGATAGCTGATGTTGTGTCATTCTGTGCAAGGGCAATTTTACTTCTAACATACAGTGACTGGTGATACAGCGCGGAAGATTCGGGAATTTGCATGAGTTTCTGTTTCACTTCAGCCAGCTCGGATTTCGCCAGCGCCTGAAAGGCCGCTGCAAAGTCTGCCACATCTGTCTGACTGGATGCAGCAAGCTGATTGAATAACATCTCAGCATTATCAGTGCCACCCAGCTCGGCTTCTGCCAGCGCTTTGTAAGTTAGCAGATAATCCTGCTCTGGCTGAGCGTAAGCGGAAGTATCTTCCAGCAGCGTTAATATATCGCTGTAATTACTGTTCAGATATAACACCTTGACATAATCTTGTATGAAGGTGGAATTGTCCTGACTGTACTGATCTGCGCGTTGATACTCTTTTACTGCATCATCTAATGCACCTACTTGTACGTAAAGCTGCGCCAGTGCCAGCCTGAAGTCAGCGCGCTCGGGATCTTTTTGCAACGCAGACTTTAGTTCGACTAACGCACTGTTGAACTGGTCGTTAGCCAGAAAAGTCTGAGCTGCCTCGAAGTGCTCATCGCTACTTTTCTGGCCGCATGCTGTGAGCGAGAGGCCTATAATGACTGCTGTGCTGACTCTGGTGAAGCTTTTCATATCCCAATCCTTGTGTTGATATATTTATCCAAATATCCCTCTGGTATCGATAACAATTTTACGGGCAACTTCGGCAAGGCTGAGTGCTTTAAACTGTTTATGGTCTACCAGAATGAGTAAAATATTGGCTTTTTCAATTGCTTCAGGCAGAGACACCAGATTTGACTTCAACTCTGACAATGAAGCTGGCAAGGCTTTAATATTAGGTTCAACTACTAAAATTTCGCCAATATTTTGCTGTTTTAATGCCAGTGTGATGTTAACCGCGGGGCTTTCACGTAAGTCGTCGATGTCTGCTTTAAACGCAAGCCCCAGGCAGGCTATTACCGGACGTTTAAATTCATCTGCAGCCTTGATGACTTTATCCATTACGTAGTGGGGTTTGTAGTCGTTTATTTCTCTGGCAAGCCTTATCATGTTGGCTTGCTCAGGTGCCGAGTCGACAATAAACCACGGGTCTACCGCAATACAATGGCCACCGACGCCGGGACCTGGTGATAAAATATTTACCCGCGGGTGGCGGTTTGCCAGCTTGATAAGCTCCCACACATTAATTTTTAATGTGTCACAAATCATCGATAGCTCATTGGCAAAAGCGATGTTAACGTCACGAAATGAGTTCTCGGTAAGTTTGGTCATTTCGGCAGTTCTTGAGCTTGTTTGCAGGCATTCACCGCGAACAAATTGCATATACAAAGACGTTGCTATTTCGGCGCAACGTGGGGTTATGCCGCCGATAATTCTGTCGTTACTGACCAGTTCCTGCAGAATACGTCCTGGCAATACGCGCTCCGGGCAGTGAGCAACATAGAGCTGGGCATTATCAGGGTCTTGATGAGGTAAGATCAAATCAGGGCGTAATTCAGCCAGCCAGCGGGAGATTTTTTCCGTGGTTCCTACCGGAGAGGTGGACTCCAGAATAATCAAATCACCAGCTTTTACTATCGGCGCAATGCTTTTTACTGCCGCCTCGATAAAGGAGAGATCCGGCTTTTTGTCTTCTTTAAATGGCGTGGGTACGGCAAGAATAAAGGCATCGGCTGTATCAGGTACTGTTGCTGCTTTGAGTTTTCCGGTCATCACCGCGGCCTGAACTAACATATCCAGATCCGGTTCAACGATATGTATCTTACCTTGATTAATGGTGTCAACCGCATAGGTTGAAACGTCTACACCAAGAACTTCGATTCCGCGTGAAGCAATAACTGCAGCAGTAGGCAAACCAATATAACCCAGACCTACTACACATACTTTATTAAACGTTTTCATAAAGCTCCTGTAACTGTGTTGCATCTGCTAGCTAAAAAGAGGGTGCGCTCAGATGCATTATTCATTCAATAGTTGACGCAATAATTGGGCTTCGTCCTGGCATCTGAGGCTACTACAGCGCACAAACTGCCAGCGAAGTGACGATTTAGCATCAAGTTGCAAAGCCTGTTTTATTCTGTTGCGTTTGTATACGCCGACAGAACCCGATTTCTGGCCATTCGCTTCATACCAGTACTGTAATATAGCGCTGTTACCTGAGTGGTCGCTTAACCAAATAAGTCTGCTGTTGTCGGTGAGCTCACTCTCTACTTTAGCCCAGCCATCCGGAATAATATTATTCAGATAGTAATCAGCACGATTAGCATCATGGCGACCATCAAATTGATAGCTGATATCAATCACCTCTACACCTGCAGCATCCAGTACATTATGCGCTTTTCTGCTGTATGCTGGAATATATGGTGATGGTGTTTGAGCTTTTTCTGTCGTCGTCAGTTCAACGGCACTAAAGTCCAGCAGAGGGTATTGCCCCATCAGCAACCTTACGCTAAGGCCGGACATCAGCAGGCTGGTAACAATAACCAGGACCAGCGGCAGAGTTGCAATGTTTTGCGGCAGGTATTGCTTCTCTTCTTTAGGGGCATGAGGCTCAAGTTTACCAACCAGATAAAACAGCACGATAATAAAGGGGATATACAAAAACCAGCCGAACATATTATGGTCTTTTACAATAGCGCTTTGCATATCGCTGTAGTAGCCGATCAGTATGATAAGAACGATACGGATACCATTGACTAAGATCGCACCGACGACGGCACATAGCGTCAGCAAGATCATATTCTTCAGTTTCCGTAGATGCAGATGGCACAGTAAAGTACTAAGTGCCAGCGATACAATAAAATAGCGTAAGCCACTGCATCCTTCAGCGATTTCAAAGACACCTTGTGGGATTTGAACAAAGTTACCATCGACATACACAGGGATGTGTGTCAGCTGCATTATGAACTTTGTGATAACAACGGAAATATACTGCAGTGGACCTGTAAGACTGCCCCAAACCGGTGATATAAACCACAGTAATGCCAGAGGCACTACTAATGCTAAAGATGGTTTAACCAGTGTGCAGAATAATAATATGACATAAAGTGGGAAAAGTAGCCGGATAATACTGACTTGCTGGGCGGCAATGCTGATAGCCAGAATAGCCATAACCGACAACATAGCCAGCAGATAACCAGTTTGAAAGCGCAGTACAAGATTATTACGTTGTTGCCACAGCAACGTAACGATGATGAATGGCATCAGATAGGCGTGAGAATATGTGCCATCGTCAAAGCTGTATGTTCGCCAGTCTGATATCACCTGAGGGTAAATAAATAAACTGTAGCCTAACAGCAGCACAATCAACGTAAATAAGGTATCGGCACGCTTGATGGTCATCCATGACACTCCGTATCTGCAATTGGAGAGAAAACTGAAACTACTCAGCAGTTCCTCGTCCGAGTTTGACGCTTAAGCCATTAATAATCAACTGTTGGTTGTGACGAAAGCTTGGTTTATACTCTGTGGGCGGCTCAGATGTGACTGGCCGTAGCAAGCGTTAACGCTGCTGTAAATTGCGAACGGATGCGTAATACATGAAACTATACCCACAATTACTACGTGGCGTTGTGTTACCTTTTATGTCAAAAGTAAAAGGTAAGCCTCTGACTGGTTATGTAACGGAGTACAGCAATAATCTAAAAAAATCTCCCGAAGCGTTGCAGCAACTACAATGGCAGGCGCTGACACGTCTATTAAATCATGCTTTTGAACAGTGCCCGTTTTATCGTGAACGTTGGCAAAACGCAGGTATTGATGATATCCGTACTGTCGATAGCATGAAACAGTTCCAACAACTGCCGATACTAACGAAAGATGATATCCGGCAGAATTATCAGCAGTTAAGAGCAAGAAATTTTTCACATAACATTGTCAAATCTACCGGCGGCTCTACCGGACAACCTCTTACTATCGAACTTAATCATGACAGCAATACCCGGCGCGAGGCGGTGATGTGGCGAGGGTATAACTGGCTTGGCGCAGGGCTCGGCGAGCGCACGTTATACTTATGGGGTGCGGGTATTGGCAAGGCATCGGTCACCAGACAGTGGAAAGAGCAGTTATATCACTGGTTTTACAACCGAAAAATGTTGAACTCGTTTTCAATGTCGCCAGCAAATATGCATGAATATATTGCACAGATAAATACGTACCGGCCTGATGCATTGGTAGCTTATGTCAACCCGTTGTACGAGCTGGCACTGCACCTTCTACAGAATAATATCAAAATACACTCGCCAGGCAGTATTCTGACAGGGGCTGAGCCTTTATATGAATATCAGCGTGCCGCAATCGAGCAGGCTTTTGCCTGTCAGGTTTATAACACTTACGGTTGCCGTGAAGTGATGCTCATTGCGGCGGAATGCCGGGAACAAAAACAACTACATATAAACTGTGATCATATTCTGGCAGAGACGGTAAATGAAACCGGCCAGCCG
>NZ_DATCSY010000148.1:0-2993 GCF_036568245.1 Rheinheimera sp. | reverse complement strand
GCACCCAGCGGCCGATAGTGTGGATCAAGCCGGTTTCCTCGGCAATCGGTATGAAGGCTTCAGGCGCTATATCGCCCAGCTCAGAATGATGCCATCGCAGCAACGCCTCGGCGCCGATACACTGGCCGTTAATGTCGACCTGTGCTTGAAAGTATAGCTCCAGTTCACCATTGCCGATTGCACGCCGCAGTCCATCTTCAAGCAGCAGGCGGCTGGTCGCAGTGTCATGCATTTCAAGTGTATAGAACTGGATATTGCCACGGCCCAGGTGTTTTGCCCGGTATAAGGCCATATCTGCGTGGCGCATGATATCGAGCTCGCCTTCGCCGTTCTCGGGGAACAGTACGACACCGATACTGGCACCAAGATTAAATGCCCGGTCGCCGACATATAACGGACTTAGTAGTTTCTCCAGAATTTGGTGCGCCAGTTCACGTGCCATCTCTTCAGCCACCTGCAAGTTCGATGTGCAAATGCGTTGCAGCACCACAAACTCATCCCCGCCCATGCGCGCCACAAAACCACGCTCTGCGACTACCTTATCAAGGCGTCGGGCGACTGCACGCAGCACTTCGTCACCAACGTCATGAGAAAGCACATCATTAATATTTTTGAAATGATCGAGGTCGATAAGCAGCAACACACCGATTTCTTTACCAAGCTTCACCTCACGCAACATCTGGGATAGATATTCGTGTAAGTGCGCGCGACTGGCCAGGCCGGTCAGGTAATCATAGTATGCCATGCGACGGATGTGGGTCTCAGCCCGAAGGCGTTGCAGCTCGGCGCTGGCACGGGCGGCGAATATTTCCAGTATTTCCTGCACCTGTTCGATATGTTCCAGTGGTTTGTTATCAAGCACCACTATCAGTCCGAGCGGCTGGCCCTGGGCATCAAACAGTGGCGTGCCGATATAACCTTCTATACCCATCTCGACGAGCAGTTGATCCTCCGGGAACAATTGCTGCACACCGCGTGGGTAGGCGCAGGTAATCTGGCCCATCACATTAGCACAGGGCGTACCGGCCAGTGGATAACTAAAATCGGCTGCAGTCTGACCATGAGCGCAAACCGCGAGGGTGTTAATCCGTGCCACAGTTTTTTCCTCGAGTTCACCGATAAAAGCGTATTCAGCATCAAACAGCTTAGCCAGGTTTAGTGTCAGTTGCTGGAAGAAAGCCTCGCCAGTCTCAGCAGAAACACCTGCCGCGATAAGGCGCAGGGCATCTTCAACTCGTTTCTTATCCGTCACATCTTCATGCATCAGCACCACATCCGTTATTGTCCCGGCCAGATCCTTGATCGGATAGATATAGCCTTGTATCCAGCGGTCTCGGGAAGGCTCTTGCGCAATTCGGTTGACAACCGGGTTGTAGATGATCGGTGGGATTACTGCGGTCTCGCCAGTGAAGCTTTTTTCGAAATAAGGCATAACGCCTTTTTCGGCGAGCTGCCGGTCTTGCAAGATATTATACGAGGCGAGCCCCTCAACCTTTACGCCCCACAGCTTTTCCCAAGCAGGGTTGACCTGGCGGGTAAACCCATCCGGTGACAAAAGTTGAATACTAAAGGGCGACTGCTCGACCAGCGAGCGGAAACGCCGCTCGGAATTCTGTAGGTGTAACTGAAGCTCACGGCTGTAAGCCGCACTCATAATGATCACCATCAACAGATAACCAAACGGACCCAATTCGATGAAGTCTATTACCGACAGGCGCACAAGAATACCCTGTATCGAGGCCAGCAGAAACACACCCACGCCGAACAGCATCGCCAGATCTGTGCCACGGCGTTCCCGGCGATAACGCTCACCAATGGCATAAAGCGCATAACCAAACACCATGAACACGGTGGCGATGGTGAGGTACGTCCAAGCGCCACTATCGCCAATACCACGGGTAACAAGCTCTCCCCAGGGCAATTGCAAGGTCCGGATACCGTCAAAATGGTGATATTGCAAACTGTAGGGTTGACTTAGATTGACCATGAACAACAACGCAAACAACGTGCTCAACCCTATCAGCAAGGGTAAAGGCTGCTTCCCTGTGTGCCGAGCGATAAACCAAGGGAAAAGCCCTAAAAACAGGCATAAAACGGATAAATTCCAATTAAGTGCCTGTATGAACTCACGCTCATTGGCCGCCTGATAAATCAAGATGTGAGAAATAGAGAACGGCATCATCAACAAGCACAAGCCTGCAAACAGCAGCTGGCTGACATTAGATTGCCGATGCAATGCTAATAACAAGTGAGTAATACCAGCGTAGATACAGATGCCCGTCAGCACCAGCAAACCGAGTTGCACGATTTCAGTCATTGCATTCTCCACTATCCCTGGCCGGAACTCGAATACACCCGCAGCTTGCTTTTTCCTGATAAACCGTGGCCATGCGGCATAACAGTTAACTATACAAAACGTGATATTAAGACCCTGGACAGATTCTGCCTTTAGTCTCAATATATCCCATGCAGAAAAACACAAAAGCTTCAAATAATCAATTGCCTACAGCAAAGAAAGCCGCATCTTCTGGCTGGCTGGCAAAACTGCCTGGCGGCTATGTGGGGAAAATTTTTTATCCGGCGTGTAAACCGATTCCGCCGTTGTGCGTTAAACGTAACAGAGGCAGCACAAACCCCTGCCGGAAACCACAGACCCCAATCACACTGTCAAGGAGTAAGCCCATGAAAACCAAACCATTGATGCTGGCTGTTGTCCTGGCTGCAAGCGGTGCCGTGTCGGTCGCTCATGCCGAGCTCGGCGCCAGGCACCAACGCCACAGCTACACCGCCGACGTTACCCGTACCGCTGGCAACGGAAAAACCGTCAGCCGCCACACCGCGCAGACGGCCACCGCCACCGGTTTCAACCGCAGCACCGCCATGACCGCGCCCGATGGCAGAACCGCCAGCCGCACCGTGAGCGGCAACCGTGATGCCGAAGCCGGCACCTACACCAAAAGCATCAACGGCACCCGCTTGAACGGCGACACCTA